>NZ_JBJGXN010000004.1:0-519959 GCF_045447035.1 Pseudomonas sp. O230 | reverse complement strand
CCCGCTGCGCCGACTTCACGGGTAGGTAACTTTAGAGAGGCTTGGATCATGCGCCGCAACAACGCCCTGCTTTGCTTGATGCAGTCCTCTCTTTCAAAATGCTTAGGGAGAATTTCGAGGCGTGTGCCACAGGGTGTTTCCAACACACCAACGTAGTTGTCGAGCTTGAGTAAACAACGGTTCTCAAGCTGAACCAATGCAGCTCCAGCATTGCTGAAAGAAGCATTCAATTTGCACAGCCAGTCAAAGGCAGAAACCGATACTTGAGCAAGATCCAACGTCGGCACAGTGACGTTATCTGTCGTAAGCCTAGCGTACTCTCGAACGGTGATGACGGGTTTCACGCCGTCACGCCTTTATCAGCTTCGATAGCGTCTTGCAGTTTTGAGGGCATTTTTTCGTGATCAATAACACCATAAAAAGACTCAACCCGAGCGAACGCGCCTTCGTTAATGAGCCATTGGTTATTTTGATTACTGAGCATCACTTGATCGCCGAATAACGATTGCGGGCTGGACGGTGGCTGTTTGATAAAGCAGTTCTCAGGGGCCTTGCGATGATCATTAAGCACCCATTGAATGCGCAGCCAATCTTCAAAAAAGTACTCTTGTAGCAATGGGAGCACTTGTTCACGGAAAATTTGACTCAATCGCTCCAGCGTTGGCTCATTCTTTAACGGCATGAAGTACGCGTGCCCTAAGCAATGATCTCGATCTAGCAGCATTTCTATGCGCTGATTTATCACTGTAAGGAGCTGAGCCACGCTGAGTTCGCCCACGACAACATTTTCTAGCAGCTCAGGCTTAGGTGGCATTTCTCGGAAGGTGAAACGACGACGCAATGCGATATCTAGGCCTGCCAATGAACGGTCAGCAGTGTTCATGGTGCCAATGAGATAGACATTACTCGGAACGCTAAAATGTTCTTTCGAATACGGCAGCGTCACCCTGAGAGCCTCGTTAGCTCCCGCACGCTTGGACGGTTCGATTAAGGTAATCAGTTCACCAAATATCCGAGAAATGTTACCGCGGTTTATTTCGTCGATGATAAGCACACGTGCATTATTGGATTCGGCTGTTTTCTTGACCTCTGCGCAATCGGATGGTGCATCCAAAATGCGTTCGACCAATGCTGGCAAAATATTGTTGTAGCCATTGATCAAAAATGGCTCCAGCTTAGTTTCTGAGACCTTGTCAAAAACCAGCTTGTTGCGAATATCTGTGACCGTTAATCGTCCGGAACGCACATATTCCGCAAGCGTGTTGAGGATGCTCATCCCTATCGGTAGTTCTTTTCCGTTGGGTTTCACCAAATTGAGCAACTCAACTGAAGCGCTCGCGACTACGTATCCCGAGCCGAATGACTCTCCTTTCGAAAAGCATACACCTAGGCTCACGGTCGCGGCAGCGTCTTGGAATGGTGCTCCGAGTAACTGAGCCAGCTTGCTACGATCCAGCGATCCAGAACCCAGCTCATAAAGAGTACGCTGGGTAAATTTTCCACTCATGAGTTGATCATGAGGCAAGGACGGATCATAAATTCGTAACCACTTCACCGGGCGACATTGCCCGTACTCAAAGTCTTGATCCTCACGGTTTAAGCAACGGTGCTCTCCGGTCACCTCACCAATCGCCCGAAATTTGGTATTGCCCTCGGTCACGACTATCAAATCACCAATTTTCATTTTCAGTAGAAAACTGTGAACTGCGGTAATCCCGTAAGCATTTGCGGGTAGAGTCTCACCACCGTCAGCAAACCGTTGGGCGATATCTTCTCGGGTCTTGCAACCACTGAAATCGATGCACCCGCCATAACCAAGCAGGGCATAGTTGTTCTCTTTGCACTCATCAAAAATATACGCATCGCTGCCATGAGTATTGCCCAATGACATCTTCCAAACACGACGCCGCTCTAAATCAACCGGTGCTTGGGCTTGCTGGGTAACCTTGGCAATAGCAGTGGTACACAAATTTTTGAACACACCATCGACAACGTCATAGCGCAGTTGTCCGTCTTCTCCGCTTTCTGCGCGCAAACCTTCGACAAAGTCCTCGTAGCTGAAGCTTTGATGAAATGTGACGAACTCAACATGCCCATCTGCAGCGAGTTCATCGAAGCGCTTCTTCAAAGCTACCCGATCATTTGTGTTGGCCTGAAGAAACTCAGGAGCAAGAATTTCTAGCGCAGCCTCGATGGTGGCATACGTCTTACCGGTTCCCGGTGGGCCAAACAAAATTTGATTGAGTGCAGGCGAAGTCATCGAGTCGCTATCCTTGCTACGTGAGCAAAATGGGCATTGCGGGGTTGCAGTTCAATCGCAGCCGACGAGGATCGTAAGAACCGAAACTCGACGTAGGAAATAGCGCACAGCCGCAGGAAACTAATCCTACAACGGTAACGACATTGCGCCATATCTCTTTGTGAATCTGCTTCACCCCCTTTAAATCGCCCCACTGTCACATCAGCTTAATATCACCCTGACATCATCCCGCATTTACCCGGTGCGATGATTCAGTTATGAACGCAGAACACTTCACTTTCATGCATCCCAAGCTGCCAAAAGACCACAAGTGCGCCGGTGATTTATGCAATGAAGCGCCTGCGATCAGCCTGGATAGCACCAACACCCTGGTGATGGAAATTTTCACCGCAAAGCGCGATGTCGTGTGCCTGGCGGTGGTGGAGGACTCGCGCCCGGTGGGCTTGATAAACCGCAACATTTTTTTGTCGCAAATGAGCAAACCGTTTCACCGTGAGCTTTTTGACAAAAAAAGCTGCATCGCTTTTATGGACAAAGAGCCGTTAATCGTCGACGCCGAAATGAGTATCGAAGAGTTGACGTTCAAGACCGTGGAGTATGGCGAGAAGGCCCTGGCCGACGGCTTCATCGTGACGAGAAACGGTCATTTCGCCGGTTTGGGAAATGGCTTGGAACTGATGGCGGTGGTGGCGGCCATGCAAGCCGAAAAGAACCGCCAGATGATGCAGAGCATTGAATACGCCAGTGTTATTCAACGCGCGATGCTTCGGGCCTCTCGTGATGCCTTGGCGTTGACGCTGGATGACGCGACGTTGCTGTGGGAGCCACGGGATGTGGTGGGTGGCGACTTCTACCATTTTTGCGCCTACCCGACCGGTTGGTTTGGGGCGATTGCAGACTGCACCGGTCACGGCGTGCCAGGCGCCTTCATGACGTTGATCGCCTCCTCTTCGTTAACCCAGGCGCTGACCCAGATAGGCCCGCGCGACCCTGCGCATCTCCTGTCTGCCGTGAACCGAGGCGTCAAAGGTCTACTGGGGCAAGTCAACGGACTGGACGGCACCCCGGAGTCGGATGACGGCCTGGACGCGGCTTTCTTTTGGTTCGATTCGGCCACTCACGTATTGAGTTTTGCCGGGGCCAGGATGTCGCTGAATGTGTTGAAGCCTGACGCCGACGAACTTGAAACCATTGCCGGTCAGCGCATCGGCGTCGGTTATGTGGATAGCGGTTTGGACTACTCGTGGACGGTGAGCACTGTTCACCTGCCACCTGGCAGCCTCATTTTCATCGCCACTGATGGCCTCACGGACCAAATCGGCGGCCCTAAAAAAATCGCCTTCGGTAAGCGCAAGGCGTTCGAAACCCTACTGGAACACCGTGATAAATCGTCAACGCTCATCTGCGAAGAGTTGCAACGCACGTTTGCAGCCTGGCAGGGAGAACAAACCCGTCGTGACGATTTGACCCTTTTTTGTGCCCGTATTAGGAACTGATGATGCTTAATCCTGCGTCTGTGCATCACGACTGCACGTTTTTCGATTTGGCCCAGCAACGGAATGTCATTTTTTATCACATGGGTTATTTCTCGCATCACATCATTTCAGCGATGGCGGAAGTTGTGAAACTGCAACTTGAAATCTCTGGGGTGAGTGGTCCGACACGGCGTAAGTTGTTCTCATCGTTTGTTGAACTCTCGCAGAACATCCTGCATTACTCCTCCGATTTGCTGCAAACCACGGTTGCCGATGAGTCCGTATTGCGCCAGGGCGCGGTGTGCATAAGCAAGGAAGGTGAACACCACTTGATGCTGTGCGCCAATCCCATTGCCTCAACGGACGTTGATCGCCTCCGAGAGAAGCTCGAACCCTTGCGCAACATGTCACTTGAAGAGATCAAGCACGCTTACAAGTTGACGTTGCGGGCGGAAACTCCAGTGGACAGCAAGGGGGCCGGCCTGGGCTTTCTGACGATGGCGCGCGACGCTTGCGCGCCCTTGGAGTTTGACTTTCATCCAAGAGCGGATGACCCGGACACTACCCTGTTTTGTCTTAAAGCCATCATTTGAGTCGAGAGCGTTATGGATAATTTCTACATTCACGCAACCGTAACATCGCCGGAAGTGGACTTTCGTTTCGATCAAAACCTGCTGTCGATTAAAGGCGAGTCTTACCCCGAAAACGCGGCTGCTTTTTATGCCCCGATCATCCAGCAACTACGCAGTTTTCTGGAGGGGCGTACAGACGCGACAATCACGACCAATATCGCGCTGGCGTATTTCAATAGCTCCAGCACGAAAATGCTGTTCAGTATTTTCGATGCGCTTGATCGCTCGGCTCAAGCTGGCAACCGGATTGAAGTTAACTGGTACCACGACGAGGAAGACGAAACGATTTTTGAGTTTGGTGAGGAGCTGAAGGCCGACTTCGAATCCATTATTTTCAATGATCATTCGATCACCACCTGAGGTAATGACAAAAATGACCGTTCCAGTCACTACCGTTGGGGATTCTGGTGACTCGGCTCCCGATCTGTTCAGAAGCGAAAATGATGCGCTTGAGCGCGCGCGCTCGACGTTGGCACTGAGCGGGACGGATGCCGAAACGTATCGGCGTTCGCTGGCCGATATGACGTCGCACTTTGAGCGTTTGATGCGCGAAACTCGCCGGTTGATTGGTCGAAGCGACCGCGCCGAGCGCGAAATGAATACCCTTAATGCGCAACTACAGATACTGGCCCGCCAGCTCGAACATCGCGCGACTCACGATGGCCTTACGGGAGTGCTCAACCGTAGCGCCGTGATTGATCTATCCGTACAGACCCTGCAAAAAGTCGGCGCGGTGATGATCGTCCTGGACATCGATCACTTCAAGCTGGTGAATGACGAGTTCGGTCACCCTGCCGGGGATGCGGTCATTCAGGGAATAGTCGGCTGCCTGCGCAGGATCGTCGGTGACAGCGGAATAATCGGGCGAGTGGGCGGTGAAGAATTTACGGTACTGATCCCCGCCGGCGAGATCGCGGAAGGCTTGAGCCTTGCGGAAGCCATGCGGGAGGCGATTGCATCTCACGTGTTTGGCTGTCCGGTGAACCGACACATCACGGCGAGTTTCGGCGTTAGCGCCAACTCAGTGGGAACAAGTTTCGATACTGCTTACAGCTTGGCGGATACGGCCTTGTACGAGGCGAAGCGCTCAGGCAGAAATCGTGTAGTGATGGCGCGCGAAGACGCACTTTGAAGTGTTGCTTGCGATGATGGAGTTGAGACTCACGAGTTGGCGTGCTCCCGCAGGCTTGTCGCAACGGTTGAAAGCATTGAGTGCATTCCGCACCACCTCCCGCTATTAATACTCGCTTCTTCCCCGACAACTGAATCCACCATGAAATTCGACCTCGCCTACTGCCTCAGCCTCGACGACAAGCTGTCGATCTATGACGTGCGCGATTTGAATTTCGACGAGACCATGGCGTTCGATTCCGCCAAAGAACATTTCCAATGCCCCTACGATGTCTGCCGCTTGGCCTTCGATGCCGCGAATGTGTTGACGACGTTCAACGCCAAGAACGTGAACTACGTTCGCACCCCGCACTTCAAGAACACGCCCAGCACTCGGCATGTGGCGGATTGTCCTTATGTCAGTCTCAAGACGCCGCCGTCAGGTGTGGACGCGGACGGTGCGGAAACGGATGACAGTCGCGAGGAGCATTTTCCGTCGGAGTTGTTGCTGACTCGGCGTCAGTATGTGCGTAAGCCGTCGAGCCCTTCGGTGGCGGCAGATGTGATGCGAGCGGACCCGCAATTGCCGAAAAAGGCCAATGAGGTCGAGCACTCAAGCCACGAATCGGCACCAGACAAAACCAGCATCTTCGCCCACCCGGTGGAGTGCTTCGTGTCGAACTTCGACGACAAGGACCTGCTCAAGCGCATGCCGCTGAAGATCGGCGAGCACACGGCGCCTTATGGGTCGTTCTTCAAGAAGATCGAGTACCTGACGGACAACAAGGGGCTGGTTTACTGGGGCAAGATCAAGGAGATCAAGGATTACACCCAGAGTTTTCGCATCGATTTCGAGCAGAAGGTCTGGTTCAAGCAGGCGGATGAGGCGAAGAAGAAGCCTTATTCGGTCAATGTTTACTTGAGCAAAAAGTTGATCGAGAACTACCGCAAGCGCAAAGCGTTTCTGGAGGAGATCAAGCACGCCATCGACAGCGAGGCGCCGTTGTATTGCTTCTTTTATGGCGTGACGCCGGAGTTGAAGCAGGTGCCGAGCAAGAAAAACCCCGAGCAGACGTTCGGGGTGTTCAGTGCGAATATCGAGAACCTGGATCACTTCATTATTCGGGAAGCGTCGGGGTTGGAGGCGAAGTGACGGCGTTCAATTCAGGCACATGCTGATCATCACCAACACAAGTAAACCGATGTAAACCTTTGCATGGATTCGATCCGGAATCCGCCCGATCCACGGCGTGGCCAAGCGAATCCCCAGCAACGATCCCATCGTCAAAACCGCAAACGCCAACAGATCCACATAACCGACAAACCACGCGCCCAGATCAAACTCGGTGAACCGCGCCATCGCCATGTAAGTCACTGTCCCGGCCAGCGCCACGGGCAGGCTTAGCGGATTGGCCATGGACGTTGCCTGCGACATGCTCAACCCGCATCGACGCAACAACGGCACGGTCATGACGCTGCCACCTACGCCGAGGAATGTGGCGATGGCGCCGATTCCTACACCGCCACCGGACACTTCCGCCCTCCCCAATCGCCGTGGGATTGCGTTATCGGTGTGCGTAAGAAATCCACGTCTGAACAGGCAATCCACAATGGTCACGCCCAGGTACGCAATAAAGGCATAGCGAATCACCTCGCCACTGACCCACATTGCGGCGATGGCGCCGATCACCGCGCCCAATCCGATAAACCCACCCAACGGCCACAGGTAATGGCGAATCAGATTACCCGCGCGGTGATGTTTTCCGGTGGCGACCAGGGCATTGACGATCATCACGCAGGTCGAAGTGGCGACGGCTATGTGCATTGCCGATTGGCCGATGGGGTCGTCGGCACCGTGGCTGGCCATGAGCATGCGGTACAGCAACGGCACCACGACGAAGCCGCCGCCGAAGCCGAACAGCACGGCGGTGACGCCGGTCATGCAGCCGAAGAGTGTCAGCAAGAGATAGAACATTGCGCGTCGTCCATGGGTTTAGAGCGGTCGACGATAGAGCGATGCGGCTTGGCCTGCTTCAGCAAGTCAGCCAATAATGTTTGCGTTTACGCCAACTGCTGGAAGCCGCTTGATGCGCAATGTTTCGATTAATGGGCTGGATGACACGCCACGCTCGGTGGTGGCGATCGGTACGGATTATTCCTACGGTCATGTGTTGCCCCGTCATACACACCGACGGGCACAGTTGTTGTACGGCGCGACCGGGGTGATGCAGGTCAGCACGCATGACGGCAATTGGGTGGTGCCGCCGCAGCGGGCGGTGTGGATTCCGCCGGGGGTGGCGCACGAGGTGTTGATGCTGGAGGTGAGCACGCGGAGTTTGTACATCGAACCGCTGGCGGTGGACCTGGGAAGTCAGTGTCAGGTGATCAGCGTTTCGCCGTTGATGCGGCATTTGCTGATGGAGGCGGTGGAGGTTCCGCTGGCGTATGACGAGGCCGGGCGCGATGGGGCGCTGATTGATTTACTGCTGCATGAACTGGCGCGCAGTGCTCACTTGCCGTTGCACATTCCGCTGCCTGTCGATGCGCGGTTGCTCGCGTTGTGCCAGGGCTTTTTGCAGCGGCCCGATGCCCATCAGTCGCCGCAACAATGGGCAGATCAGTTGCACATCAGTTTGCGCACGTTCAATCGCCTGTTTCGCCAACAGACTGATCTGAGTTTCAGTCAATGGCGGCAGCGCGCCTGTGTGGTGTTGGCCCTTTCGCGATTGACCGTGGGTGAGTCGGTGACGCGGATTGCTTTGGATTTCGGCTACGACAGTCCAGCGGCCTTTTCGACGATGTTTCGCCGGGTGTTGGGTCAGGCGCCGTCCGTCTGGTTGGAGGGGGCGAAATAAAAATGAATTTGATCCGGGCGCAAAACAACTGTACAAAATCACAGTACTTTTTGAATAAGCACTCTTGAGCCCGGAGAACACCATGGCCTCTTATGCGATGAAAATCACCCTGGAACGTATCGCCCTCTTCCAATTCACTCCCGCCCATTGCGCCCAGGCCCGGGCGATGTTGGGTTGGAGCGTGGATGAGCTGTCTCGGGAGTCTGGCGTTTCGGTCGACGCGATTGTGCGATTTGAGGCCCGGCGTGATGTGGCGGATGCTGATCGGCTGGCGTTGGCGTATCGGTTTGAGTCGGAGGGGTTGGTGTTCTTCCCGGGGTTTGCGCCGGGGCGGGGGATGAATATGAAAGGGTCGGTAGCGGAACCGATGGGGCGCGCTGATTTCGCGATGGTCGAGTGAAAGAAATCATCGATTGACGATTATTCCCATATAGGTATATTTTCGCATGAGTACAAGGAAGTCACTCTGGTGGATTTGTAGCAGTAAAAAAGATCTCAAACAGATGCCCGCCGATGTACAGGACGTTTTTGGTTATGCACTTGATTTGGCACAAAGCGGTGCAAAACACCCTGACGCGAAACCTCTAAAGGGTTTTGGTAGTGCTGCTGTCCTTGAAGTGGTCGAGGACTTCGATACGAACAGCTATCGCGCCGTTTATACCGTCCGTTTTGGTAATGCCATTTATGTTCTGCACTGCTTTCAGAAGAAGTCGACTTCGGGTATCAGAACCACGCAGTCCGACATCGATTTGATCAAGGAGAGACTTCAGGCGGCGCAAGACCACGCAAAAGGATCAGATCATGATTGAAATCGAAGAAAGCAGCGGCAACGTCTACGAAGACCTCTCGACGCCCAACGCCAATGAAATGCGCGTCAAATCCCAACTGGCCGCAAAAATTGGCGAAATCATAAAGGCTCGCCATTGGACTCAGGTTCAAGCGTCTGAAATTTTGCGTCTGTCCCAACCCAAGCTCTCTGAAATGTTGCGCGGGAAGTTTCGCGGCATTAGTGAAGCAAAGATGATGGAATGCTTATCCCTGCTTGGGCGAGACGTGCAGATCGTGGTCAAGTCAGCCCCTCAATCGAGAAAAGAGGGGCGAATTGAGGTGGTTTTCACCTGAAGTAAAAATCCCAGTGTTTGCGTTAGAAGCCTTTACGGTTTGAACGCAGGCGTTGGCCTTGCGTTGGAAGCTTGTTCATACCCATAAGCAATAGCCAGCAGATGGGCCTCGCTCCAGCGAGTCCCGAAGAAGAACACAGAGGTAGGCACTCCGTAATCGTCCACCCCGGAAGGCACCATGACGCCGGGATAACCAGCCAACGCAGTGACGTTCAACCCTGGGGAGCCCACGTCCCACACCACCGCATCCAGCTGATGCTCAAGCATTACGTTGTCGATGACAGCCGCATTTTCGCTTTGAATTTTTTGCCACAACTCGTTGTACGTGTTCTCGTCAAAATCAACGTTGTTGGCCGCGTTCAACGTGGCTTGCCCAAAACCCTCGGCGCCGGTGGAGCGCTCGTTGTGTTGCAGGAGATCCTTCAGGTTCTGGATTGCAAGACCGCTTCGTTTAGCCAGGTATCGCGGAAGATCACGCTTGATACCCATCCGGAATCCGTTTTCCACCTCCTCCGGCGTTAGGGATTGAGGATCATCGAACGCCACCGGAATCAATGTCGCCCCTGCGGCTTGCATGACTTCCAGTGCACGGGAAAACTGAGGGTCGAGCTGTGCAGCCTCGACGCGGGTATCGAACTTGACGGGATAACCGATGCGCCGTGCGACCAGTGAATGCGGAATCAGCAAAGCCGTATAGTCCACGCCGCTGATGGCGTGCGGTGTTTTGACCGGTTCGGCGTCGTCGCTGCCGGTCATCGTATTCAAGAGCAGTGCCGCCTCTCGAACGGTGCGCGCCATGGGCCCGGGAGTATCGACTTTTTGACTCACCGGGACGATGCCGCTACGACTGAGCAAGCCCACGGTAGGCTTGAGGCCCACCACGCCGTTGACGGACGCCGGGGCGATAATCGAGCCGACGGTTTCCGTTCCGACTGCCAGCGGCGCAAAACCTGCGGCAACCGCCGCGCCGGAGCCTGAGCTTGAGCCGTAAGGCGATTCGCTCAACACGTGCGGGTTTTTGGTTTGCCCACCTCGGCTGCTCCACCCATCGGGGATGGCTGGATCGCGGAAGTTGGCCCATTCACTGAGGTTGGTTTTTCCGAGAATCACCGCCCCTGCTGCTCTGAGCCGTTGCACGATGAAAGCATCTTGGGCGGCCGGTTGCCCGACCATGGCCAACGACCCGGCGCTGGTCTGCATCTGGTCGGACGTATCGATATTGTCTTTGAGCAACACCGGAATGCCATGCAGAGGTCCCCGGACGTGTCCACGTTGACGCTCCAGGTCCAGTGATTCAGCAATGGCTAATGCATCTGGGTTGAGTTCGATGATCGCGTTGATCGCCGGTCCCTGTTTATCCAGCAACTCGATCCGGTGCAGCAGGTACTGCACGAGCGCTACAGCACTCAGCTGTTTGCGCTCCATTCTTTGGCTGAGCTCATCGACACTTAAATATTCGAGCCCCAACAGGGGTGTCAGCCTTTGCGTAGCGTCGTTTAGTGTTACATCCATGCGATAAAGATCCTTGTGATGACTGATAGCGAGTGAATGAGCTCACTCGCTTTCCAAGCCTACAGACGCTGCTGGAAATGTCCGTCATCTCTTGGCGCGGGATCACGTATGAATATTCGCGCCCATCTGTAGCTCGCTCAGCCAACACTCTCCTGATACACCTGCTGCTCCACCTCAGACCACCAAACACTCCCCCGCTGCGGATACATCACATTAAACGCCTCACCCATCTGCGGCGTAGTAATCGAAACACTGCGCTCCCAGGCCAAGGCCAGAATTCGGTCAAAGGGTTCATACCAGGCGTGCATCGACAAATCGAAGGTGCCGTTGTGAATCGGCAGTAACCAGCGGCCTCTCAGGTCGATGTGCGCTTGCAGGGTTTGCTCGGGCTGCATGTGCACATGTGGCCACTCGACGTTGTAGGCGCCGGTTTCCATGAGTGTCAGGTCGAACGGGCCGTGCTGTTCGCCGATGCGTTTGAAGCCGTCAAAGTAGCCGCTGTCACCGCTGAAGAAGATCCGCGTGTCGGCGTCGATCATCACCCACGAGGCCCACAGGGTGCTGTTGCCATCAAACAGGCCGCGGCCGGAAAAGTGCTGCGACGGGGTAGCGATGAATTGGATGCCGTCGACTTCGGTGCCCTGCCACCAGTCGAGCTGGCGCACTTTACTGGCGTCGATGCCCCATTTGATCAGGGTGTCGCCGACGCCCAGCGGGGTGAGGAAGTAGTTGGCTTTGTCCGCCAGTTTGAGCACGGCCTCATAATCGAGGTGGTCGTAGTGATCGTGGGACAGGATCACCGCTTCAATCGGTGGTAATTCTTCGAGGCTGATGGGTGGCTGGTGAAAGCGTTTCGGGCCGGCCCATTGCACCGGTGAAGCGCGTTCGGCGAAGACCGGGTCGGTGATCCAGAATTTGTCTCGCAGTTTGAGCAATACCGTGGAATGGCCAAGGCGATAGACGCTGTGATTGGGCGCGGCAATCAACGCATCATGGGTCAGGCGTTGCACCGGGACGGCAGCGGTCGGTCGGGTGTTGCGTGGCTTGTGGAAAATCATCTTCCACATGATGCGCAGCATTTTTCGCAAGCCTTCACGTTGCACGGGCACATGGTTTTTGAAATGCCCTTCTACCTGACGGGAAGCTTCAAGCGCAGAGGCGTTAGTGGAATTGGCCATGACTGAATGACTCCAGGAAACCGCAGGGGTCGCAGTTTCTGCGGTGGGACGGTAAATGGCCAAGGCACGCACGCATCAGCCGAACACTGTATTTTTGGCTGTGCAGGATTAACCAAACATTACACTGCACAGTGTAGTTTCTAGGTTGCATCAAACCCGATCACAAGTAAACTGCCGAGTGTAATTCTAATTTTCTTCTGCCGAAGCGTACTTATGACAGCTCCACAGCGCCTGACCGACCGAAAACGCGAAGCGATCATTCACGCGGCGATTGCCGAATTCCGTGCCCACGGTTTCGATATCACCAGCATGGACAAAATTGCCGCCACCGCTGGCGTGTCGAAGCGCACGGTTTACAACCACTTCCCCAGCAAGGAAGAGTTGTTCGCCGAAATCCTCAATCAGTTATGGGCACGGGTGACGGCCGAACAGGAAACGTCCTACCGCCCTGACCTGCCGCTGCGCGACCAGATGCGCCGGATGCTGATGGCGAAATTGCAGATGTTGGGCGATGACAATTTTCTCGACCTGGCGCGGGTCGCCATCGCGGCCACCATCCATTCCCCCGAACGCGCGCAGAACATGGTCGCGCGAATGGGCGAACGTGAAGAAGGCTTAACGGTGTGGATTCGTGCCGCGCAGGCCGATGGCCGACTGAAGCCGGTCGACCCGTCGTTTGCCGCTCAACAGATTCAGGGAATGCTCAAGTCCTTTGCCTTCTGGCCACAGATTTCCATGGGGTTGCCTGGCCTTTCGCCCGAGATGCAGACCACCGTCGCGGACTCTGCCCTGGACATGTTCCTCGCCTGCTACCAGCTCTAAATCAAGCGTTCGCTGCGCCCTGCAACTGTTAAATGGCTCCGAAGGACACTGATTATTCCCGTTGGAATAAATGACAATGTCCGCCATTTTACCGATGAACGGTAACTCTGAATAAAACACGGCAGTGTGTTTCAGAATGAATCTGGCGCAGGACATTATGGAAAATCAACGCGGCAAGGGCCTGTCATTTACCAGACGTATTTACTTGCCCCGAACTATTGGCATGGGCATCGGCTGCATCAGCGTGGCCGCCGCACTCTATCCGTTGAGCCTGCCGGTCTGGGTCTGGGTACTGCTGCTATTCAATGGTTATGTCTGGCCGCACCTGGCCTATCAACTGTCGACCCAATCGACTTTTCCCTACAAGGCAGAGCGCCGCAACCTACTCTACGATTCGCTGCTCGGCGGGTTCTGGGTGGCGACCTTTCAGTTCAACCCACTCACCACCGTGACCATCCTTTCGATGATGGCAATGAACAATGTCGCGGCCGGAGGTCAGCGTCTGTTCATTCAGGGCTCCCTTGCTCAAGTGGCAGGAGGGACGATTTCGTTGCTGCTGTTTGGCGCAGCCTTTACCCCTTATGCCACGCCGATGCAGGTGTGGGCGTGTCTGCCAATGCTCACACTCTACCCGCTGGCGGTGGGTATGGTCTGTTATCGGCTGGCGATCAAACTGTCCGAACACAAACGCGCCTTGAGTGCCCTGAGCCGTACCGACAGCCTGACCGGCCTGCTCAACCACGGTGCCTGGAAGGACCTGCTGCAGCTGCAGTTCCACCGCTGTCGCGCACATCGGCAACCCGCCGCGATCGCCTTGATAGACATTGATCACTTCAAACCCATCAACGACACCTACGGGCACATCGTTGGTGACTCGGTGCTGCGCCAGTTGAGCGCCGAACTCAAACGCAACCTTCGCGAATGCGATCTGGCCGGGCGCTATGGTGGTGATGAATTCTGCGTGATCCTGCCCGGCATGCCGTTGCATCAGGGACGGGATGTCATGGAACGCTTGCGTGAAGTCCTGCACAACTACCGGCATGAGGAAATACCCGAGCTGCGGATCAGCCTGAGCATCGGCCTGGCGGCTTATCATCCGTCCTTCACCGATGCCATCACCTGGCTCGATGACGCGGATAAAGCCCTCTACACCGCCAAAAATACCGGCCGCAATAAAATCTGTTTAGCCGCCAGCGATACCGAGCGCAACAGCGCTGTCACGCTGGCGATTTAGCCACAGTTGCACGGATCGCCGGGCGCTGGCGCTATAGTGGGGCTCAGTCCCAGCGCCCAGCAGAGAGCATCATGACCACCGAAAGCAAAACCACCGCGCCCGTCGATCACTTGCGTTTCCACCGTCCTCACGCTCACCTGGCGCCGACCTTCGGTAATGACAAATTTGCCCTGCGCGCCGAAGCCTTTGCACGATTCTTCGGCACGCCGGTGTTTCTCGGCGCGCAGACGCTGATCGTCGCGCTATGGATTTTTCTCAACGTGTCCGGCATCACCCACTTCGATGCCTACCCCTTCATCCTGCTCAACCTGGCGTTCAGCCTGCAAGCGGCGTACGCCGCACCCTTGATTCTGCTGGCCCAGACCCGCCAGGCAGCACGGGACAAAGCTCAGTCCGACGCCGACGCGCAGCACCGCGAAGCGCTGGCCGTGGCCAACAGTGAACGTCAGGCCCAAGCAGCGCAGAACACCGCGCAATTGCTCGAATTGCTCGAGCAAAACACCCGCCTCACCGAAATGACCAAGACCCTCACTGAACGCATCGAAAGCCTGACGTCGGAAATGCACCAGCATTTCGTGCGCAAGGATTCGCCGAGCCACTGATCAGCGAACAGTTACCTTGTCTGTGGGTACTTGAAGCAGTGCGACTGCACGTTGCTGCCAGCGTTTTTTATAGCTGGGTGTCGACGTCTCGTTATTGCCGTCCAGCACGATCTGGATGACGCCCTTTTGGCAAATCGTGAACACCCGCTGAACGCCGACTGCACGGCCACCGTCCTCGATGATGGCCTGCGCCAACTCCGCTTGTGTGTCGCTGCCGAGAAATTTCCCGCCACAGGTAAAAGGCTGCGCCATGACCGGCCACGCGCCTGCGCAAAAGCACAATACCAATAGCTTTACTGCTGTTTTCTTCATTGTTATCGCTCTCCATCGCTTAACAATTCAGTCGAATGACTGACGTCAAAGTAGAGGTCGCCAGGGGTATGAACAATCAGAAAAGTCGACACCTGCATTAGGTTAAAAGCACTCAACGTTGAAGGCTCTTTCCGGTGAAGACAGCGATCTATAGTGGGTTCCAGCATTCAACAAGCGTCGAGAACCCTCATGGAAAACAACGCCATCCCCGTCGCCCTCGGCATCGCTGCCGAACACACCGGCCTGAATGTGCAGTTCCAGTGGTTGGCCACCGATGGCATCGACGAGGACACGCCGCGGCAGGACTTCGACGGTTTCTGGTGCGTGCCCGCCGCACTACGTGGGTGTGCAAGGTTGAGCGGGCCTATGCGTTCAAGCAGTAACCGTTGCGGTGTCCTTTAGTCCGTCATCGCCGGCAAGCCAGCTCCTACAGGGTTTGGCGTTGTACACATAACCTGTAGGAGCTGGCTTGCCAGCGATGAGGCCAGCACAAACACGGCAAATCTCAACGCTGCACAAGACGGCGCACCGCCGAAATCTGCGGCACTTCCCGCCGATTCATGTACACCCGCAACGGCTCGGTAATGTTGATCCGGTCATCGATGTTCTGGTCCAGCAACAACTGAATCAGCTCGCGCTTCAGTGTCATGGCCTGCTCCGGCCCCGGCGCCCAGACGAATTCACTCACAGGAATGATGCCGTCATCCGCCACGTCCATGCCGAAGGAGTCTTCGCTGAAACGCACGATGTACTGGCCGGTTTTACGATTGAGGCCGACGAAGCCTTTGAGTTGGTCGGCGGCCTGGCAGATGAGTTCGGAAGTGATGCGCATATAAACCTCACACAAGTGATCAATGGTTTACACGCAGGGCAGGATGAATGGCGTTCCCTCTGCCGGGAAACTGCCGGGGCCAAGAGTACTGCAAAGAACCGCACAAATGCGCCGAAAAAATGGGCTTTAAACACGTTTATGTCGGTCTCGCGATAGCGCAAGCGGCGCTCAGTTGTTAAAAGGGACGTCTTTGAAAACTCTCTGCGAAAGGATCTCGACCATGCCTGTTACTTTCACCAAAAGTGCCCTGCTGCTAAGCGTGCTGCTTGGCCTCGGTCAGGCACAGGCCGCCAGCGAGCCAGGCCCCACGGCGCTCGCGTCCCGAATGGGGATCCCGCATCCGGCCGTGATCGCTCACCGCGGCGCGTCCTTCGATGCACCGGAATCCACCGCCGCCGCTTACAAACTGGCGCGCGATCTGGGTGCCGACTACCTCGAACTGGACCTGCAACGCAGCAAGGACGGCGTGCTGTTTGCCCTGCACGACAACAACCTGCAACGCACCACCGACGTCGCCAGCAAATTCCCCGAGCGCAAGGACAGCCCGGCCAACGCGTTCACCATCGCCGAGCTGAGAACCCTCGATGCCGGCAGTTGGTTCAACACGGCTTACCCGGATCGCGCGCGCCCTTCTTTCGCCGGTCTGAAAATCCTGACCCTCGACGAAATCATCGACATCGCCCAGGGCAATCCGCTGCACAAACCCGGCCTGTACATTGAAACCAAGGAGCCGAAGCAATTCCCCGGCATCGAGCGCGACCTCAAGGAAAAACTTCAGGACCGCGGCTGGTTGAGCGCGGCCGGTTCGAAACTGGCGAAAAGCGAGCTCGCCGTCGGCCAGGGTAAAGGCAAGGTGGTGCTGCAAACCTTCGAGAAGAGCAGCCTCGAACTGCTGGAAAAAGAAATGCCGCAAGTGCCGAAGATCCTGCTGTTGTGGGTCGGCGAAGGCAGTATCGAGCCTAAGTCCAAGGTGACGTTCGCCGAGTCTGGCGATAAGGACAAAGCCACGTACTACGCCAAACAGGAGCCGAAGGACAAAGCCGAATTCCAGCAATGGGTCGAGTATGCCAAGGCTCAGGGCGCGATCGGCACGGGGCCTTCTGCAGCACTGACCCAGGGTGGCGATCAGAGCTACTCGGACCTGGTCAAACCGTGGATGAACCAGTACACCCACGATCAGGGTTTATTGGTGCACGTCTACACCATCGATGATGCGGTGGATTACCAGAAAGCCATGGACGCCGGCGTCGATGGCATCTTCACCAACCGCGCCAGCGAACTGTTGAAGTTCTACAAGCGTCCGGCGGCGGGCACCGTTGCGCAGTTGTTGCAGAACAACGGTTATTGATCCAGGACCGAGTCGCCCGCATCGCCGGCAAGCCGGCTCCTACAGGTCCGTGTCGTTCACAACTTTTATCAACGACTCAAACGTGTAGGAGCCGGCTTGCCGGCGATGCTTTTGGAATTAAGGGTGAATTAAGTTGCCACAGTTAGTCTGGCCCCACTTAAACGGCTCACCCAAGGAAAGAACCTCATGAAGACTTTGACTGCCCTGTTCACTGCTGCTGCCCTGACCCTCACCGCTGGCCTGGCGCAAGCTGCTGATGTTCCAGTCGATCAAATCCCTCAACTGGTCAAGGACGGCAAGATCAAGCCGCTGGAAGAGCTGAACCAGATCGTTCTGAAGTTGCATCCGGGTGCCACGATCACCGACAGCGACCTCGACAAACACTCCACCATCTACGAGTACGAAGTTGAACTCAAAGACGCCAAAGGCGTTGAATGGGACGTGGACTTGAACGCCGCTACCGGCGAAGTCCTGAAAAACAAGCAAGACGACTGATACACACAAAACAAAGCCGCACGATTTTCGGATCGTGCGGCTTTTTTGCGTCCGGTGAGGCCTTACGCGCTCAGACGCGCCGTCACTTCATTCAACTGACCGGACAACCCATGCAGGTTGTGGCTGGCCGCTTCGGTGCGTTGCACGTTGTCCAGGTTGGTGCTCGCAATGCTGGTGATCTCGGTGAGGTTGCGCGAGATGTCTTCGGCCACTGAGGTCTGTTCTTCGGCGGCGGTGGCGATCTGGCGGTTCATGTCGCGAATGGATTCCACGGCATGGGTGATGCGTTCCAGCATGGCACCGGCCTCGGTCACTTGCTGCACGCTTTCTTCGCTGCGCGACTGGCCGCTTTCAATGGCTTGGGCCGCGTCCACCGCACCGGTTTGCACGGTCTGGATAATCTGGTTGATCTCGATGATCGACGCCGCCGTGCGCTGGGCCAGGCTACGGACTTCATCGGCCACCACCGCGAAACCACGCCCCGCTTCACCGGCGCGGGCCGCTTCGATGGCGGCGTTGAGTGCCAGCAGATTGGTCTGTTCGGCGATGCCGCGAATCACTTCCAGCACTTTGCCGATGCGACCGCTGTCGGTTTCCAGTTGGCGAATGACGGTCGCCGTGTTGGCGATTTCGCCGCGCATCTGGGTGATCGTGTAAATGGTGCCCTGCATGACTTTTTCGCCTTGCTGGGCGGACTGGTCGGCATCGTCGGCGGCACGCGCGGCATCGGCGGCGTGGCGCGCGACTTCTTGCGCGGTGGCAGACATTTCGTTCATCGCCGTGGCCACCTGGTCGGTGCGGTTGAATTGCTCGTTGGTGCCGCTGGCCATGAGGGAGGCGATCGCTTTCAACTCACTGCTGGCGCCGTCCAGATCCTTGGCACTGACCTGCAAACGACTGAAGGTTTCGGCGAGGAAATCGCGCAGCGTATTGGCCGCTATCGCCAACTTGCCCAACTCATCCTGGCGAGTGCTGGCCACGCGTTCGGCAAACTTGCCCTGGCTGAGTTGCGCCACGTAGTCGATCAGTTTGCGGATCGGCTCGACCAGGTTGCGGTTGACCAGCCACAGGCTCAACAACCCGATCAACAGGCCCGACGCGAGCATCACGATAATGCCCAGCAACACGGTGCGATCGGCGCTGGCGCTGATCAGCTTCGATTGCTCGACGCCCTGCTTGCGCAATTCGCTGACCAGTTCACTCATCTGATCGCTGGTCGCCCGGTCCACGCCCTTCACGGCGGTGTCGCCGGCCGTTGGATCGGCACCGGCTGCCACGTAGGCATCGCGGCCCTTCTGGTACGCCGCGCCTAACAAGCGGTGTTCGTCACGCAGGCGTTCGATGCGGGTCTTGAGTGGCGGCTCGATGCCGTTCTGCCCGGCCAGTTCGCCGAGGATGCCCTGCACGTCGCGCTGACGGTCTTCGAATTGCTTCCAGTATTTGTCCAGGTCCGCCGGTTGCTTGCCACGCAGCAGAACGTTTTTCCATTCCTGGACCTGCACCTTGAATTGCAGGTTGGCTTCATCGATCAATTGCGAGGTGTGCAGCGGGCCGTCGATCAGGTTTGCGTAGCTCTGAACGCCGCTGGACAGAAAGTGAAAGCAGGCCAGGGCGATCAGCAACATGGCCAGCAGGCTGCCGCTCAACAAGGCGAGGATTTGTGCTCTCAGGGATTTTTGCAACATCGAGTGATACTCATGGCAGGGATGAAGCACGCTGGCGTGCAAGGTGTCCGGACATCCCTGTCGGCAATGCGGGTTCACAACTCGCACCACAACAATCAACACCTGCGTCATCGGCGTGTCGGCACCGTTCTTGAGCGCTTCCGACCACCGGTACAAGGCACTTGGCCAGCTCCACGAAGTTGTCACAAAACTGTCAACACGCCTTGCGATGATGCGGCTCAAGTGAACCTGTGAAACCCGCGACAGGCGCCTATCACTGCGAGACCTCATGAACCACAGCATTGACCAAAGCCATCGCGACCCCGACCTGTTCGGCCTGCTGTACGGTTTCAGTTTTCGTCCCGGCGAACGCGGTCGGGAAATCGATTCGGCCATGGCGTTGCGATCCCTGCAACAACCGGACGACAGCGACGAGTTTCTCTGGTTGCACCTGAACCTCGCCCACGCTGCCTGCGAGCGCTGGATGAAAAGTCATCTGGAGTTGCCCGACGAATTTTTCGAAGCCTTGCATGAAGGCTCGCGTTCGACGCGTATCGAGCATGTCGATTCGGCGCTGCTGGCAGTGGTCAACGACGTGGTGTTCAACCTCAGCAGCATGATCTCCTCGGATGTGTCGACGCTGTGGGTGTGCGCCCGCAGTCGGCTGATCATCAGCGCGCGCCTGCAACCGCTGCACTCGGTGGACAAGTTGCGTTCCTCGGTGAAGGCCGGTGAGCGCTTTCGCTCGCCGCTGGAATTGCTCGTGCATTTGCTGCGCGACCAGGGCGAGGTGCTGACGCAGATCGTGCGCAAGACCAGCCAGAGCGTCGATCAGATCGAAGATGAGTTGCTGTCCTCGCGGCTGTCGACCAACCGCGCGGAGCTGGGCGCCAATCGCCGGGTGCTGGTGCGCTTGCAACGGCTGCTGGCGCTGGAGCCGGGCTCGTTGCTGCGCCTGCTCAATCGCCCGCCGCAATGGTTGCAAAAGGAAGACGTGAAGGAGCTGCGCAAGTCCACCGAGGAATTTGCGCTGATCATCAACGACCTGACGGCGCTGGGTGAGCGGATCAAGCTGTTGCAGGAAGAGATTGCCGCCAACCTCAACGAGCAAAGCAACCGCACGCTGTTCACCTTGACCGTGGTCACGGTGCTGGCGCTGCCGATCAACATCATTGCCGGTTTCTTCGGGATGAATGTGGGTGGGGTGCCGCTCTCTCAGGATCCGGAGGGGTTCTGGATTCTGGTGGCGCTGGTGGCAACGTTTACGGTGATTGCGGGGCGTTGGGCGTTTCGTAAGCGTCAGGATTATTGAGCACTGCTGAAATCCATTCGTCGGCATGCCGCCCAGACCAAGCTCCCTCCCACAGTGAACGCTGTCGTTCACAGATGCTGCGTTCACAGCAAACCCTGTGGGAGCGGGCTTGCCCGCGAAGACGTCGGCACATTCACACCGCCTGCTTCCGAGGTAAATTAGATCAACGGAACGACAAAAGCCCCAAACACTGACCCAACGCAGCTTCCCTGTAACATTTGGCAACGATCATGGCCGACACACTTCCCCCTCAGGATTGTCCGGCATGGCTACTCCTTCCTTCACCGCTGCCCAGGCGCCCGCCAGCAGCGCCAGACCACAGCTCGACAAGAAACCCAGCCTGTTCACCCTGGTGATTTTCTTCGGCGTGTTGGCCAGCGGGTTGTTGTTCACCGCGTACAGCCTGATGCACGACATGAACGAACTCGGCACGGTGGTCACCACCTGGACGCCGTTTCTGTTGCTGGGCGTGGCACTGCTGATCGCGCTGGGCTTTGAGTTCGTCAACGGTTTCCACGACACCGCCAACGCGGTGGCCACGGTGATTTACACCAACTCGATGCCACCGAATTTCGCAGTGGCCTGGTCCGGGTTCTTCAACTTCCTCGGGGTGTTGCTGTCCAGCGGCGCGGTGGCATTCGGCATCATCGCCCTGCTGCCGGTGGAGCTAATTCTGCAAGTCGGTTCGTCCGCCGGGTTCGCGATGATTTTCGCCCTGCTGATCGCCGCGATTCTGTGGAACCTCGGCACCTGGTGGCTGGGCTTGCCGGCGTCTTCATCGCACACGTTGATCGGGTCGATCATCGGTGTCGGTGTGGCCAATGCCCTGATGCACGGTCGCGATGGCACCAGCGGCGTGGACTGGGCGCAGGCTACCAAGATCGGTTATGCGTTGCTGCTTTCACCGCTGGTCGGCTTTGGTTTTGCCGCGTTGTTGCTGCTGGCGCTGCGCGTCTTCGTCAAGAATCGCGCGTTGTACAAGGCGCCGAAAGGCAACACGCCGCCACCGTGGTGGATTCGCGGCATGTTGATCGTGACCTGCACCGGCGTGTCGTTTGCCCATGGTTCCAACGATGGCCAGAAAGGCATGGGCCTGATCATGCTGATTCTGGTCGGTACGTTGCCAATGGCGTACGCGCTGAACCGTACGATGCCGGCCGATCAGGCCTTGCAGTTCGCGGCCGTCGCCGAAGTCACCCAGCAAGCGCTGATGAAAAGTTCGCCGCTGCCGGCACCGGCCGACCCGCGTCCGGTGCTGTCCGAATACGTGCGCAGCAAGGAAGCCACGCCGCAACTGATCCCGGCCCTCGCCGCGCTCACTGGCCGCATTGGCGCCGAGGTCAAGGGTTACGGCTCGTTGTCCAAAGTACCCGCCGAAGCCGTGGGTAACGTGCGTAACGACATGTACCTGACCAGCGAAACCATTCGCCTGATGGACAAGAACAAGGTCGGCAACTTCGACGCCGACACCAGCGGCAAGCTGCAACTGTTCAAGCAGCAGATCGACAACTCGACGCGGTTCATTCCGCTGTGGGTGAAAATCGCGGTGGCGATTGCGCTGGGCCTGGGCACCATGGTCGGCTGGAAACGCATTGTGGTGACCGTCGGCGAAAAGATCGGCAAGACCCACCTGACTTACGCGCAAGGCGCCTCGGCGGAAACCGTGGCCATGCTGACCATCGGCGCGGCGGACATGTTCGGGCTGCCGGTGTCGACCACGCATGTGTTGTCTTCGGGGGTGGCCGGGACCATGGTCGCCAACGGCGGCGGTTTGCAGATGAAGACCATCCGCAATCTGCTGATGGCCTGGGTGCTGACCTTGCCGGCGGCGATTCTGCTGTCGGGCAGTTTGTATTGGTTGTTCACCCAGATTTTCTAGCGTCAACACAATCCCCCTGTGGGAGCGGGCTTGCTCGCGAAGGCGGTATGTCAGCTGCATTTATGTCGACTGACACTCTCTCTTCGCGAGCAAGCCCGCTCCCACAGGGTTTTTTTTCGTCTGGAGAATGCTTTTCGTCGCAAATTCAGGGGATTGCGCTTTTATTGAGCCACCGCTCACCGGATTGCGCTTCAGTTTGCTAACGTGTGGCCGACTCTTAAGAGACTCGATGTATTCAGGAGAGGAACCGTGAATCTGTACATCAATCAGCTTCAACACAAAGCTGACTTCAAAGAAGCCATCTACGGCGGCGACATCTTCCTGAACACACAACTGCGCGCCGCCAAGGAGCTGTGTGCGTTCGCCCAGGAAAGCATCACCGCGGCCTTCGACGGCGAGACCAACCACCAGGCGCTGCACACGCTGATGCCGGTGGAAGAATTCGTCGTACTGGTGACCCGCCTCAAAGGCCAGTTCACCAACAGCCTGCGTGCCAAAGAGCTGATTCGCAGCTTCACCGAAGAGATCGGTGCAGCCCCCGAAGAATTCATCTTCGACGTACCGCGTATCCGCGTCGTGCCGAACTACGACTACCTGCATGCGGGCGTCAGCTATGCCTACAAGCCGCATCGCGACACCTGGTACGGCGGCGTCGATTGCCAGATCAATACCTGGATGCCGGTCTACACGATCCAGCCGGACCAGACCATGATGATCAACCCGGCCTACTTCGATGCCCCGGTGAAAAACACCTCGGCGCAATGGAGCCTGTCGGACTGGATTGGCGTACAACGCCAACGCGCCAAGGACAACGTCAAGGAAGAGGCACGCCAGCACCCGGTGCCCACCGAAGCGATCAACACCGCGTCCGAAATACGCATCGCCGGCAACACCGCCGAGATGCTGATTTTCTCGGGGTCACACCTGCACGGCACGGTGCCCAACTACACGCAACAAACCCGCTTCAGTGTGGATTTCCGCCTGATGCACCTCGACGACCTCAAGCACAAGCGTGGCGCAGTCAACGTCGACAGCGCCTGCCCTGACGTCGGCGCCGGCTTCAAAGACTATTTCCACGCCCACGACTTTTCTAATTTCCAAGGAATCGAAGCATGACCAAGCGTCGCATCACGCCTGCCGAGGCCCAGTACAACGAAACCCGTACCAACGTTCTGAAACGGGTCGATGCCGAGTACGTGGCCGACGCACCGTTCGTTTTCGCCAACCGCATCGGCGTGACCGCCGCGCTGTCGCGCATGGAACTGTTCAAGAAAGTCGCTGAAGTACCGGGCGCGATCATCGAGTGCGGCGTGTACAAGGGCAACTCGCTGATGCTGTACATGCACTTGTCGATGATTCTCGAGCCGTACGCGATCAACCGTTCGATCGTTGGCTTCGACACGTTCGAAGGCTTCCAGAGCATCGACAAGAAAGAAGACCCGGCCGACGTCAACGAGACCATGTTCGCCGACACCGACCAGTCGCTGATCCAGGACATGATCGACGCCAACGACCTGCTGCGCCCGGTCAACCGCATCCCGCGTTGCGAGCTGGTCAAGGGCGACATCGTCAAGACCGTGCCAGAGTGGGTCAAGACCCGCCCGGACCTGGTCGTGGCCATGTTGATCCTCGACACCGACCTGTACGAATCGACCAAAGTCGCGCTGGAAACCTTCCTGCCGTACATGCCAAAAGGCGCGATCGTGGTACTGGACGAAGTGGCTTACCGCAACTTCCCGGGCGAAACCAAAGCCCTGCGCGAAGTGCTGGACCTGAACAAGATCGAACTCAAGCGTCTGCCGTTTGATAGCTGCGTAGGTTATTTCCACGTTTAACGCATCACCAGCCCCTGTAGGAGCCGGCTTGCTGGCTCCTACAGGGGTATACGCATCACCCATCGCTCGCGCACCACGTCATACACCCAGTGGTAAACGTAGGTGTACGGCAGGAAAAACAGCAACACCCCGATGTCCAGCACGAACGCCTGCCACAGGCTGACGTTGAGCCACCAGGCAATCAGCGGCACGCCAACCGCAACCAACCCCCCTTCGAACAGCAGCGCATGGACGACTCGCGTCCAAGCGTTGTGCGCGATCTCGAATCGCGCCAGCACGCGGTCAAACATCCCGTTGAAGATTACGTTCCAGGCCAGGGCCAGGGCCGCAATGACCACGGTGACGACGCCCATGTCGAGCATCGGTTTGTCCATGATCCACGCCAGCAACGGGGTGCAGATCACGATGGCCAGCAGCTCAAAGCCGATGGCCTGGAAAATACGTTCGGTGATGGATTTTTGCATGTTCATGAGCAGAGCTCCTGAGTGACTGTGGTTGCCATGATCCACTCTCACACCGATACTTCATAACCAATAACCATCGATCAAGGCGATAGTTCATGGCTTCCCAGGAAGTGTTGCAGGCGTTTGTGCAAGCGGCGACCCAAGGCTCGTTTTCTGCGGCGGCGCGCAAATTGGGGCGCAGTCAGTCGACCATCAGCGCGGCGGTGGCGAGTTTGGAGATTGATCTGGATCTGGTGCTGTTCGACCGCAGCAGCCGCAAGCCCACATTGACCCCGGCCGGGCACGTGATGTTGCAACGGGCCGAGGACATCCTCGCGGCCACCAGTCGCCTGGAAATGACCGCCAGCCAGTTGTCCCAAGGGGTTGAGCCGAAGCTGACCGTGGCGATCTCCGACACCTATCAGTCTGACCGCTTCGAAGCAGCGCTCAGTGCGTTCGAGCAGCGTTACCCGGATCTGGAACTCGAATGCCTGATCGCCGAATGCGATGACCTGGTGGCGTTGGTGCAAAGCGGTCGGGCGCATGTGGCGTTCGCCGAGCAACAGGAAAGTTACCCGCCAGACCTGGTCAGCTCGACGGTGGCAGAGCGTACCGAAATCGCCTTGTTCGTATCCCGCGAGCATCCGTTGGCAGCGCTGGCGAACATCGATCAGGACAGCCTGCAACTGCACCGGGAGTTGCGTCTGGCGACGATCGTCAATCCATATGAAAGCCGTGCGAAGGGCCGCGTCTGGTCGGCACCGAGTTATTTGATGCTGCTGGAAATGGCTCAAGGTGGATTCGGCTGGGCGCCGTTGCCGCGATGGCTGGTGGGGCGTTTTGGTGCCGGGACGTTGCAGGAATTGAAGGTGCGCGGCTGGCCAAGGCCGTTGTTCGTCGATGCGCTGTGGTCGCGGCTGCATCCGCCGGGGCCGGCGGGGAGCTGGTTGTTGGGCAAGATGCTGGAATGAAGGTCCTGCGGACCTTATCGCCGGCAAGCCGGCTCCTACAGGTTTTGCGCTGAACCTGTGGGAGCGGGCTTGCCCGCGATGGGGCCCGCCAGATCACCTCACTTTAAAGCCTTGATCCGCGCCTCGATAAACCGCCGCTCCGGCACTTGCTGCGTCAATTCCAGCGCCCGCTCATAGGCCGCCCGCGCTTCCTCCACCCGGCCCAACTGCCGACAAAACTCCGCCCGCGCCGAATGCGCCAAGTGGTAATCCGGCAATTCGCCGCGATTGAGAATCCCTTCAACCAACGTCAACCCCGCCAATGGTCCATCGCGTTTGGCAATCGCCACCGCGCGATTCAGCTCAATCACCGGCGAAGGCACCGCCGCCAACAGCACCTCATACAAACCCGCAATCTGCGCCCAGTCCGTCTCCCCCGCCGTCGGCGCTTCGGCATGCACCGCCGCAATCGCCGCTTGCAAGCAGTAAGGCCCGAATCGCCGCATGGTCAGCGCCCGCGCGATCAGCGCGCAGCCTTCGGCAATCAACTCGGCATCCCACAGCGAACGGTCCTGCTCATCCAGCACAATCAACTCGCCACTGGCCGACGTTCGCGCCGGGCGTCGTGACTCATGCAACAGCATCAGCGCCAGCAGGCCCAGCACTTCGGGTTCGGGCAGCAACTCCATGACCAATCGCCCGAGCCGGATGGCCTCGCGGGTCAGATCCTCACGAGTCAATTCTGCACCGACGGACGCCGAGTAACCTTCGTTGAACACCAGGTAAATCACCCGTAGCACGCTGTCGAGACGTTCGGGCAACTCCGCCAGGGTCGGCACCTGATACGGGATCTTCGCGTCGCGGATTTTCGCTTTGGCGCGCACGATGCGCTGGGCAATGGTGGCCGGTGCGGAGAGAAACGCCCGGGCGATTTCTTCGGTCGTCAGGTCGCAGACTTCGCGCAGTGTCAGCGGCACTTGAGCATCCGCCGCGAGTGCCGGGTGACAGCAGGTGAAGATCAAACGCAGGCGATCGTCTTCCACGTCTTCGTCACTCCAGTCGACCTGCTCCAGCGCTTCCAGTTGCGCGATCAGCATCGGCCGGGACGCGGCAAACCGCGCGCGCCGGCGCAAGCCGTCGATGGCTTTGAAGCGCCCGGTGGACACCAGCCAGGCGCGTGGATTGTCCGGCACACCGTCACGCTGCCAACGCTCGACCGCGATGAAAAAAGCCTCGTGCAAGGTCTCCTCGGCGAGGTCGAAATCACCGAGCAAACGGATCAGGGTCGCGAGGATCCGCCGCGACTCTTCGCGGTAAACCTGCTCGACCCGAGCCTTGACCGACACGTCAGCCATCAGTCCCGAATGCCTTCAGTCAACTGCGTCAGCACAGGATCTCCTTTTTGTTGTTCTCAGGGATTCAATTGACGAACCGGTCGCACCTCGACGCAGCCGACCCGGGCTGCCGGAATGTTACCGGCGACTTGCAGGGCTTCATTAAGGTCCTTGGCGTCGATCAGGTAGAAGCCGGCCAACTGCTCCTTGGTTTCGGCGAACGGGCCGTCGGTGATCGACACTTTGCCGTTGCGCATACGCACGGTGGTGGCGGTCTGCACCGACTCCAGCGCTTCGGCGGCAAGCATGCGGCCGCTGCCCTGGATCGATTCGGCGTAGGCCATGCACTCGGCGTCCTTGGGGCTGTCGGGCAGTGAGTGCAACGCCTGTTCGTTGCTGTAGACCAAGCATAAATACTTCATGGGGCTCTCCGGATCGGACTGACCAACTATGGCTGCTGTTTGGCGCCTGGGTGTCACTTCCCGACGATCAGGGCTCCAGGTTGAACAGCACAGTGCCGCTCATCATGTCGAACGGGGCCGACCAGTGTTCGTGGACGATGCGCCATTGGCCGGCCTCGCGCCGATAGCAGGCGGTCACCCGCATCCAGCAGGCCTGGGTTTCACCCTTGTCGTTGGTGCCGCCGCAATGGACCAGCCAATGGGCGAAGGCGATGTGCTCGTCGGCCACGATGTTCATGTGGTCAAAGTCGAACGTGTGCGGACCCTGGCACATTTCCATGCACTCCAGCCAATGCGCGCGGTAGGCGGGCTTGCCGCGAAATTGCAGGGCCTTGACCGCGTCGTAGGAGACAAGGTCGTCGGCATACAGGGCCATGATTTTCTCGACATCCTTGGCGATCACCGCCTGGCGATAGGTGTCGATCAAGGTCTCGATTTCGTGAGTCGCGTTCATGGTGGTTCTCCGTGGTTTTTGTTGTGATGGCACCCTTAGTCGCCTGGCAAAACGCCAAATCGACAGTCGAAATAAAAATAAACCATGGGCGCAAACTCGCTAGAATCCGAGGCTCATTTCTGTTGGAAAAAGGACACTCCAGTGACAGCCCGACTCGTGCCTTACGAAACCCTGAACGCGCACCAGCGCCAGCAGGTCGAGGCCATTGAAGTTCACCAGGAACAAATCAGGTTCTCCGGCGACATCCACGGTGCGTTGCACACCCTGCTGTCCAAACCCGGCCCCGGCGTCCAAGGATTTGCCCTGCTGGCCGAGGATGTTCCGGTGGCTTTCCTGCTGCTCAAACGCCCGCCGGTGCTACCCGCCTGGGCCGACGAACACAGCGCCACCCTGCATGCGTTGCAAGTCGATCAGCGTCATCAGGGCAAAGGTTATGGCAAGGCCTGCCTGCAAGCCTTGCCCGACGTGGCGCGTCAGGCATTTCCGGAGATCAAGGCGCTGGAGTTGTCGGTGGATGCGGACAACGAAGCCGCCATTGCGCTGTATGCCAAATTCGGCTGGGTCGACAGCGGCGAAGCCTACAAGGGCCGGATCGGTTACGAACGGCGCATGGGCCTGATTTTCTGAGGTGGTTATGCTCGACAGCATCGAAGCACTGGAAGCAATCTACGGCCAGCCCCACGAGCGCGCCGTGCGCAAGCAAATCACCTTTCTGAACGAGGACTATCAAGCGATGGTCCGCGCCTCGCCGCTGCTGATCATCAGCTCAGTCGGCCCCGACGGCCTGGACGGTTCGCCGCGTGGCGACACACCGGGTTTCGTGCGAATCCTCGATGCGCGCACCCTGGCGATCCCGGATCGCCCGGGCAACAACCGCATCGACACACTACGCAATGTGGTGCTCGATTCGCGGGTGTCGCTGCTGTTCATCATTCCGGGGATCGGCGAGACGTTGCGGGTCAACGGCACGGCGCAGATCAGCGATGAACCGGGGTTACTGGAAAGCTTCGCGGTCAACGGCAAACCGGCGCGCACGGTGATGCTGGTGACGGTGGAGGCGGCGTTTTTTCACTGCTCGAAAGCGATGGTGCGTTCGGAGGTGTGGAACCCCGAGAAGCACCTGGATCGCTCGGCGCTGCCGACGGCGGGGGCGTTTCACAAGCGCTTGAATGATGGGGCGTTTGATGCCGAGACGTATGACCGGGAAGCGCCGGTGAGGGTGCGCGACAGCCTCTACTGACACGACGCCTAACCCCTGTAGGAGCCGGCTTGCCGGCGATGGCGGCGCATCAATCAACATTGATGGCGCCTGACACACCGCTATCGCCGGCAAGCCGGCTCCTACGGGGGATCTTCTGTGTTTGGTAAATGGGGTTACAACGCCAACACCATCTCATGCCACGCCATCCCGCCGTGGTCTGACGCGGAAGGTTTGATGTAGGCAAACCCGAATCCGGCATACAACGGAATGTGCCGCTCTTTGCACATCAGGTTGATGCTGGTCTTGCCCAGTGCACGCATGCGCGCGATGAACTCGCCCATCAGGCGTTTCGCCAGGCCCTGCCCCTGATAATCCGGATGCACCACCACCGACATGATCACCACGTGCGGGCCGGCCGGATCGTGGCCGATCAGTTCCTTGAACGCTTCGTCCGACATCTCGACCTGAAACGCCGCACCGGAGTTGATGAAACCGGCGACCACGCCGTCCACTTCAGCGACGATAAACCCCTCGGGCCAGGTGGCGATGCGGGTAGCTATTTTTTCTCGGGTGGCGGCTTCGTCGCCTTCGTAGGCAACGGTTTCGATGGCGTAGCAGCGGTCCAGGTCAACGGGCAGGACGTTTCGGATGACAGGGTTCGACGAGTTCATGGCAGAACAGCAACCTTGGGGCAAGTGAGATGACAGAGTATCGGTCGCCAATTCTAACAACACTTGCCGGCCCTCGAACGCCCCGATACTTGGCACTCCTGTGACAAGGCCTGGCGTTGCCACCAGCACCTGCCCTTCTCTACAGCCCCACCAAGCGATAACCCACCTGCAATTCGGTGATGAAATGCTGCGGCTGGGCCGCATCGGCCTCCAGCTTTTGCCGCAGGTGCGCCATGTGCACCCGCAGGTAGTGAGCACGATCAACGTAGTCCAGGCCCCACACGTCCAGCAGTAACTGGCGATGGGTCATGACCCGGCCTTGTCCGCGAATCAGCGCGCACAGCAGGCGATACTCGATGGGCGTCAAGTGCACCGACTGGCCCTCGCGCCGGACCTCGTGCGTGGCCAGGTCCACTTCGATCATGCCGAACGTCACCTTGCTGGTGACGGCGGCGGTCCCGTTCTGCACATGTCGACGCAACTGGGCACGGATTCGCGCCAGCAACTCGGGCACGCCGAAGGGTTTGACCAGGTAATCGTCGGCACCCGCATCCAGCGCCGCCACTTTTTCCTCTTCGCGATCACGGGCCGACAGCACCAGAATCGGCACCGTCATCCAGCCTCGCAGCTCGCTGATCAAGTGTTTGCCGTCACCATCGGGCAGGCCCAGATCGACGATCACCAGATCCGGTTGGCGGCTGGCGGCGTGGATCAGGGCGCGTTTGACGTTATCGGCTTCGAACACCTGAAAACCTTCATCCTGCAGCGCGATACCGATGAAACGGCGGATGTTGGCCTCGTCCTCGACAATGAGGATGCGTGCACTGGTCATAGCGATTCCATGGAAGGCGGGTGACCCGCCGGTAGAGTGATGACAAAGCGGATGCCCGAGGTGGCCTGGGGTTGCGCCTCGATCGTTGCGCCATGGGCCTGGATAATGCGTTTTGCCAGCGCCAACCCAAGGCCGATGCCGGCCACGGCTGACTCCTGCTGACCCCGCGTGAACGGTTCAAACAAGCTTTGCGGCGTGCTGCCTTGAGGACAACCGGGGCCGGCGTCGATCACCTCCAGCACAATGCTGTCCTGCTCTTGCCGCGCGGCAACCTGCACCAGCGTTCCGGCCGGGGTGTACTTGGCGGCGTTGTCCAGCAGGTTGACCAGCACGCGCTCGATCAACAGCGCATCGACTTCCACCAACGGCAACTGCGGCGACAGCGCTGTGCGCACGACATGCCGTGCCAACGGCTCGCGCAGTTGCCGCAACGCGCTGCCGACGATTTCCTCCAGCGAGTGCCATTGCCGGTTCAGGCGCACCCCGCGTTCCTGCATCCGGGCCATGTCCAGCAGGTTTTCGATCAACCGCTGCATGGAACTGGCCTGATCGCGGATACCGCCCAGCAACTGTGTCAGCGGTCCGGGCGGCGCATGGGGCGTCGCCGCATCGGCCGCGCCGATAATGGTCGTCAGCGGCGTGCGCAGGTCATGTGAGATCGCGGCGAGCAGCGTATTGCGCATGCGCTCGCCCTCCATCTGCACCAGGGTGCTCTGCGCCACTTCGACGAAATGCACCCGCTCCAGCGCGATCGCCAGTTGGCTCATACACGCTTCGAGTAAACGCTGTTCTTCAGGCTCGCTCAATCGCTCGGGTTCCGCCAGTTCGAGCACCAACACGCCGCGTACGCGCATCGGCGCCTTCAACGGCAAATAGCGGCCTTGAGCGGCCGCCAGCGTATCGGTGCCCTGACCCGCGGGTTGGCCGTGGTCGTACACCCATTGGGCAATGCTCTCATCGATCGGGAATGCCCCGGCGCCACTGCAATGGACACTGTCTATAGCGTCCGGCAGCGCCAACCCGACACGCGCTTCAAACACGCCGCTGAAGGTGCGCAGCGCCACCTCGGTGATCTGCTCCACCGTCAGCGCCGCCGACAGGTCGCGCGCCAGCCTCGCCAATGACGTCGCGCGCCGCTCACGGCCAGCAGCGGTGCGCGCCTCATGACGCAGGCGGGCCGTCAGTTGACCGGTGATCAAGGCAATCCCCAGCATCAGGGCGAAGGTAAAGAAATATTGCGTGTCGTTGACCGTGAACGACCAGCGTGGCTGGACGAAGAAGAAATCAAAACACAGCACCGCCAGCATCGCCGCCCAGACACCCGGCCCGCGCCCGTAACGCAGGGCGACCAACACCACTGTGAGCAAAAACAGCATGACCACGTTGGCCAGATCAAACACCTGCAGCAACAAGGCGGCCGCCGCCGTGGCGGCAAAACAGGCAAGGCTGGCCCACAGATACGCCGGAGCCCTGCTCGGCGGCAACGCTGCATCGGTGTTCAGTGCAACCGCTACCACGACGGGCAACGGGCCATGAGCGATGACAATCTGATCGATCTCGGGGTGACGACGGCTGATACGGTCACTGATCGACTGATGCCAGAATTGCCAAACCTTGCGCGGGTAATGCCCGAGCACCAGGCGGTTGGCGTTATGTTCACGGGCAAACGCCACCAGGGTCTCGGCCACGTCCATGCCTGACGGCGTGGCCGTGTCGGCGCCGAATTCAGCGGCCAGCGCGAGGGTTTTCATGGCGGCGGCATAGCGGTTCGCCCCCGCTTCACGGCGCTGAACCGAAGGCACATGGACGACAATCCAGTCCGCTTCAAGCTTTTGCGCCAGACGCGCCGCTTCCCGCACCAGACGTTCATCCGAAGGGTAACCCGCTACGCCCACCAGTAAACGCTCGCGCGCGGGCCAAACCGTGTTGATGGACCGCTCGCGGCGATAGTCGCGCATCTGTGCATCGACGCGATCGGCAGTACGCCGCAGCGCCAGTTCGCGCAAGGCCAGCAAGTTGCCTTTGCGAAAGAAATGCCGGGACGCACGCTCGGCCTGAGGCGGCAAGTAGACCTTGCCCTCCTTGAGACGGCGCAGCAGGTCATCGGGCGGCAGGTCGATCACCACCACTTCATGGGCATCGTCGAACAGATGATCGGGCACGGTCTCGCGCACCCGGATGCCGATGATCCCGCTGACGATATCGTTGAGACTTTCCAGGTGCTGGACATTGAGGGTGGTCCAGACGTCGATGCCGGCACGCAGCAGTTCTTCGACATCCTGCCAGCGTTTGGGGTGACGCGAGCCGGGAACGTTGCTGTGAGCCAGTTCATCCACCAGCAGCACCGCCGGACGTCGCGCCAGCGCGGCATCCAGATCGAACTCACTGAGGGCACACTCGCGGTGCATCACGTTGTAGCGCGGCAGCAGTTCCAGACCGCTGAGCAGTTCCGCGGTTTCCCGGCGGCCATGGGTTTCGACCACACCCGCCACCAGGTCACGGCCCTGGGCCACTTCGCGCTGGGCCGCGCTGAGCATGGCGCAGGTTTTCCCCACCCCGGCATTGGAGCCGAAATAGATGCGCAATTTGCCGCGCAAGGCGGCCTGTTCATCTTGTTGCAGCTTCTCCAGCAGCGCGTCGGGATCAGGGCGGCCGTCACGCGAAGCGGTGAACGTATCAGTTACGAGCATGGCAATCCTTTTCAACGGCACGGCGCCACAGAGGGCGCCGTGCAGTCAGTCCTTTCAAACCAGGCCAAGCCCGGCCAACAGCATGTCGATCACCTTGATCCCCGCGAATGGCACCAGCACGCCACCGAGGCCATAGATCAGCAGGTTGCGATTGAGCAACGCCGCCGCGCCGATGGCTCGGTAGGTCACACCCTTGAGCGCCAGCGGGATCAGAAACACGATGATCAGGGCATTGAAGATCACCGCGCTGAGAATCGCCGAGTTCGGGCTGCTCAGGTGCATCACGTTCAGGGCGCCCAGTTGCGGATAGGTCGCGACGAATGCGGCCGGTACGATAGCAAAATACTTGGCCACATCGTTGGCCACGCTGAAGGTGGTTAACGCGCCGCGCGTCATGAGCATCTGCTTGCCGACTTCAACCACCTCGATCAACTTGGTCGGGTTGCTGTCCAGATCGACCATGTTGCCCGCTTCCTTGGCGGCCTGAGTCCCACTGTTCATGGCCACTGCCACGTCCGCCTGGGCCAGTGCCGGCGCATCGTTGGTGCCGTCGCCGGTCATCGCCACCAGCTTGCCCTGCGCCTGGTAGTCGCGGATCAGTTGCAGCTTGTCTTCCGGCCGGGCCTCGGCGAGAAAGTCGTCAACCCCGGCTTCCACGGCAATCGCTGCCGCCGTCAGGCGGTTGTCGCCGGTGATCATGACCGTCTTGATCCCCATGCGCCGCAGTTCGGCAAAGCGCTCCTTGATGCCCCCCTTCACCACGTCCTTGAGCTCGACCACGCCCAATGCCTGTTCACCCTCGCACACGACCAGCGGCGTACTGCCACGGCGCGAGACTTCATCGACCCTGGCCTGCAACGCGGATGGAAAGCTGCCGCCCAGCGCCTCGATGTGCTGGCGAATGGCATCTGCCGCGCCCTTGCGGATGCACCGGCCACCGGCCAGATCGACGCCGCTCATGCGGGTCTGCGCGGTGAAGTGCACGAAGCTCGCCCCCAAGGCATTGAGGTCCCGCGCCCGCAGGTCGAACTTCTGCTTGGCGAGCACCACGATACTGCGGCCTTCCGGTGTTTCGTCGGCCAGCGAGGCCAGTTGCGCGGCGTCCGCCAGTTCCGATTCCTTGACGCCGGGCGCGGGCAGAAAAGCGCTGGCCTGGCGATTACCCAAGGTAATGGTGCCGGTCTTGTCCAGCAGCAGGACATCAACGTCACCCGCCGCTTCCACGGCTCGCCCGGAAGTGGCAATGACGTTGGCCGACATCATCCGGCTCATGCCCGCGACACCAATCGCCGACAACAGACCACCAATGGTCGTCGGGATCAGACAGACCAGCAGCGCCACCAGCACCGTTGCGCTGACCACGTCGCCGCCGCTCATGCCCACCGCGAACAACGAGTACGGGCCCAGGGTCACGATCACCAGCAGAAACAGAAAGGTCAGGCCGACCAGCAGAATGGTCAGTGCCACTTCGTTGGGCGTCTTCTGGCGTTTCGCGGACTCGACCATGGAAATCATGCGATCCAGAAACGACTCGCCGGGATTGACGCTGATGCGCACCACCAGCCAGTCCGACAGCACTTTTGTGCCCCCGGTGACCGATGAAAAGTCGCCGCCCGCCTCGCGAATTACCGGTGCCGATTCCCCGGTAATCGCGCTTTCATCCACCGACGCCACGCCTTCGATCACCACGCCGTCGAGGGGCACCAGATCGCCCGCCTCGATCAACACCACCGCGTCCTTGAGCAGTTCGCTGGAAGGCACTGGCCGCCAGGCGGAACCGTGCCGGGGTTGCTGCAACAGCTTGGCCAGGGTCTGGCGCTTCATCCCGCGCAGGCTGGCCGCCTGGGCCCGACTGCGGCCCTCGGCGAGGGCTTCGGCGAAATTGGCAAACAACACGGTGAACCACAGCCACAGCGTGATGCTGAGAATGAAACCACTGGGGGCTTCTCCCTTGCCGACCAGTGATTGCACCCACAACAGCGTGGTGAGGATGCTGCCCAGGTACACCACAAACATCACCGGGTTCTTCCACTGCGCCTGGGGTAGCAGTTTTTTGAAAGCATCCAGGCACGCCGTGAGCAACAACCCACGGTCAAACAAAGGCAAACGAGCTTGCTTACTCATGGTTGTTTCTCTTGTTCACTGGCCGCAAGGGATGGCTGATGCACAGGCGTCAAGGCATCCAGCGCGAGGTTGAGTTGCAGCACATTGATCCGGGGCTCGCCGAGCAAGCCAAAGGTGCGTTGCTCGGTGTGGGCGTTCACCAGTTTCAACAGATCGGCTTGCGGCAGGTGACGCAGGCGTGCGACGCGCGACGCCTGAATCTGTGCGTTGGCCACCGAGATGTGCGGGTCGAGGCCGGACGCCGACGCGGTGACCGCGTCCACCGGCACCTGCGCATCGGCTGCCAGGCCGTTCTGCTGGCGGTAGGTTTCGACGCGCTGGGCCACGGCGTCGATCAACTTCTGGCTGGTCGGGCCAAGGTTGCTGGCGCCACTGGAACCGGCGTTGTATGGCTGTGCCACGCTCTTGCTCGGGTCCAGTGGGTCGGCGCCGAGGGTCATGCTCGGACGCCCCTGAAAATACTCGGGGCGAGTGAAATGCTGGCCGATCACCGCCGAACCGATCACTAACCCGTCCCGTTCAACCAGACTGCCCTGGGCCTGAAACGGGAACAGCACGTTGGCCACCAGCGTGGTGAACAACGGATACGCCAGCCCGGTCAGCAGCATGAAGAATGCCGCCGAAACCAGCACCGGGCGCAACAGGCCGACAAATAGAAATCGCATCTTGGTTTGGGTTTGTACTTGAGTCATCACAGCCCCCTCACTTGTAGGTCTGGCCGGTCAGCAACTGCAGTTGCTCAACCAGCGGGCCGAGCGCGAGCGCCGGCAGGAAAGTCAGGCCGCCCACCACCAACACCACGAACACCACCAGAAACATGAACAGCGGTGTGGCCGTCGGGATGGTGCCAGCACCGGCCGGGATGTTCTTTTTCATCGCCAGGGAACCGGCGACCGCGAGCATCGGCAGCATCGTGAAGAATCGTCCGAGCAACATGGCAAGACCGATGGTGGTGTTGAAGAACGGCGTATTGGCGTTCAATCCGGCGAACGCCGAACCGTTGTTGGCCGTGCCCGAGGTGTAGGCATACAGCACCTCGCTGAAGCCATGGGGCCCCTGGTTGTTGAGGCTGTTGAGGGTGTCGGGCCAGAGTGCCGCCAGGGCAGTGAAGCCGAGAATGCAGACCGGGTGTGCCAGCACCGAGAGCATGACCAGCTTGATCTCCCGTGCCTCGATCTTCTTGCCAAGGAATTCCGGGCTGCGACCGATCATCATGCCCACCAGAAACACTGTCAGCAGGGCGTACTGGATCAGGTTGATAAAGCCCACGCCGTCGCCACCGAACACGCAGTTGAGCATCATCTGCGCCAGCGGTACGAAGCCGCCCATGGGCGTCAGCGAGTCATGCATGGCATTCACCGAGCCGGTGGTGGCGCCGGTGGTGGTGGTCACGAACAGGCTGGTGTCGGCAATCCCGAAGCGCAGCTCCTTGCCTTCCAGGTTGCCGCCACTCTGGGTGGCCGACAGCACCTGATCCGCGCCCACTCGGGTCAGCAGCGGGTTGCCACTTTGTTCGGCGGTGTAAACGATGCTCAGAAAGCCGACGAACATCACCAGGAATGTGCCAAAGAACACCCAGCCCTGACGCCGACGCATCAGCATGCTGCCGAAGGTGTACGTCAGCGCTGACGGGATCAGCAGCATGCTGAGGATATGCAGCATGTTCGTCAGCGGCGTCGGGTTTTCGAACGGGTGCGCGGCGTTCATGCTGAAGAAGCCACCGCCGTTGGTGCCGATGTGCTTGATGGACTCGAAACTCGCCACCGCGCCAACAATCAATTGCTGTTGCGCGCCTTCCAGCGTGGAGACAAGGGCCTGGGAGTTGAGGGTTTGGGGCATGCCTTGCCAGACATACACCAGCGCCATGCCAAAACACAGCGGCAACATCACCCGGTACAGCGTGCGGGTGAAGTCCACCCAATAGTTTCCGATGTCAGCGGAGTTCGACCGACTGAGGCCGCGAATAAAACCCGCCGCCGCCACAACGCCCGCTGTTGCGCCGACGAACATCAGGAAGGTAATGACCGCCATCTGGCTGAAATTGGACAGGCTGGTTTCACCTGAATACGCCTGCCAGTTGGTGTTGGTGATAAAAGACGCCGCGGTATTGAACGCCAGATCCGGTGTTTGCGCGCTCAGCCCCAAGGGGTTGAGCGGCATGAAACCTTGCAGGCGCAACACGATGTAACCCAGCAACATCATGGCCGCGTTCGACAGCAACAGGGCCGAGCCGTAACGCGCCCAGCCCATGGTTTCGGTCGAATCGATCCCCAGCAAACGATAAGTGGCGCGCTCAACCAGAGCATGCTTTCGCCCGGTGAATACCCGCGTCAGCCACTTCCCCATCAAAACGGCGTGCCCGGTCATCAGCCCGAGAATCAGCGCAAATTCCAGCATAGTGCTCAACATGTCGATGCTCCGTTCAAATCTTGCCCATGGCGACGATGACCATGGCTGTCGCAGCAAAAAACACCACGCTAACCCCCATGAAAATCAGGTCGTACATTGCCGGTTTCCTTTTTCAAGACCGCCCTGGCGGGCGAATAAAAACGCCTGTGCCGCAATGACTGCGGCCATCAGAACTTCTCTGCACGGATAAGGGCGTAACCCAGGTAGGCAAACAACAGGGCGGCGCACAGGCCGCTGGCGATGTAGATGAACTCGAGTGTTAACAAGACAGCTCCCCCTGACTAAACGAAGGCACCCGCAATCGGGTCCCGGTAGAGCGCGTCAGCGCAAAAAAACGCACTGAATACGCGCTCTTATCTGCGCCGTGCAGGTTAAGTGAGGGGGTATCAAGGACGGGCACTGATTGGGGGCAGCGGTATTAAGACGGCGTATAGAACGAACGGAACGGACGGTGTGCGGGGGGGATGCGAGGGGTCAACGGCAGCTTTGGACGGGCACCGTTAAGTGCCCGTCGCGGGCTCGGCTGATTACGACTTGAGTGGAAGCCAGATTTCCAGCACACCGGTGTTGAGCTTTGGGTTGAAGTCTTCGCTGTAGCGTTCGAATTCCGGCGCATCCGCTGCCTGATAGCCGGACTGCGGCAGCCAGGTTTTCCAGATGTATTGGAAGGTCTGGGGCAGCGTATCCAGAGAGCCCTTGTGCTCGAACACTGCGTAATGCTGAGGTTGAACCTCAACCCAGCGGTACTTGTCGGGCAGGTCGTCGAGCTTGCTGATTTCAACGCCGGCAATGTATTCGAAGCCGCCCTTGCCATCCGGATTGCAACAGATGCCGTAGGTCACTTCGTTTTTTTGACCGGGAATTTTGCCAATCTCGGGAATGAATTTATCCCAGAGATCGGGAATGCCTTTAGTGGTGTCGGCGGTAAATCGTCCACCAAGCCCTGCAATGAGCAGGAAGTGCCCGTGCTCGAAGCGTGGTTCCGGCGTTTCGACGCCTGTTTGCTCATCCATGACTCGACTCCTGGTACAAAAAGTGGGTTCGGCTGGGAGTATAGAAGCCAATCCCGATTCGCCCAATTACAGCGTATGCAACGCCTCCACGGTGCCCGAGCCGACGAACTCGTTGTACCCCGATAGGAGCACGTAGACTGCGAAATAGCAGAAGATCGCCGCCGATGCCATGTAGGAATAGCGCAGCAGCTTGTCGCCGAGCAACTTGCCGCCATGGCTCGCGGCGAAGCACAGGCCGGCGGACCACAGCAACCCGGCGCAAAGGAAACCGCCGAGAAAGAGTGCCGAGCTGAGCGCCCCGCCACCGCCGGACCGCGCGATCAACGTACCGCCCACCGCCGCGAACCAGAGAATGGCGCTGGGTGACGACATGGCGAGAAAGATCCCACGGAAAAACTCTTTGCGGTGAGAGTTGCGCCCGACTTCAGCGGTCTGCGCCAACAGCGCCTCGTGGTGAATGGCCGAATAGATCATCTTCGCCGCGAAATAGATCAGCAGCGCCGAACCGCCGATCCACAGCACCCAGCGTACGGTTTCGTACTGCAGCAAAACGGTCATGCCGGCCAGCGCCAGCACCGCATAAATCAGGTCGCCGACGCAGGTCCCCAACCCCAGGGCAAAGCCTTGAAAATAGCCGCGTTGCATCGCCAAGGTGATCATCGCGATGTTGGCCACGCCGATGTCCAGGCACAGAGAAAGGCTCAGCAAGAAGCCGCTGCTAAATTCCATCAACCGTTATCCTTCGGAAAAATTTGTTTACACACTGGCTGGACAGTGTGCCATGCCACCCCTTATCTTCCGCAACAGGTCACCGCAGTGACCAGCGTCGCTCGGACGGTTCCGGGCGCTCACGTTATCCGAGGCAACAATGGCTAACCCAGGTTCGCCGCGCCGCTTTGCGCGCATAGATCGACTCCCCCCTTACGTATTCAACATCACTGCCGAGCTGAAGATGGCCGCCCGTCGTCGTGGCGAAGACATCATCGACTTCAGCATGGGCAACCCCGACGGCCCGACCCCGCCGCACATTGTCGAAAAACTCGTCACCGTCGCCCAACGCGAAGACACTCACGGCTACTCCACGTCCAAGGGTATTCCGCGCCTGCGCCGGGCGATTTCCAACTGGTACAAGGATCGCTACGAGGTCGACATCGACCCGGAAACCGAAGCCATTGTCACCATCGGCTCCAAGGAAGGCTTGGCGCACTTGATGCTGGCCACCCTCGATCAGGGCGACACCGTGCTGGTGCCGAACCCGAGCTACCCGATTCACATCTACGGCGCGGTGATTGCCGGCGCCCAGGTGCGTTCGGTGCCGTTGATTCCGGGCGTGGACTTCTTCGCCGAACTGGAAAGCGCGATTCGCGGCTCGATCCCGAAACCGAAAATGATGATTCTCGGCTTCCCGTCCAACCCCACCGCGCAGTGCGTGGAGCTGGATTTCTTCGAACGGGTGATCGCCCTCGCCAAGCAGTACGACGTGCTGGTGGTCCACGATCTGGCCTACGCCGACATCGTCTACGACGGCTGGAAAGCCCCGTCGATCATGCAAGTGCCGGGCGCCAAGGACATTGCGGTGGAGTTTTTCACCCTGTCCAAGAGCTACAACATGGCGGGCTGGCGCATCGGCTTCATGGTCGGCAACGCTGAACTGGTCAACGCCCTGGCGCGGATCAAGAGTTACCACGACTACGGCACCTTTACTCCGCTGCAAGTCGCGGCGATTGCGGCATTGGAAGGTGATCAGCAGTGCGTGAAAGACATCGCCGAGCAGTATCGGCAGCGTCGCAACGTGCTGGTCAAAGGCCTGCATGAGCTGGGCTGGATGGTCGAGAATCCGAAAGCGTCGATGTACGTCTGGGCGAAAATTCCCGAAGCCTACGCGCACCTTGGCTCGTTGGAGTTCGCCAAGAAACTGCTCGCCGAGGCCAAGGTCTGCGTTTCGCCGGGTGTCGGGTTCGGGGAATATGGGGACGATCATGTGCGCTTCGCGCTGATCGAAAACCAGGACCGGATTCGTCAGGCTGTGCGCGGGATTCGCGGGATGTTCAGGACGGATGGGCTGATCAGCAAATCCTGAGACCTGACACATAACACTGTGGGAGCGGGCTTGCTCGCGAAGGGGACATAACATTCAAAGTAGATGTTGAATGTAAGTCCGCTTTCGCGAGCAAGCCCGCTCCCACATTTGTTTTGCGGTGCTACTGCTTTAAACGAACATCGACAGCAGCAGAATGAAGCCCAGACCGACCACAGACAGGATGGTTTCCATCGCTGTCCAGGTCTTGAAGGTTTCCGCCACGGTCATGTTGAAGTACTGCTTCACCAGCCAGAAACCCGCGTCGTTGACGTGAGACAGAATCAACGAACCGGCACCGGTGGCCAGCACCAGCAACTCACGGTTCACACCCGGAATCATCCCCACCACCGGCACCACAATGCCCGCGCCAGTAATGGTCGCCACGGTCGCCGAACCGGTCGCAATACGGATCACCGCAGCCACCAGCCACGCCAGCAAAATCGGCGAGATCTGCGCGTTCACCGCCATGTGGCCGATCACGTCACCCACACCGCTGGTCACCAGCATCTGCTTGAAACCACCGCCGGCACCGATGATCAGAATGATCGCAGCGGTCGGCGCCAGACTGGCGTCGAGCAACTTGAGAATCTTGTTCGAGCCCATGCCCTGCTTGTGGCCGAAGGTGTACAGCGACAGCAGCAACGCCAACAACAGCGCCGAGATCGGGTGACCGACCAGGTCCATGAAGGAGCGGGCGAAATTGCCTTCCGGCAGGACCACGTCGGCAAAGGTCTTGAGCAACATCAGGAACACCGGCAGCAACACGGTGATCAGGGTGATGCTGAAGCTCGGTAGCTCAGCCGAATCCGGTTCGCGCGCCAGTTGATCGACCAGCTCCTGGTTAGGATGGCCGGGGATGTATTTGGAAATGAACGTGCCATAGATCGGGCCAGCGATGATGGCCGTCGGCAGCGCAACGATCAGGCCGTACAGAATGGTTTTACCGATGTCGGCACCAAACACGCCGATGGCCAGCAACGGGCCCGGGTGTGGCGGAACCAGACCGTGCACCGCCGACAGACCGGCCAGCAGCGGGATACCGATCTTGATGATCGACACGCCGGTACGCCGGGCGACGATGAACACCAGCGGGATCAGCAGCACGAAACCGATTTCGAAGAACAGCGGAATGCCGACCAGGAACGCGGCGAACATCATTGCCCACTGCACCTTGTCCTTGCCGAACGCGCGAATCAGCGTCTGCGCGATTTGATCCGCCCCGCCCGACTCGGCCATCATTTTGCCGAGCATCGTGCCCAGCGCCAGGATGATCCCGACGAAGCCGAGCACGCCACCGAAGCCGTCCTGAAACGCCTTGATCACGGTGCCGATCGGCATGCCGGAGGTCAGCCCAAGAAAGGCTGCGGCAATGATCAGGGCAATGAACGGGTGAAATTTGAACTTGGTGATCAGGACGATAAGCCCGATCACCGTGACCACTGCATCGAGCAGCAGGAACGTCTCGTGGGACATGCCAAACATTAGGGGTGTCTCCTGGTTGTTGTTGTTATTAAAGCGGGTAATTCGAAAGCCATAAGGACAGCGCTATCTTTTCAAGCAAAAATTAACCGGCGCGTTTCAGGCCGTGTTCCAGCCACCAGGCATGCGCCTGCTGCGCCAATTGGTCGACGCTGTGGTTCGAGGCGTCGAGGGCCAACGTCAGCGGTTCGCCGACGGGGGATTCAAGGGTGGCGAACTGGCTGTCGATCAGGGTCGACGGCATGAAGTGGCCGGGCCGATGGGAGACGCGATCGGCGGCGACTTCCGGTGTGAGTTCCAGGAACACAAAGCCCAGGCCCGGCAAGGCACTGCGCAGTACTTCACGGTAACTGTGTTTGAGCGCCGAGCAGGTCAGCACCGGGCGCTGGCCGGTGGCGTCGACGCGGCGCAGTTCATCGCACAGGCTGTCGAGCCAGCCGGCGCGGTCGTCGTCGTTCAGAGGGATACCCGCGCTCATCTTTTCGATATTGGCGGTGGGGTGAAAAGTGTCGCCTTCAATGGCCGTGGCGCCGCTGAGCTCGCACAGGGCTTCGCTGACGCAGGTCTTGCCGCAACCGGCAACGCCCATGATGACCAGGGCGGTGATGGGATGATTCATGTAACACCTCAGCGCGCAGACAGCGCTACCTTTGAAAGCTATGACACTCGTTCAAAAGCAGAAGTTGCCGACGCCTTCTTGTCATTTTTGTGGGTTGCAGCATGTTCGTTGCCGACGCCGAAAAGCGAGGTTCAGGCAAAACTCGCTTACGCATTTGCAGCTGCATCGGGACAGCGCTACCTTAGTACCTTGAATTTTGTTTGGCAAGCCGCCCGATGACCTCCCCCAAAAACGATAAAAATACGCGAACCACTGGCCGCCCAACCCTCAATGAAGTAGCTCGACTGGCCGGCGTCAGCCCGATTACCGCCTCCCGCGCCTTGCGCGGCGTGAGCACGGTGGCCACCGAACTGGTGGAAAAAGTCCAGAAAGCCGCGCTTGAACTCAACTACGTGGTCAACCCCGCCGCCCGCGCATTAGCCTCGGCCCAGAGCCATTCTGTGGTGGTTTTGGTGCCGTCACTGTCCAACTTGCTGTTCATCGACACCCTGGAAGCCATTCATCAGGTTTTGCGACCGAAGGGCTTCGAAGTGCTGATCGGCAACTTCCATTACTCGCGTGATGAAGAAGAAAACCTGCTGCGCAATTACATGGCCTATCAGCCGCGCGGCTTGCTGTTGACCGGGTTTGATCGCACCGAAAGTTCGCGGCGGATGATCGAGGCGAGCAATATTCCCTGCGTGTACATGATGGAACTCGACAGCGCCGCCGGCCTCAATTGCGTGGGTTTCTCGCAACTGGCGGCCGGCGAAACAGCGGCGGAGCATTTGCTCTCTCGCGGTCGCCAACGATTGGCGTACATCGGTGCGCAACTGGATCAACGCACCTTGCTGCGCGGCGAAGGTTTCCGCAAAGCCCTGCAAAAGGCCGGTCGCTATGACCCGGACCTGGAAGTACTGACGCCGCGCGCCTCTTCCGTCGGTTTGGGCGGCGAATTGTTCCTGCAACTGATCGCCAGTCATCCCGATGTCGATGCGATCTTCTTCGGCAACGACGACCTGGCCCAAGGCGCCCTGCTTGAAGCCATGCGCTGCTGGATCAAAATCCCCGAACAAGTGGCGATCCTCGGTTTCAACGACCTGCCGGCCTCGGCGCACATGGTCCCGCGCCTCAGCAGCATCAGCACCCCGCGCGAGGCGATTGGCCGACGTGCGGCGGAGCAGATGCTGACGTTAATGGCGGGCAATACGGTGGCGAAACCGGTGCAGGACATGGGGTTTGAGTTGAAAGTGCGCGAGAGCACGTAACACCTGTAGGAGCCGGCTTGCTGGCTCCTACAGGGGTATTCTGACCTTCCAGAAGCGTCCAATCGCTAAAGGAGCAGCTCCATGGAACATGCACTGAAGATCCTCGGTAAAGCGTCGTCCATCAACGTCAGAAAAGTCCTGTGGACCTGCGACGAGCTGAACCTTTCCTACGAGCGCGAGGACTGGGGCAGCGGGTATGCGTCGACCCACAGTCCCGAGTTTGTCCGGCTCAACCCCAACGCACAGGTGCCGGTGATCATCGACGATGCGGGCGTGCTGTGGGAGTCCAACACCATCTGCCGTTATCTGGCCGGCAAACACCCGCACGCTGAATTGCTGCCGCACGAACCGGCGGCGCGCGCCCGGGTGGAGCAGTGGATGGATTGGCAAGCCACCGATCTCAATTCGTCCTGGAGCTACGCGTTCACGGCGCTGGTACGCAAAGACCCGGAGTTCCAGGACGCGCACCGGATTGCCACGGGTTTACGCGGCTGGAACCAGAAGATGGGCATCCTCGAACATCAGCTCGCGGCCACCCAAGCGTATGTGGCCGGGCCACGGTTCACGCTGGCCGATATCGTCATCGGGCTATCAGTCAACCGTTGGCTGATGACGCCGATGGATCGCCCGGATTTCCCGGCCATCGACGAATATTTCCAACGCCTGGCGCAACGCCCCGGATTCCTCAAACACGGCTGCAACGGCCTGCCTTGATCAGTCGACTGCTGCCGTCGGGCGGCAAAGGTTGACCGCAATTCTTCCGCCAACAGCTCAAGCAAAAACATAATCCATTGAATTTATTGGGGTTTATTGCTTAGGCACGCTATTTGCTGAAATCGCTGCACCGCAAACACCTACAAGGTCTACTCATCATGTTGGTCAGTGCAAAACAAAACCTAATGACGCCGCTCCCCAAAAAGCCGGGCGACGAACCGACCGCGGACGCCGCTGCGGGTCTTCAGGGTGGCCTGCAAGCCGTGTTGATGCAGAGCGTGCAAAACAATATCCAGCTGCAAAACCTGAAGAACGACGGCAAGGTCCAGGCGTCCGCTTCCAGACTCGCCACGGAACAGGTCAACGCCGCCAACAAAATCAGCGACAACGTCGATGAAGCGTTCGCCAAAACCCGTGTCGCGTTGCAAGCCACCGATGCCTCGACAGTGCCGAAGGCCGCCGAAAGCAGCGCCATGGCCGACTTCAAGGACTACATGAGCAAAACCCCGGAACAGCGGTTGCGCGACAGTATTCTGAAGGAGATGGGGATCACCGAAGAAGACCTCAAAGCCATGCCGCCAGAGAAACAACTGGCAATCGGTAAAGAGATTGCCGAGCGCCTGCAAGACAAGATCAAACTGGCGCAGGCCGAGAAAGAAAACGGCAGCAGCAATGAGAAAGGCAGCGCCCAGGTGGTCGACAAATTCCTCGCATCGCTGTAACCGTGCTGATGCTTTTGTAGGAGCCAGCTTGCTGGCGATGGCGTATCCAAAAACGCCATCGCCAGCAAGCTGGGCTCCTACAGGTCAATGTTTCAGTTCAACTGCAACGTTGAATTGAACTGGCTGATCGCATCCACCACATGCCGCGAGCCCTGCTGGATTTCCAGAATCACCTCCCCCGCTTCGTTCGCCAGTTCCACCCCAAGACCGGTGCGGCTCAGGCTCGACTGCATGCTCGACACCGCGCTCAACGACAAATCATGGTTCTTGCGCACCACCTCGACAATCTCCAGCGTCGCCTGACTCGTGCGCGCCGCGAGGCTGCGAACCTCATCCGCCACCACCGCGAACCCTCGACCGTGTTCCCCGGCCCGAGCCGCCTCGATGGCTGCGTTGAGCGCCAGCAGGTTGGTCTGGTCGGCAATGCCGCGAATGGTCTGAACGATGGTGCCGATGATGTCGGACTGTTTGCTCACTGCATCGATGCTCAGCGCGGCTTCGTTCAAGTCCCTGGAGATGTCCTGAATGATCTGCACCGTCTGCTGCACCACCTTCGACCCCTTCTGCGCGCAGGCGTCGTTCTGTACAGAAGTGCTGTGGGCCGACTCCGCTGCCGTCTGCAGCGTGGTCACTTGTAGCGTGATGTCGCTGGCGAACTTCACCACTTTGTACAATCGGCCGTGGGCGTCGAACAACGGGTTGTAGGACGCTTCGAGAAAAATGGTATGGCCGTGCTTGTCTCTGCGTTCGAAACGGTGTGAGTGATATTCACCGCGATTCAGTGAAGCCCAGAACGCTTTGTAAGACGGCGATTCGGCTTCGGCGCGATGGCAAAACAGTCTGTGATGCTGGCCAGCGACTTCGTTGAGCGCGTAATGCGTGGTCTTCAGAAAGTTTTCATTGGCGGTGATCACATTGCCTTCGGGAGTGAATTCGATCACCGCCATGGACCGACCGATTGCCGCGAGCATGCTTTCGTTTTCGTGTTCCTTGTTAATCCGGTCCGAAATGTCGGTCGCGACTTTGATCACACTGCTGACTTGCCGGTCGGCACCGATAACCGGCAGGTAACTGGCCTCGAGCCAGATCTCCTTGCCGCTCTTGTTCAAGCGTAAAAAAGTCCCGCTGACCGGCTCGCCACGGGCCAGGTCACGCCACAACTGGGCGTAGGCTTCACTGCGATAAAACGCTTCTTCGCAAAAGATCCGGTGATGTTTACCGCGCACTTCTTCGGCGCTGTAACCCATGACTTTGCAAAAGTTGTCGTTGGCATCAAGCACGATGCCGTCAGGGTGAATTCAATCATCGCCATCGAACGGCTGACGGCGGCCAATTTGGCGTTGGCCTCGCTCAGCGCACAGTTGTAACGCTCGATTTCCAGCAGGTCAGCCTTGTGATGTAGGTTAAACATGGTCGTATCACCCTAAGCGCGGTCATTTGATTGATGAAAGTTCTGCGGTCTTTCAACGTATCCACCACAACGTTCCATGGAACAGGCACACGCGTTCCTCCAAAGGAGGAATTGTCAGGTGATCAATGATGTTGAATCGGAGAGTCCATGTTGCAACGCTCTTATCAAGACATCCATCTCTTGATAGCCCGGGACCGGGCCAGCCCTAACGTTTTTTCCATAAGTCATTCCCTTTACCGTAACGCTCCTTGTGCTCGCATCGGCGCCTTGGGTTGCGCACTCTTGAAGCGGGCCTGACGGCCTTCAAATGGCGACCGACATGGCTACTCAGAACTGAGCATAGCCAGCCGCAATAGGCTTGCAAGGCCATTAGTCGGCCAGTATCGAGGACAAAAACGGTTCAGCTAACGCCCGACTTATTGTTCAGCCAGCATTCCCAACAACGCCTGCACCGCCGCCGAGGGTTGTTTGTTTGCAGCGACCACCAAGGCAAACTCGCGATCGATACGCGGTTTGACCGGCACCACACGCAGCCCCTGGAGATGGCTGGGCAAGGTCATTTCCGGGACCAGCGTTACCCCGATGTTTTCCCGCACCAGGGTGAACGCACTGCTCCACTCGCGGACCTCGACCCGAACGTCGCGCAATTGCAGACCGGCATCGATGGCCAGGCTGCGGGCGTTGGTCGAACAGCCGCCCGTGGCCAGCACAAACGGTTGGTCTGCCAACTCCGCGAGGGTGACGCCTTGTTCAGTCGAGCGGCGCGCCAAGGGATGGCCGCCGGGCAAAACCGCGACCCAGGCATCGCGCCCCAAACGACCGGCATTGCGCTCCGGCGCCGGGTTCAACACCACGCCGACATCCACCAGACCGGCGCCGAGCAGGGTTTCCACTTCGTCGTCGCGGACTTCCAGCGCGACCACCTGAATGCCGGGGTAAAGCCGACTGAAAGTGCGCAGCAGCGGCGGTAGAAAGGTCGCCAGCACCATGGGGAAACTCGCCAGGCGAATCGTCCCGCACTGGATGTCTTTCGCGGCATCAACGGTACTGCGGATGTTTTCCAGGGCACCGAGCATGGTCCGGGCCTGCTCGATGACCGGCAGGCCGATGGCGGTCGGCAGCGTTTGACGATTCTCCCGAGTGAACAGCTGCACACCGAGGGTTTCCTCGATCAGCGCCAACGCCTGACTCGCGCCTGACTGGGTCATGCCGACCCGCTCGGCCGCGCGGGTAATGTTGCCCGTATCGGCCACTGCCACCACCATTCGCCAGTGCATCAGATTCATCATGGCAGTAGCTTTCCTTATGGCAATTTTCTGGAAAATTAATTTTACCGATGGTCCCGCGCACTATGACACTGGCGCAAATCCCCAACCAGAGCCCCGCCGATGAAGCTGTTTTACGCCCCCCAAGCCTGCTCGCTGGCACCGCACATTGTGCTGCGTGAACTGGACCTGCCGTTCCAGTTGATCCGTGTCGACAACCGCACCAAACAGACCGCGAGCGGTGCCGATTTCCTCGCCATCAACCCGAAGGGCTACGTTGCGGCGCTGCAACTCGACAACGGTGACGTGCTGACTGAAGGCCCGGCGATCCTGCAGTACCTCGCGGACTTGCGACCCGAGGCGAATCTGGCGCCCGCCAATGGAACGTTCGAGCGGGTACGGTTGCAGGAGTGGCTGAATTTCGTTTCGACGGAGATTCATGGCGGGCTGGGCTGGCTGTTCAACACACAGTTCCCTGAAGAAGTGAAAGCGCTGATCAAGCAGAAACTGTTCAAGCGCTTTGCCGTGTTGTGCCAGACGCTGGAGCGGCAGGATTATCTGCTGACAGGTGGCTTCAGCATTGCCGACGCGTATTTGTTTACGGTGCTGCGGTGGGCGCCGTTGTTTGCGATTGATTTGAATGAATGGCCGGCGTTGCTGCGGTTTCAGGCTCGAGTGGATTTGCGCCCGACAGTGCAAGCGGCGTTGGCCGCAGAATCTGCGTAAGCCTTGAGACCATCGCTGGCAAGCCAGCTCCTACAAGGATCGGCTGTGTGCCACTAGATACGTGAACACCAACGAACCCTGTGGGAGCGGGCTTGCCCGCGATGGCGATCTTCCAATCACAGCAGAACTACAAACTCGCACTCACTTTTGTAGCCACTTCACCCGGCACCCAACCCTTCCAGATCTGCGGCTGATCACGCAAAAACGCTTGCGCCACCTGACGCGGTTGCTGGCGTTTTTCGCTCATCTGCGCCAGCGTCTGGTTCAGCAGATCGATCGGCAAATCGACTTTCTCGAAGAACGCTACCAAATCCGGATACTGCGTCTTGAACGGCGCAGACACGCCGATCGCCAGGCTCGCCGGCATCGAGCGCGTGCCTTTGGGGTTTGGATTGTTGGCATCGGCCAGGGTCTTCCAGGCTTCGGCGTCGAACGGCGGTTCTTCGAGTTTCACCAGTTTGAAGCGACCCAACAGCGGCGTCGGCGACCAGTAGTAGAACAACACCGGTTTGCCGCGACGGATCGACGATGCCACTTCGGCATCCAGCGCCGCACCGGAGCCGGTGCGGAAGTTGACGAAGCTGGCGGTCAGGTCGTAGGCCTTGAGTTTCTGACTGTTGACGATCTCCGAGGTCCAGCCGGTCGGGCTGTTGAGGAAGCGTCCGCGGCTTGGGTCCTCGGGGTCGCGGAACACGTCTTTGTAGCGCGCCAGATCGGCGACGGATTTCAGCTCCGGCGCCAGCGGTTTGATCCCGCGCTCCGGGTCGCCCTTGATCACGTATTCCGGCACCCACCAGCCTTCGGTGGCGCCTTTGACCGTGTCGCCCAGCCCAAACACCTTGCCTTCCGACGCAGCCTTGACCCACGCCGGACTGCGACCGGCCCATTCTTCGCCGATCACTTGAATGTCGTTTTTGGCCAATGCTGCTTCGAGGCTGACCGTGCTGCCCGGCAAGGTGTCGGTCGGGTAGCCGTAACCTTTTTCAACGATCAACCGCAGGATCTCGGTGATCAGGCTGCCGCTTTCCCAGGTGATGTCGCCGAAGTGGATCGGCGCGGTTTTTTCTGCGGCAGGAGCGTGGGTCGCCATAAGGCTCAGGGCCAGCAGCGAACTGCCGAGCAGGGTTTTGATCGATTTCATGCGGACCTCTGGTGCAAGGGTTCATTGGCGCTGTGCTGGGTGCACAACGCTTGGGAGCGGGTCATGTAGACGCTGACCGAGCGCTGGGATATGCCCAGTTCGGCGGCGATTTGCGGGTAGGTCAGGCCATCGATGCGCGACAACAGGAACGTCGCCCGGACTTTGCCCGGTAAACGTTCGAGCGTCCGGTCGAGGCGGTGCAACGCCTGGGTCAGTTGCAGCAAATCTTCGGGCGAGGACGCATGTGGCTGATCGAGATGTTGCAGTTGATCGAGGTGCTGGCGCTCCAGATCGCGACGGCGCCAGAGCTGATAAATCAGTCGGCGGGCGATGGTGGTGAGCAAGGCGCGAGGTTCGCGGATCGGCGTCAGCCCCGGCGATTCAAGCAGTTGCACGAAGGTTTCGGCGGCGATGTCTTCGACACTGGAACTGGCTCCCAGGAGCAGGCGCAACCGAGTGCACAGCCAGGGGTAATGGGCACGGAACAATCCGCCCACGTCATTTCGATGGGATACGTCGGTGCCGGACATAGAGGCTCCAAGGGTTAGGGTCGCTGAATGTCCGGTGGTCCGGTGACGCGAATCCTAGCAAGGAGCCTTATGCTTTAATAATACTTAAAATGCATTTTTATATTCGTTTTAAGAATAAACGTGGTGTTTGATGGATCGCCCCAATGGTCTTCAGTCAACGCAGGCGCCCGAACCCCAACGCCTCAGCTTCTTGCTGATAATCGAGAACAACCTGATAGTCGCTCTCGCTCGCCGGTAATACTTCATGCAACCCAAGGACTTCAGCGACGTCGGGCAATTCGCGCAAGGTCTGGTTCATCACCTGCCGCAACGCCTCGACTTGCTCATCGCTAGCAGTCGCCACGGTGATGTACGGCAAGGTCGGGCTGAACGCGCTACGCACCACCACTCGCAATCCCGCCACTGCCTCTTCGGCGTGGCGCGCAAGGTAGGCGAAGGTCACGCTGTCGATGGCGGCGAGGTCGGCCTGGTCTTCGCGCAACCAGCGCAGGCTCTCGCGGTGGCTGCCGCTGAGGCCGACACTGGCGAAGAACTGCCCGTCGCGGTGCAACGGCGCCAGTCGTTGGCGCAACAGGTTCATGCCGCTGTTGGAGTCTTCGCCGTTGATCACGCCACGGCTGCCGAAAAAGGCGGGCAAGGTCCGGCGTGAATCATCGGCACGGCTCAGCAGCAGGCTGCAATGGTTGCCGCCGCTGCTGTCCGGCAGTTCGTAGCGAGGCCGGCCGATGATCCGGACCTGGCCGCGCAATGCGGTCATCAGCGGGTAGCCGCAGGTTTGGGTCAGCAGCAACTGCGGGGACAGCCACAGCGCCATCAGCGACAGCCCTTCGGCGTGGCGGCGGGTGGCGCCGAGCCGTTCGAGGATTCGCGTAAGCCAGCGCTCGTTGGCCTGACGGATCGGTTCGGGGGCGACATACATCAGTAATTCGGCGAGGTGTTGAGTCATCAAAATCGTCCATACAACGAAAATCAACTGTAGGAGCCAGCTTGCTGGCGATGGCGGAGGGTCAGTCGACATCATTGTTGCCAGGCAAACCGCTATCGCCAGCAAGCCGGCTCCTACAGGGTTACGTATTCGCAATCAGTGGAATGGATGTTCCGGGCTGTCGATCGCCGTTATCCCATTCTCACGCCACAACTGGCCATAACCCTGCACCAGAAACCCGCCGCTGCGCGCCACCCATTGCTCGCGGCGCGCGTGGTAGGCGCGGGGCAAGTCGTACCAGGGCAGGCCCGGCAGGTCGTGATGCACCAGATGAAAATTGAGGTTCAGAAACAGCCAGCGCCATGGCCAGCCGGCTTCATTAAGCACCGTACGTTGCTCGGGTTGCGCATGGGGGCGGTGTTCATAGTAGGAGCGGACCATGGCAATCGACAGCGCCGGCACGCTGATCAGCAACAGGTAATGCCACACCGGCACCACGCTGTAACGGGCAATAAACAGCAACACCAACACGGTCAGTGCGCCGTGGGTCAGCCACATCAACCAGGCCTGCCGATCACCCGATTGCAGGCGTTGCAGTTCTTCGCGCGCCAGCGCCAGCAAGGCCAGCGGCGCACCGAGGATGAAGCGCCCGAGCAAGGTTTTGTTCAACCAGTACAGGCTCTGTTCAAAGACGGAACTGCCCTGCCACCGCTCGGCGCTCAGGTAACGGCTTTCCGGATCGATGCCCGGCAGGGTCAGGTCTTCGTCGCGATGATGCAGCAAATGGCTGTCGCGATAGAGGGTGTAGGGGTACCAGACGGCGAACGGTGCGTAGCCGAGGATTTTGTTCAGCGTGGTCCAGCGGGTGGGATGACCGTGGAGCAATTCGTGCTGCACCGACAACCACAGCACCACCAGCGGAATCAGGAGCAACGTGCTCCACCAGATGCCCAATCGATCGCTGGCCAGCACGATGCTGAACCAGCCGACGTACACGCCGATCAATAGCAACCAGGTCGGCCACTCGGTGCGAGCGGTCAGGCGTTGGCGCAGGGTTTCGATTTCTTCTCGGTGGGCGCTATCGAAGTAATGGGGCATGGCGTTGCTCAGATCGGGGACCAGTCCCCTTCTGTGCAATGGCATCGGGAAATCTTGCAGATTATTTTGCGCCCCCTGTAGGCGCTGGCTTGTCGGATCGCCGCACCGCAGCGATGGGCGTTAACGATGACGCGTTTACAAAGAATAAACGCGGGGTCTGAAAGTCCATCGCCGGCAAGCCGGCTCCTACAGGGGGACGTGGGTTTCATGCTTACAGCTTAATGGCCGAACACATCCACCTTCTTGGCCTTCTTGTCCGCGCGTTTTTCATCGGCGGTTTTCGCCGGTTTTTTCTTCGCTGCTTTTTTTGAATCCATGCCTTTGGCCATGATACGTACTCCACTCATACGGGATGTGAGATCAGGTATACACCTATCCCCCGCCGCGCGTTCTTTTATAATCGCCCGCTTTGCGCACACACAGACCCAGCCCATGCCCGACACCCAGTACACCTTGCTCGCCGAGCCGTTATGGCCCCTGATGAACAAGTTTTATCGTGCTCACCAATCCTCGATGAAAGCGGTCCGCGACGCTCAGTTGTGGGTGGCCAGGCGTGAGGAGATCATTGCGGCGCTGTGCTTGCGCCCGGTCTCGGGCGGGCATTGGTTGACCGGTTTGTTCGTCGATCCTTCGTGCCGCGAACAAGGGATCGCAGCGACGCTGATTGCCGAAGCGGTAAACGGCCTCGAACAACCGGTCTGGCTGTTCTGCCACCCGGATTTGCGCGGATTTTATGAACGTCGCGGTTTTACCTTCGATCCGTCCATGCCCTACGCCATGGTCGAACGCTTGAGCCGCTACGCACGCAGCAAACCGATGATCGCCATGGGCTTAGAACCGTTGGTGAGGTCGTCCATCGATAATGTGTGATCGGCCCAGGATTGCCGCGTGCTAGCCTCGGAGTCGACTTCGACCTCTCTGGGATGCGCCATGAAACCCGCCCTTCTCGCTCTGACGCTTGCCCTGTTTGTCCCCGTGTCCAGCCACGCCGCCGAACCGCCAACGGTTTCTGCCGAGCAATATGCCAAGGTGGCGCAAGGCACCTGGCGCGCGCCGGAGAACGTCGCACGCGATGGTTATCGCCATCCGCAGCAGACGTTGCAGTTCTTCGGTCTGGGGCCGAAGCAGACCGTCATTGAAATCACCCCCGGCAACGGTTGGTACAGCGAATGGCTCGCGCCGTTGCTCAAGGATCACGGGCAGTACGTGGCGGCGGTCCAGGCGCCGACGGTCAGCGACTACGCGCGCAAGAATGAGGAAAAGCTCAAGGCCAAGTTCGCCGCTGCCCCGGCGCACTATGCGAAGGCGCAGGTTCTGGAGTTCGACCCGAAAGCCCCGGTGTTCGGCAAGCCCGGTTCGGCGGACACGGTGCTGACCTTCCGCAATGTGCACAACTGGGTGCTGCCCGATACTGCATCGTTGACGTTCGCGGCGTTTTTCAAGGTGTTGAAACCGGGCGGCGTGCTCGGCGTGGTCGATCATCGGGCCAAGGACGGGGCATCGCTGGATGACATCAAGCACAGCGGTTACCTGACCACCGATTACGTGGTGAAACTGGCGACCGATGCCGGGTTCAAGCTTGAGGGGCAGAGCGAGGTCAATGCCAATCCAAAGGACACCAAGGATTACCCGGAAGGCGTCTGGACACTGCCGCCGGCGCTGACGCTGGGGGAGAAGGACAAAGCGAAGTATCAGGCGATTGGCGAGTCGGACCGGATGACGTTGCGGTTCGTCAAACCCGCGAAGTAAAGCACTAAAGGCTGATGGATATCCCCTGTGGGAGTGAGCCTGCTCGCGATAGCGATCTGTCATTCAACATTGATGTCGTCTGACACTCCGCTATCGCGAGCAGGCTCACTCCCACATTGGTCCTGCGTTGGCTTTAGTCGTCGGCGTTCGGGTCGAGGTCGGGGAACATGATTTCGGTGAAGCCGAACTTGCTGAAATCGCTAATCCGCGACGGGTACAACCGGCCGATCAGGTGATCGCATTCGTGCTGTACCACACGCGCGTGAAACCCCGAAGCGATGCGCATGATCGGCTCGCCCTTCGGATCAAAACCTTCATAGCGAATCTGGTGATAGCGATCCACCGCGCCGCGCAATCCCGGTACCGACAGGCAACCTTCAAACCCCTCTTCCATCACCGGGCTCAACGGCGTGATCAACGGATTGATCAGAATCGTCTGCGGCACCGCTTCAGCGTCGGGATAACGCTCGCTGTGCTCGAAACCGAAGATCACCAGTTGCAGGTCGACACCGATCTGCGGCGCGGCCAGACCGACCCCGCCGACGCTTTCCATGGTCTGGAACATGTCATCGATCAGTTGCCAAAGCTCGGGGCTGTCGAACATCTCGGCGGGGACCGGCGGCGCGATGCGCAGCAGGCGCTCGTCGCCCATTTTCAGGATTTCACGGATCATTTGATGGCTTCGTCAGTGCTCGGTTTGATCGAGTGGTCCCGACCCAGTCCCGAAACGTGGTGTTTGTGTTCATGGTCGAGCTCGCCGGGGACCTTTTCGCCAGGGTCCTTGCCTTCGGTCGACATGTGTTCGATCACCGCATTCATTTCCGCGCCAAGCAACAGCACCGCAGCGGAAATGTAGAAGTACAGCAACAGCACGATGATCGCGCCGATACTGCCATACATGGCGTTGTAGTTGGCGAACGTCTTGACGTAAAACGCAAAGCCCAACGACGCAATGATCCACACCACCACCGCCAGCACCGAGCCGGGGGTGATGAAGCGAAACTCCTGTTTGACGTCGGGCATGACGTAATAGATCAGCGCCACCGCGATCATCATCAGAATAACGATGACCGGCCAGCGCAGGAGGGTCCAGACCGTGACGATGAAGTCTTCCAGCCCGACCTGCGCGGCAATCCAGCCCATCACCTGCGGCCCGAGGACCATCAACGCGGCGGCGATCAGCAACATCCCGGCAATGCCGATGGTGTAGAAAACCGACAGCGGAAAACGCTTCCAGAACGGCCGGCCTTCGACCACGTCGTACGCGGCGTTCATCGCGCTCATCATCAGTCGCACGCCGGCCGAGGCCGTATACAGCGCAATGACAATACCGACCGAGAGCAAACCACCCTTGGATTGCTGGAGCTGGTCGATCACCGGGTTCACCTGCTCCAGCGCCTGGGGCGGCAGGACCAGTTCCGATTGCAGGCGCAGCCAGGAAAAGAAGTCCGGCAAGTGCAGGAAACCGATCAGGGCGATCAGGAAAAGAATGAAGGGGAACAACGAAAACAACATCTGATAGGCCAACGCCGAGGCATAGGTCGACATCTCGTCATCGACGAACTCGGTCACCGTGCGCACCATGACACGGTGCAGGCGCAGGCCTTTCATGTGGGGGAAAAACATTAGCGTCTCCTTTCGCCGCAAATCGGGTTGAAGTCGTGGCGACTCAGGGGCCGTTTTCTACATCAAAGTAGCCTACTTGGCGACTTTGAAACAATTTCAGTGTGCAAGTTCAGGCTGACACAAAAACGGCCATCCGTGGATGGCCGTTTCTGATACTCACCCAAGGCCGAATCAAGCCTTGTCGACGCCTTTCTTGATCGCGTCCTTGGCTTTGCCCACTGCTTGCTGAGCTTCGCCTTTTCTTTCCTGCACAACGCCTTCGGCGCGCATTTTGTCGTTACCGGTGGCCTTGCCGACGCCTTGCTTGACGTTGCCGGCGGCTTCGTTGGCCATGCCTTTTACTTTATCGCCAGTGCTGCTCATGGTGTTTCTCCTGTGAACAATTGAACGAGAAAAGTCGTTACACAAGGATTGACCGGGGGCGTTTGCACGGAGTTTCATTTATTTTCCCGGCGACATTTCATCGTTCTGTGCAGGTTGGGCTTTATGTTTGCCGACCAACCCCCGAGAATGCGCAACGTATTCAGGCCATGGCGCTGAAGATCCAATCCCGTAGGAATGTTATGAAACTCGATAAAAAGCAGGCCATTGCCCGCAGAAACCTGGAACTCGGCGGTGCTGTGCTTGGCGTCAACAACTGCCATTTCGCCGAATTGAACCGTAACCGCAACATCTGGTGGTTCGATCTCCCGGTGGGACGCCTGGCCATTGGTCAGTACGAATGGATTCACCTGCTGATGCACACGCCGGACACCGACGAACTGCTGCACCTGAAAGTGCCGACGGTGTTCCTGCGCGAGAAGCTCGAAGGCCTGGTGGTGCGCAATCAGGGCAAACGCAAGGCTGCGTTGAGCCTGGAGTTGAGTGCGGACAAGGATTCGTACTTGCAGGACATGCGCCCGGCGGGCACCAACGTCAATTTCGCGCCGTTCCGGCAGTAACATTGCAGGAGCCGGCTTGCCGGCGATAGCGGTGTGTCAGGCGTCATCGACGTTGATTGATGCGCCAGCAAGCCGGCTCCTACAGCTTCAGAACAAAAAGCCCCGCATCTGCGGGGCTTTTTATTTACGCGCCTACTTTCTTCGCGTTGATCTTCTTCAACTCTTCATCACGCAACTCACGACGCAAGATTTTGCCAACGTTAGTCGTCGGCAGCGCATCGCGGAACTCGACGGCTTTCGGCACCTTGTAGCCAGTAACGTTCGCACGCATGTGCTCCATCACCTGCTCCTTGGTCAGGGTCACGCCCGGCTTGGCGACGATGAAAATCTTGATCGCCTCGCCCGACTTCTCGTCCGGAACACCGATGGCCGCGCATTGCAGCACGCCCGGCAGGGTCGCTAGCACGTCTTCCAGTTCATTCGGGTACACGTTGAAACCGGACACCAGGATCATGTCTTTCTTGCGATCGACAATGCGCATGTAGCCGTCAGGCTGGATCAGCGCGATGTCACCGGTTTTCAACCAGCCTTCGCTGTCGAGCATTTCGTCGGTGGCTTCCTGACGCTGCCAGTAGCCCTTCATGACCTGTGGGCCTTTCACACACAGTTCGCCGATTTCACCCAACGGCTGCTCAACGCCGGCATCGTCGATAACTTTGCACAGGGTCGACGGCACCGGAATGCCGATCGTGCCGATCTGGATGTGCTGGATCGGGTTTACGGTCGCGACCGGGCTGGTTTCGGTCATGCCGTAACCTTCACAGATGGCGCAACCGGTGACCGCTTTCCAGCGCTCGGCCGCGGCCAGTTGCAGGGCCATGCCGCCGGACAGGGTGACTTTCAGCGCCGAGAAATCCAGCTTGCGGAAGCCTTCGTTGTTGCACAGGGCAACGAACAGCGTGTTCAGGCCGACGAAGCCGCTGAACTTCCACTTCGACAGTTCCTTGACCATCGCCGTCAGGTCGCGCGGGTTACTGATCAGGATGTTGTGGTTGCCGATCAGCATCATCGCCATGCAATGAAAGGTGAAGGCATAGATGTGGTAAAGCGGCAACGGCGTGATCAGGATCTCGCAACCTTCATTCAGGTTGGAACCCATCAGCGCCTTGCACTGCAACATGTTGGCGACAAGGTTGCGATGGGTCAGCATTGCGCCCTTCGCCACGCCGGTGGTGCCGCCGGTGTATTGCAGCACCGCGACATCGCCGCTGTCCGGGTTGGCTTCCGCCACGGGCTGGCCATGGCCCTTGCTCAGCACGTCGTTGAACTTGACGGCTTTGGGCAAGTGATACGCCGGGACCATCTTCTTCACGTACTTGATGACGCTGTTGATCAGCAGGCGCTTGAGCGGCGGCAGCAGGTCGGCGACTTCGGTGACGATGACGTGCTTGACGCCGGTTTTCGGCACGACGGTCTGGGCCAGATGCGCCATGTTGGCCAGGCAGACCAGGGCTTTGGCACCGGAATCGTTGAATTGGTGTTCCATCTCCCGCGCGGTGTACAGCGGGTTGGTGTTGACCACGATCAGCCCGGCGCGAATGGCACCGAACACGGCGACCGGGTACTGCAACACGTTGGGCAGTTGCACGGCGATTCGATCGCCCGGCTGCAAGTCGGTATGCTGTTGCAGGTAAGCGGCAAAGGCACCGGACAATTCGTTCAGTTCACCGTAGGTGATTGTCTTGCCCAGGTTGCTGAATGCCGGCTTGTCGGCGAAGCGCTGGCAGGACTGTTTCAGCACTGCCTGAATATTCGGATACTCGTCCGGATTGATGTCGGCAGCAATCCCGGCAGGGTACTTATCCTTCCAGAAGTCTTCGATCATGGAAGCCCACTCCTCAGCAACGCGAATTCAAATACCGCATTTGATGCGATTATTATTGGTGTTTGATTATTGGTGAGTCTGGCTTTTTAGAGAGGCCGAGAGGTCACAAAGCGCGCCGAGAGTAGCAGCTTTGCCAAGGGCCGACTAGAGCCAAAAGCGGCCTCTACAGTCACATTTGTGACTCGAGAATAACAAGCAGTCATTTTAGAGCAAAAATTCTATAACGCTCTGAAAGCCCCACAAATCGGGGCCTCTTCCCCTAAAAGCATCACGGGCAAGCCCACTGCTACAGGGTTGGTGTCGTTCACTTACTGCTTGAACAACACCCAACCTGTAGGAGCGGGCATGCCCGCGATTCGCGCAAAGCGCTGCCTTTCAACGATCAGGCGATATCCCGCAACTCCCGCCGCAGAATCTTGCCCACCGGCGTCATCGGCAACGACTCACGCAACACGATGTGCTTGGGCACTTTGTACGCCGTGAAGTTTTCCTTGCAGTAAGCCTTCAGCTCCTCAAGGCTGACCCCCGACTCACGCGCCACCACAAACAACTTCACCGCCTCGCCCGAACGCTCATCCGGCACACCGATGACTGCGCAGTTGGCGACTTTCGGGTGAGCCATCACCACGTCTTCGATCTCGTTCGGGTACACGTTGAAACCCGAGACAATGATCATGTCTTTCTTGCGATCAACGATGCGCACAAAACCGTCCGGGTCGATCACCGCAATGTCGCCGGACTTGAACCAGCCTTCGGCATCCAGCACTTCGGCGGTGGCCTCCGGTTTCTGCCAGTAGCCCTTCATGATCTGCGGGCCCTTGATGCACAGCTCGCCACGTTCGCCCAGCGGTTGCTCGACGCCTTCATCGTTGATGACTTTCAACGTGGTGCCCGGCACCGGCAGGCCGACCGTACCGATCCGGGATTTGTCGCCGTACGGGTTGGTGCACGCCACCGGCGAGGTTTCGGTCAGGCCGTAACCTTCGGTGATGCGGCAACCGGTGAGCTGTTCCCAGCGCTCGGCGGTGGCCTTGACCAGCGCAGTGCCGCCGGAGTTGGTGAGCTTGAGGCTGGAGAAATCCAGGGTCTTGAAGTCCGGGTGGTCCATCAACGCGACGAACAACGTGTTGAGCCCCAGCAACGCCGAGAACCGCCAGTTTTTCAGCTCTTTGATGAAGCCCTTGATGTCTCGTGGATTGGTGATCAGCACGTTGTGGTTGCCGGTCACCATCATGCACATGCAATTCGCCGTGAAGGCATAGATGTGGTACAGCGGCAGCGGCGCGATCATCACCTCCTGCCCTTCGCGCAACAATGGCTGGCCGTCATCGCCGAACTGGCCGAGGCAGGCGCGCGCCTGCTGCATGTTCGCCACCAGGTTGCCGTGGGTCAGCATCGCGCCCTTGGCCAGACCGGTGGTGCCGCCGGTGTATTGCAACACGGCGATATCGTTGAGACCGGCGTTCAACGGTTTGATGCCCAGGCCCCGGCCCAGACGCAGCGCGCTCTTGAAGGAAATGGCCTGCGGCAAGGAGTAGTCCGGGACCATTTTCTTCACTTTGCTGACCAAGGTGTTGACCAGCCAGCCCTTGGCGACGGGCATCAGGTCGCCCATCTTTGCTTCGATCAGGTACTGAATGTCGGTGTCGGCCAGCACTTCCTGGACCTTCTGCCCGAACATGTTCAGATAGACCAGCGCGCGGGCACCGGAATCCTTGAATTGGTGACGCATTTCCCGTGCGGTGTACAGCGGGTTGGTGTTGACCACGATCAGCCCGGCGCGCAACGCACCGAACACGGCAATCGGGTAATGCAGGACGTTGGGCATCTGCACCGCAATGCGATCCCCCGGCACCAGGTCGGTGTGGGCTTGCAGGTAGCCGGCGAACGCGGCGCTGTAGCGTTCCAGTTCGGCGTAGGTCAAGGTGACACCCATGTTGCTGAAGGCCGGGCGGTCAGCAAATTTTTTGCAGGAACGCTCGAACACCTCGATCACTGACTTGTAGGCCCCTTGATCGATATCCAGGGGTACGCCGGCCGGGCGTTTGTCATTCCAGAAATCAGGTTGCATTGTTCTTGTCCTCTTTACCTGAACCGATCCGGGGCCGCTTTTCTGTCACCTTTGAAAAGCGGAGCTTCACGGACACTAGCAGCTATGGCGAATCAGGCAAATATGCCAACAACCGTCATTGACCGTGTGAATCTTGGTGCCGTGGCGTGGCCTGATCAGACGGCAAGCGCAGGATGCGCTATACAATGGACCGAGCCCATGCAAAGGAATCGCCATGATCCACGACACCTTCTGGCTGACCGCGAGTGACCGCAGCCGCCTCTTCGTCAACCAGTGGCTGCCCGCCGCGCCGTTGAAAGCGGTGATCCTGCTGGCTCACGGCATGGCCGAGCACAGTGAGCGTTATGCCCGTCTGGCCGAAAAATGCTGTGAACAGGGCTACGGCGTCTACGCACCTGACCTGCGTGGACATGGCAAAACTGCCGAAAACGGGACACTCGGCCATTTCGCCGACGACGATGGCTGGTGCAAGGTGGTCGGCGACCTCGCCAGCCTCAACCAGCACATCGGCCAGCAACATCCCGGCGTGCCGATTGTGCTGCTCGGGCACAGCATGGGCAGCTACATCGCCCAGGCTTATCTGCTGCATCACAGCGCCAGCCTCCATGGCGCGGTGCTCAGCGGCTCGAACTTCCAGCCCGTGGCGCTTTACCGTGCGGCGCGGCAGATTGCCCGCCTGGAACGACTGCGCCAGGGACCGAAGGGCCGAAGCGCGTTGATCGAATGGCTGTCGTTCGGCTCCTTCAACAAGGCCTTCAAACCGGCCCGTACCCGCTTCGACTGGCTCAGCCGCGACCCGGCAGAGGTCGACTTGTACGCCAACGACCCGCTCTGCGGCTTTCGCTGCACCAATCAACTGTGGATCGATTTGCTCGGCGGCTTGCAGCAAATCAGCAAAGCGTCCAATCTCGCTCAGATCGATCCGGGCCTGCCGTTGCTGGTGATTGGCGGTGAATGTGATCCGGTGAGTCAAGGCAAGCGTCTGAAAGATCTGGCCGATGCGCTACGCGCCGCTGGCAGCCAGAGCCTGCAGCTGACGATTTATCCGCAGGCACGGCACGAACTGTTCAACGAGAGCAATCGCGATGAAGTGACGGCCGATGTGCTGAGCTGGATCGCGCAAGCCCTGAGCCACCGTCGCCCGCTCCGATCCGAATAGTTTTTTTGTGGTTTTTTTGATTTGTCACAGGAATTGAAACAGATGACCCAGGTTACCAACACCCCATACGAAGCCCTCGAAGTCGGCCAGACCGCCAGCTACAGCAAGACGGTCGAAGAGCGTGACATTCAGTTGTTCGCCGCCATGTCGGGTGACCACAACCCGGTGCACCTGGACGCCGAGTTCGCCGCCGGCACCATGTTCAAGGAGCGTATCGCTCACGGCATGTTCAGCGGCGCACTGATCAGCGCTGCGGTTGCCTGCGAATTGCCGGGGCCGGGGACAATTTATATCGGTCAGCAGATGAGCTTTCAGAAGCCGGTGAAGATTGGCGACACGCTGACGGTGCGCCTGGAGATTCTGGAGAAGCTGCCGAAGTTTCGTGTGCGCATTGCCACGCGCGTGTTCAACCAGCGCGATGAGCTGGTGGTGGATGGCGAGGCGGAGATTCTGGCGCCGCGTAAGCAGCAGACCGTAACACTGCCTACTCTGCCGGCGATCAGCATCGGCTGAGCCCTGCGCACACCTGTAGGAGCTCGCTCCTACAGGTCTTATGGCCGCTCCTGCACCTGCACACTCGCCGTCATCCCCGAACTCAAGTTGATCCCCTCGGGCAGCTTGTCCAGTTTGATTCGCACCGGAATCCGCTGCGCCAGTCTCACCCAGTTAAATGTCGGCTCCACCTCTGCCAGTAACTGCCCATCCGGCGTGGTATTGCGATCAGTAATGCCGCGACTGATGCTTTCCACATGCCCTTCCAGCGCCTCTCCCGCGCTCATCAACCAGACCTTTACCGGATCGCCGACGCGAATCCGCGGCAGTTTGGTTTCTTCGAAATACGCCTGCACATAAAACGTTGAATCATCGATCAACGCCATCACCGGTTGCCCGGCATTCACGTAGTTGCCTTGGGCCAGACGCAAATTGGTGATGTGGCCGCTGCGTGGCGCATGGACCTGACTGCGGGCGAGGTTGAGCTCGGCGACCTTGGCTTCGGCCTGAGCCTCACGCAGTTCGCCACGAGCGATGCCGGCGTTGATTTGCGCGTTCTCGCGCAGCTCGGCACTGATCGCTTGTGGCCCGAGGCTGGCGCGACGACTGGCTTCGCGTTCACGCAGATTGAGTTGCTGCTGGCGGGTCTGCACCACCGCTTGCGCCTTCTCCAGCGCCGCTTCGAAACGGTCGCGATCGATGCTCAGCAACAGATCGCCGGCCTTCACCGCCTGGTTGTCGAAGACTTTGAGTTCACGCACCCAGCCCGACACATCCGGGGCGATCACCACCACGTCGGCGCGAATCCGTGCATCCCGGGTCCACGGCGTGAGCATGTAGTACTGCCACAAATGGAAGCCGGCAAAAATCGCCAGCGCCACCAGGCACAGGGTTACCGCGACACGTACGGGTGTACGCATGTTCAACTCCTTATAAAGGTCCGAGGACGACGGTGATCACGGTCAATACACAGACGTACAAGGCGCAATCGAATAGCGCTTCGTGCCAGATCCAGCGACCGACCGGGGTCAGGCGCAACAGCAGACGCCCCCCCCCGGTGACCAGCAGCGCCAGCAGCACATAAATCAGAAAAGGACTGAGCAGCACGCCGCCCACCGACCATTCACGCAAGCCCATGGCTTTGCTCCTGTTGATGGCACCAGGCGCGCCAGCTGTTTTGCAATTGCAGCACCGCGCCCTGGGCCAGTTTCACCGCATCACTGGGCGGCAATGCGTACAAAGTCTTCAAAAACTCTTCGCTGGGTTGTTCCAGTGCATCCGCGCAGTGGCCGGACGGGCCTTGCTCAAGGACGTTTTCCAGTTGCTCGAGATACCGCCGCTGCGCGGCACTGACCGGTGCCTGCGCCACCGCCAGACTCAAGCGCAAATGCAGCAACTCATCGCCAATATCGAGTCCGAGCAAGCCGTCGTCCCATCGACTGCGCGCCGGTTCCGGCAGTTCCGGGTAGTGCCGCGCCAGTTGCAGCAAGCGGTCGGCCATGCGTCCGCCGAACCAGCTTTCGGCACCGCGCAGATTACGCCGGGTCAGGCGCACCAGGTCGCCGAGGGTCGCCGCCAGCAAGCGCCGACCGTGCCACGTCGGGTTGCGCAGGATCAGCAAGTGAAACGCCAACACCGCCGCACCGACACCCACCACCATGGCTTGAGCGCTGTTGAAGAACGTCGCGACATCAAATTTCATCGCGTTGAGCGGTGACACCAGCACGATGAAATGCAGACAGAACGAGGTGGCCGTGGCGCCGATCTGCGGCCTGGCCATGCCCAGCGCGCCGAAGAACAACGGCACGCCCATGCCCATGCACAGCAATGCAAAACCGCTCCACTGCGGCAACAGAATCTGGCCGACGATGAACGCCGCCGGGATCGCCAGAAAAATACCGCGCATGAAACTCATGCCGATTTGTGCGCCGTTTTCGCGACTGGCGAACAGACTGCACACCACGCAGGTCAACAGCAACGCCCCGGAGGCGGCGGGCCACGCGGTGGCCAGCCAGAAACACGCCACCACCAGAAACGCCAGAGCACTGCGCGCGCCGAACACCAGCGCCAATGACAGATCGCGGTGCGGCGTCAGGGCGCGCGGCGGGTCGACGGTTTCCTTGCCCTCCTCCACCGCAGTCAATGCCGCGTTCGCCGCCATCGCGGTATCCATCAACAAGGCGAAACGGACCAGACAGTAACTCTGCGCGGAACTGATCTGCGGGTCATGGCTGGCATCGAGCAAACGCGGGCGCAAGGCTTGCAGCGTTGCGGGGTCCGGGCTGGCGAGCGCGTCCTGAACCTCAGTCATCCACGGCATCAACTGCTCGGCTTCCTGCGGTTCAAGCTGCTTCCATTGCCGCCGCACCGAGCGCGCAATGCGTAGCAGCATCAACAGCTTCTGGCTCAGCCCGCTGATGGCCCTTGCACGCTGCCGGCCCAGCCCACCCTCGAACCAGGCATGTTCGCGCTGAGCATCCACCGCGACGATTCGGCCGAGGATTTCCAGCAAGCCCTTGCGCGCCTGACCATCGCCGGCCAGGGTTGCGCGTGCGGCATGCATGCCACTGTGCCACGCAGCGCGTGCCTGGTCCGCCAATTGCCGCTCGACCCGCATCGGCCACAGCAACGCACTGGCGGCGGTGGCGCAGAGAATGCCCAGACAGATTTCCGTGCAGCGCGCCACGGCTTGGTCGAACACCGTCAGCGGATGGGCGATGGCCGGTAACGCGATGATCGCCACCGTATAACCGGCCAGCACAAATGAATAAGACCAGGCACTGCGCAACAGCGTCGAACTCGCCGTACACAACCCTAGCCACAACGCCAATGCCAGCAGAAACAGCCACGGCGTCTGGGCGAACAGGCCCATGAACACCACCGACATCAGGGTCCCGATCAGCGTCCCCAGCAACCGCGCCAAGCCCTTTTGCACCACCATCCCGGACAACGGTTGAGCGACGATGAACGCTGTCATCAGCGCCCAGGCCGGTTGCTCCAGGCCCCAGCGCAATGCCAGCCACAATGCCAGGCCGCCACCGATCAGCGTCTTGATCGCGAACTGTAGGGCGCGGCGGTCAGGCGCGAATAAAGCCTGCAAAGTGATGGGCACGTAAAACACTCTTGAAGGGACGATTTAACGATAGTCGGGTTCATCGAAGTGACTTGGAAAACAAATTATTAGCTGGCTATCTATCAGGCGTCCAGCGCTAAAACCCAGGCACAAAAAAACGCCAGGCTGGCTGGCGTTTTTGACAGACTTTACGCGCTTACGAACGTGCGCGAGCCTGGTTGCGCAGGGCTTTCACCTGATCGTGGTTGCGTTGCACGCCATGGTACTGACGTTCAACCAGGTCACGAATGCCCACCAGGTTGTGCTTATTGATTTTCTCGATGGCTTCTTTGTAAGCCTTCAGCGCATGATCTTCACCGCGTTCGGCTTCGTTCAGCACGGCTTCTTCATCTTTGCCGGTGAACACCGCTTTCACGTCGACCCAGCGACGATGCAAGTCACCGCTGACGCTGGTGGACGTTTCCGGATCACCGCCCATCGAACGAACTGCAGTTTGCAGTTCGGAGGCCGCAGTGGCGCAGTCGGCGGAGCGAGTGATGAACAGCGTTTTCAGTTCAGGATGTTTGATGTCTTCAGCGCAAGTCTTGAACCCTTCCTGACCATCTTTACTGGTTTCAATCAGGTCGTTGAGTACAGAGATCGCTTCTTTATTGAGGTCGGTCATTTTTCAATTCCTTGCGGGTTGATGAAAGATGCAATAGGTATTGCACCGTGCATGCCAGCTTTGAATTGATAATTTATTACTTATATTTCAATAACTTAATATCAAAGAGAAAATCTGTATCCGCTTTTTTTGCATGATCTGTCAATTGGCCTGCATGCAGAATGCCTGTATTTTCCAAGGCTGTTGAATCAAGACGACCGATTGATGAACCCTGAAAAGCTCGAACTGCTGATTACCCGCGAAATGCCTTTCGGCAAATACAAGGGCCGCATCATTGCCGACCTGCCCGGCCCCTACCTGAACTGGTTCGCCCGCGAAGGCTTCCCCCATGGAGAACTGGGGGGCCTGCTCGCCCTGATGCAGGAAATCGATCACAACGGTTTGTCGGAGCTGCTTGAACCGCTGCGCGCCAAACACGGCAAACCCGCCCCTCGCCACTGAGCCGTCCCCATGCCCGATAACGCCCGCCGCGCCCGTGATGAAATGTTCTGGCAAACCTTTGCCGACCGCTATGCCGTCGAACCCGGCCCGATCAACCTCGAAAATGGTTACTTCGGGCGCATGTCGCGCACGGTGGTCGAGGAATACCAGCGCAACATCGAACTCATCAATCGCAGCAACTCGGTGCATGTGCGCCAGCGTTTCGAACAGGTTGAAAACGAACAGGTTCGCGCACAGCTCGCCGACCTGGTGGGCGTGACGGCTGAATCCGTCGCCTTCACCCGCAACGCCTCGGACGGTTTGCAATCGCTGATCCGCAATTACAATCGCTTGCAACCCGGTGACCAGGTGCTGATCTGCGATCTGGAATACGACACGGTCAAAGGCGCGATGCGTTGGCTGGCCCGACATCGCGGTGTGGAAGTGATCGAGATCGAACATGCACACCCCGCCAGTTTCGACAGTTTGCTGGCGACTTACCGCGACGCCTTCGTGCGATACCCAAAGCTCAAACTGATGGCCCTGACTCACGTCACTCACCGCACCGGTCTGGTGATGCCGGTGCGGGCGATTGCTGCCGCCGCCAGGGAACACGGGATCGACGTGATCCTCGACGGCGCCCATGCGCTCGGCCAGATCGAGTTCAATCTCGATGACCTCGGCATCGCGTTCGCCGGTTTCAACCTGCACAAATGGATCGGTGCGCCGCTGACTCTGGGCTTCATCTACATTGCCCCGGAGCGCCTCGCCGACATCGACCCGGACATGGGCGAAATGCATTTCCCGATCACCGACATTCGCGCCCGCACACCGTACAGCACGCCCAACATCCCGGCGCTGCTGACCCTGCCGCTGGTGTTCGAAGAGCATCGGGCAATGGGCGGTTCCACCGCCAAGGGCGCTCGGCTCAATTACCTGCGCAATCGCTGGGTCAGCGCCGTGCGTGACTTGCCGGGCATCGACGTGATGACCCCGGACGACCCGCGACTGTATTGCGGCATCACGTCGATGCGCTTTACCCGGCACGCCGACCAACAAGCAATGGCCGAACGGCTGCTCAAGGACTACAACCTGTTCACCGTGGCTCGCAGCGGTGCAGCGAGTGGTCCGTGCATCCGCATCACGCCGGGACTGACCACCACCGCAGCAGAGATGGATGCGCTGAGCATGGCACTGAACGAGCTGCGCTGACATCACACGGTGTACTTGTCGAAGTCCTCCGGTTTGATCTGCGATGAAATCGCGAATGTGTCGATGCCAATGGTCATGTGCCCGAAAAAACCGTCTTCTTTCGAGTCGCGACCGAGGGTGTGCACGTTCAGGGTCGAGGCTTCGCCGCCCATGGTGGCGTAGTAGTAATCCTCGTCGTTGGTCAGCGCGGTGACGGTTCGACCGCTGTATTCCCGGGCATTGAGCACCGAGCGCGAGGCCACTTCGGGAAAGTACAGTTGGCCGACCCAGGCGACGTGGCGCTCTTCGAGATAGTTGTTGCCGGCAGTGACTCGGACCGCGACGTGTATGTGCAGCGCGCGACCGGCATAGAACCCCGGATAAATCGTGGTAAACCGCACGATGCCCTTCTGGTCGGTGAACTGCCCGCCGCGCAGATAAGTGTCGTCGTCGGTACGCGGGATCGCGCCGATGTCGCCGACGTCGACTTCCTTGTCGGGGTTGATTTTGCTCCACCCCGAATAGGTGCCGCGAGCGCTGCAATGCCAGATGTCGACGATGGCCCCTTTGACGGGTTCACGGGTCATTGCATCGATGATCGTCAGCCGCAGCACCAACGGAATGCCGTCCATGCCTTCGCTGATGTTTCGCCTGATCAGTTTCGGATTGCGAAAATACGGGCCGGCAATCTGTTCGGGTGACAGCAGGTAAGCCGCTGGTGAGGGTGTAACTGGGGTGGTGGCGTCCATGACGTTCTCTTTTCCATAAGATGAACGCAGGTTAACGCTGGATCAGTGGCGAGATGCGGTAACTATGTATCGCAAGCCGGCGCCTACGGAAAATGGTTTTTCGTTGGGCAAAAAAAACGGTGCACCGACCAAGCGCACCGTAAAGCCGTAGAACACACAACGAAGTGTTGGGTAAAAGCAAATCAGTCCAGCAGCGCCAAGGCCTCGGCGGTGCATTCCTGAATGCGGGCCCAGTCGCCGTTCTTGATCCACTCCGGATCAAGCATCCAGCTACCGCCCACGCACATCACGTTTTTCAACGCCATGTAGCTCTTGATGTTGGCCGGGCTGACGCCGCCGGTCGGGCAGAATTTCACTTCGCCGAACGGCCCGCCCAAGGCTTTGATTGCCGCGACGCCACCGCTGACTTCCGCCGGGAACAGCTTGAAGCGGCGATAGCCCAAGCCGTAGCCTTCCATGATGCCCGAGGCGTTGCTGATGCCTGGCAACAGCGGGATCGGGCTGCTGACGCTGGCTTCGAGCAGATCACGGGTGATGCCCGGTGTGACGATGAACTGCGAACCAGCGGCTTCAGCGGCGGCCAGCATTTGGCGATCGAGCACGGTGCCGGCACCGGTCACCAGTTCCGGACGCTGCTCGCGCAGGATCTGGATGGCCTTGAGGCCGAACTGCGAACGCAGGGTCACTTCCAGGGCTGTCAGGCCACCGGCCGCGAGGGCGTCAGCCAATGGCAGCACGTCCTGTTCGCGAGCGATGGTGATCACCGGCAGAATCCGCGCCTTGGCGCAGAGGCTGTCGATCAGGGCAACTTTGTCCGCCATGGAAACGGTCGGGGATGGGATTGTCATAGCGGCTGTTCCTTGGCTCATGGGCACCAGTAAATCTCTAACGTAGGTTGCAGAAACGCGCGAATCGGCATGGCGGCGACATCGTCACCGGCCAATGCGGCACTCAGGGTGGCCAGCTTGGACTGACCGGAAATCGATAGAGCGGTGTGTTTGGCCGAGGCCAGCAACGCGCGACTCATGGTCAGGCGCTGATGCGGTACGGTGGGTGCCAGCATCGGGTAGCAACGACGGGTGCCGTCGCTTTTCAAGGCGTCGGCCAGGTTCGGGCTGTTCGGGAACAGCGACGCGGTGTGGCCGTCGTCGCCCATGCCCAGCACCAGCACGTCAATCGCCGGCAGCTCGGCGAGCAAGCGATCAGCCTGTTCGGCCGCTTGTTCAAGGTTGGCGCTGGCGCTGTACAGGCTCAGGAACTGAGCCTTGGCGGCCGGGCCTTGCAACAGGTAACGCTTGAGCAGACCGGCATTGCTGTCGGCATGTTCAACCGGCACCCAGCGCTCATCCGCCAGGCTGACGACCACGTTCGACCAGTCCAGTGCCTGCTTGGCCAGGTGCTGGAAAAACGCCACAGGACTGCGTCCGCCGGACACCACCAGCGTGGCCGTGCCTTGAGCCTCGATTGCGTCGCTCAGTTGCCTGGCCACCTGCAATGCCAGGCCTTCGGCCAGCAGCACCGGGCTTTTGAACGCGTGGGCGCTGACGCCCTGCGGCAGTTGTAAATTAGATATCGCCATACCACGACCTCCCGTCCCGCGTGATCAGTGCAATTGAGCTCATCGGCCCCCAGGACCCGGCCGCGTACGGCTTGGGCGCATCACCGGATTTCTTCCACCCGGCGATCAACTGGTCACACCACTTCCACGCGGCTTCGATTTCATCTTTACGGACAAACAGGTTCTGATTGCCGCGCATCACTTCCAGCAACAACCGCTCGTAGGCATCGGGAATCCGTGCGCTACGCCAGGTGTCGGAAAAATTCAGCTGCAACGGACCGCTGCGCAGCTGCATGCCTTTGTCCAGGCCTTGTTCTTTGGTCATCACACGCAAGGAAATGCCTTCGTCCGGTTGCAGGCGGATAATCAGCTTGTTGCTGATTTGCAGGCGCTGCTCGGGGGCGAAGATGTAGTGCGACGGTTCCTTGAAGTGGATGACGATCTGCGACAGTTTTTGCGGCATGCGCTTGCCGGTACGCAGGTAAAACGGCACGCCGGCCCAACGCCAGTTGCGGATGTCGGCCCGCAGGGCAACGAAGGTTTCGGTGTCGCTCTGTGTGTTGGAATTCGGTTCTTCGAGGTAGCCAGGAACCGGTTTGCCTTCGCTGTACCCGGCGATGTACTGGCCGCGCACCACTTGGGTGGTCAGGCCTTCCGGGCTGATCGGCGCCAGCGCCTTGAGCACTTTGACTTTCTCGTCACGAATACTGTCGGCGGACAGGTCAGCCGGCGGGTCCATGGCGATCAGGCAAAGCAGTTGCAGCAGGTGATTCTGGATCATGTCCCGCAGCTGACCGGCCTTGTCGAAGTAGCCCCAGCGGCCTTCGATCCCGACCTTCTCGGCCACGGTGATTTCCACGTGGGAAATGTAATTCTGGTTCCACTGGGTTTCGAACAGGCTGTTGGCGAAACGCAGGGCGATGAGGTTTTGAACGGTCTCTTTGCCCAGGTAGTGGTCGATGCGGTAGGTGCGATTCTCCGGGAAGAACTGCGCCACGGCGTCGTTGACCTTGCGCGAGGATTCGAGGTCCGAACCGATCGGCTTTTCCAACACCACGCGGGTGTTCTCGGCCAGACCGACCTTCGCCAGGTTCTCGCAGATCGCGCCATAAACGGCGGCTGGCGTGGCGAAATAGGCAATCACTCGTTGAGCGCTGCCGGCCATTTCGGCCAGGGCCACATAGTCTTCGGACTTGAGGAAATCGACGTGCAGATAGGTCAGGCGAGCCAGAAAGCGTTCGACCACCGCTTCATCCAGCTCTTTGGCACCGACATAGCGGCGCAGCTCGGCAGCGATGAACGCCAGATGCTCCTGCTCACTGCCGGGCTCACGGGCCAGCCCGATGATGCGCGTGTCTTCGTGCAGCAGGCCTGCGCCGTCGAGTTGATAGAGGGCAGGAAACAGCTTGCGCAGGGCCAGATCGCCAAGCGCGCCGAACAAGGCAAAGGTGCACGGTTCAACCGTAATCGAAGGCATGATGTTTGTTCTTTTATCAAGTTAAGCTACAAATACCTTTTTTCAAGGCATCGCTCAAGCAGAAATGTAGTAATAACCACAACATTTTCGCAAAATACAGATTCCGAGTGGTGGTCGGTCGGAGCCATCAGTAGGATAGGCCACCGTTTGGGACAGTATCAAAGTCCCAATTTGCATAGCAGCACGCTTGCTTGCATCGCAGAGCACTCTTGTAGGCGAACCTAGGAAACCATATGGACCGCGTGCGAAATTTACTGGAACAGATCCAGAATCGTCTTGAAGACCTGAACAAGGCAGAACGCAAAGTCGCCGAAGTGATCCTGCTCAACCCAGAGCAGGCCACCCGGTTCAGCATCGCCGCCCTCGCCCAGGCCTCCAAGGTCAGCGAGCCGACGGTCAACCGTTTCTGCCGTTCGTTCGGCGTCAGCGGCTACCCGGAGCTCAAGCTGCAACTGGCCCAGAGCCTGGCCAGCGGTGCGGCGTATGTCAGCCGCGCGGTCGAGGCCGACGACAATCCGGAAGCCTATACCAAGAAGATTTTCGGCAGCGCCATCGCCTCACTGGATAGCGCTTTGCAGGCACTCGACCCGAATCTGATCAGCCGCGCCGTCGACCTGTTGATCCAGGCTCGGCAGATCCACTTCTTCGGCCTCGGCGCTTCAGCCCCGGTGGCGCTGGACGCACAGCACAAATTCTTCCGCTTCAACCTGGCCGTCACCGCCCATGCGGACGTGCTGATGCAGCGCATGATTGCTTCAGTGGCGCACACCGGTGAGTTGTTCGTGATCATTTCCTACACTGGTCGCACCCGCGAACTGGTGGAAGTGGCGCGTATCGCCCGGGAAAACGGCGCTTCGGTGCTCGGTCTGACGGCCGAGGGTTCACCGCTGGCCAAGGCCAGTACGCTGAGCCTGAACATTCCATTGCCGGAAGACACCGACATCTATATGCCGATGACGTCGCGGATCATTCAGTTGACCGTGCTGGACGTGTTAGCGACCGGCATGACGTTGCGCCGTGGCGTGGATTTCCAGCCGCATTTGCGCAAGATCAAAGAGAGCCTGAATGCGAGCCGGTATCCGGTAGGGGATGAGTTCAACTAGGCCAATATGTTCATTACCTGATCTGGCCTCATCGCGGGCCAGCCCGCTCCCACAGTGTCCGTGTCGAGCACAAAACCTGCGACTGCCACCGAACCTGTGGGAGCGGGCTTGCCCGCGATGAGGCCCGGTACAACACCGCAGAATTGAGCTAAGCCCCAACCCTTGCCTGCAAACTCAAATGCGCCTTCTGCCCCGGCGCCAGGCTCAGGCTATCGGTCCCGCCGCTCGCCGCTTCCACACAGACAAACTCGGAAATCTCGTTCCAACTGACGCCCAATAGCGGCCGCGTCCCGGGATGCCAGACCACCGTGTCTGCATCATCGCCGGTATCGATACACAATTCCCGCTGCCAGGCGTGGTCCTTGAGCTGCAATTCGCCGTCATGCTGGAACACCCGCTGACAGCCGCCCTCCACCCGCAACTCGCCTTCCTGCTGGCAAGCCTGTCGGTTCAACTGGTCATAACCTTGCGCGCCGTCGAGCCCAGACAGCGCTATCTCACCGACATCACCAATACGCCAATAGGCGTGCAATGCCTGACTCAATTGGCACGGCAGGCTGTCTTGATGCTCGGTGCTCAGGCGCAACTCCATGCGTTCGCCAAGGTGGGCATGCAGGTCCACTTGCCAGTCGCACAACTGCAGTTGCCAGTGCAGCCGCACGCCGTCGTCGTCATGACTGCTGTCGAGGAGTTTCCAGTCCAGCAACCGCGCCCAGCCATGGGACGGCCAGGCGTTTTCACTCGGATGCCGTCCGTACCACGGCCAGCACACCGGCACACCGCCGCGAATCGCACCGACGTGCGGCCACTTCGCCGCGCACCAGAGCCAGGGCTTCTGGTCCTTGGGCTGAAAGTGCAGCAACTGCGCGCCCTGACGACTGAACACTGCCTGACACAGTGGGTGGTCGATCACCAATACGTCGCGCATCTGATAACGCTCCCACGCAAACACCGGACGTTCGCGCAAGGATTTGAAGAAGCGTTGTAGCGGATGCTCATGCATGTGCCACGGTCCTGAAAATCATCTTTACCGGGGGGCGCCACCCCAAAAAAAAGCGGACAGCCTGGGCTGTCCGCAAAAATGCGCACATAGAGAGGAGCTTATCGCAACAGCGTTAGAACACCGACTGAATTTTCACCCCGGCGACCAGCGCGTTATCGACTTCATCCACACCGCCCGGGTGAGTGATGTATTGCAGGTTAGGACGCACGGTCAGCCAGTTGGTAACGTGGAAGCCGTAGTTGATCTCGTAGTTGTACTCGGTGTTACGCAGTGGCGAGAACGTCGGATCCTGATAGTCAGTGACATTGTTGGAGGCGTTGACCAACTCGGCGTTTTTCTTCACGTCATCGTTGACATGGATACGGGCGGCACCGATACCGACGTCATCTTTTGGACGCGCATCGAACGGGCCTTTGTACACCAGCATCAGCGACTGGTAGTTGTCGACGATGTTGGTGTCCTTATCGTGGAACGTGGCGTTGGCCGAAACGGTCAGGCCGCGGCTCTTGTCACCGTTGTGGTCGGTCAGCTGCTGCTGCGCCACGAACCAGTACCCGGACTTGCTGCTGTGGCTGCGGTAAGCGTTGCCACTGGTGGCCGCATCAGCACCATTTTCGTCTTCACGAACGTCATCGGCCTTCGCCGTGCTTTTGTAGTAACCGACACGGTATTCGCCCGGCAGGTTGTTCGGGTTTGGCAACCAGACCAGTTCGACCGGCAACACGGTGCCTTTGGTACCACTGCCGCTGAGCTTGAAGCCGTTACCGTGTTCCAGTTGCGACGGGTTCTGGTTGTACGCGCCGATCTGCGCATAGAACTCAGGCGAGATGTTGTACTTCACGCGGACCGCAGCCTGGCTAACCGGCCAGTTGTACCAGATGTTGGTTGCCCAGTTACCCACCTGGGAACCGCAGAACGCCAGGTTCTGGAACTCGCACGGGAAGGTGTTGAAGTCTTCGCCTTCACCGAAGTAACCGGCCTTGACGTCCAGTTTGCCGTCGAGGAACTGGTGCTTGATCCACAACTGGGTCAGACGCACCATATGGCCACGACCGTAGACTTCCTGGGAGGAACTCAAGGTGCCGGCGCGCGGGTCGCCGACACGGTCATTGGAGATGTTTTCGCCGTTACGGTTGGTCAGCTGGATCTTCGCCTGGGTGTTATCCCAGCCCCACAGCTTTTGCAGGTCCAGCGCAACGCCCAGGCCAAACTGGTCGGCGTAACGCGCTGTCTTGTCGTTGTTGTAGCCGCCGTGAAGGTTGCCGCCTACTTCACCGACGTAGTCCATCTTGATGTCGATGCCTTGTTCGATCAGCTTTGTCCGCTCGCCACCCCAATCGCCGGTCATCCATTCGGAATCGGCGCTGAACGCGTCAGCCGCGTGCACGCTACCGGCCAGCATCATTGCCGCAATCGCCGACAACTGGCAGATAAGCTGAGCGTTGTTGTTCTTCTTCATCCCTACATCCTCGTTTTATTGTTATTAACTGTTTTTATCTAACGCGGTTACATCGGTTGCGACGGGTGACAGGCCACCCGCCGCGGATCTCCCCTTTGCATGAGCCGGCTTGCTGCGGGCGGCGTTCCGACGAAAGCGGTTTAACTGTCGACATTGATGTTGAATGTCAGTCCGCTATCGCCGGCAAGCCGGCTCCTACATTGATCTTCAGCGGCCTTTGAATTGGGTCACGTTGGCGCTGTGCACTTCGGTTTTCGCCACACCGGCCACCCCCAGGCGCTCTCCGGTCTTGGCATCGAACAGCAGCACTTTCGATGGATCGAATTGCAGGGTCAGGGTCTCGCCCACGGCCGGTGCGACGTCCGGCGCCAGGCGGCAGCAGACTTTGGTGCCGTTGAGATTGACGAACACCAGCGTGTCGGGACCAGTCGGTTCGGTGACCTGCACTTCGGCGCGAATGGTCGGCAAACCATTGGCTTCGCTGCCCGCCAGCACGATTTGTTCAGGGCGCATGCCGAGGATCACTTCGCGGTCTTCCAGACCGGCGTCCTGCATGCCCAACGGCAATTCGCAGCGCGCCTGACCGCTGTCGAGCAGCGCCACCAGACGACCGTCCTTGCGCTGCAAACGCAGAGGGATGAAGTTCATCGGCGGTGAACCGATGAAGCTCGCCACGAACAGGTTGGCCGGGTTGTTGTAGATGTCTTTCGGCGTGCCGAACTGCTGGATGATCCCGTCCTTCATCACCGCCACCTTGTCGCCCAGCGTCATCGCTTCGATCTGGTCGTGGGTCACGTAAACCGTGGTGGTTTTCAGGCGCTGGTGCATCAGTTTCATTTCGGTGCGCATCTCGACCCGCAGCTTGGCGTCGAGGTTGGACAGCGGTTCGTCGAACAGGTAAATCTTCGGTCGCCGCGCCAGGGCACGGCCCATCGCCACGCGCTGTTGCTGACCACCGGAGAGCTGGCCGGGCTTGCGGCCCAGCAGATGCTCGATCTGCAACAGCTTGGCCACGCGAGCGACTTCTTCGTCGATTTCCACCGTGGGCATTTTGCGAATCTTCAGGCCGAAGGCGATGTTGTCGCGCACGCTCATGGTCGGGTACAGCGCATAGGACTGGAACACCATGGCGATGTCGCGATCTTTCGGGCTCATGCCGCTGATGTCAGCGTCGTCCACCAGGATCGCGCCACCGCTGATGGTTTCCAGGCCGGCGATGCAGTTCATCAGCGTGGATTTACCGCAGCCCGACGGGCCGACCAGAATCAGGAACTCACCGTCATCGATCTTCAGTTCGATGTTTTTCAGGGTGTCCGGCAAACCGGCGCCGTAGGTTTTGTTGACGTTGCGTAATTCGAGAGTTGCCATGTTTCTACCCCTTGACCGCGCCGGACGTCAGCCCACGCAGGAAATACTTGCCAGCGAATATGTAGACCAGCAGTGTCGGCAGCCCGGCGATCATCGCGGCGGCCATATCAACGTTGTATTCCTTGGCCCCGGTGCTGGTGTTGACCAGGTTGTTCAGGGCCACGGTGATTGGCTGCGCATCGCCGCTGGCGAAGACCACGCCGAACAGGAAGTCATTCCAGATCTGGGTGAACTGCCAGATCAGGCAGACCATCACGATCGGGATCGACATCGGCAGCAGGATCTTCCAGAAGATCGTGAAGAAGCCCGCGCCATCCAGGCGAGCCGCCTTGACCAGCGCATCCGGGATGCTCACGTAGTAGTTGCGGAAGAACAGCGTGGTGAACGCCAGACCGTAGACCACGTGCACCAGCACCAGACCGGTCGTGGTGTTGGCCAGGCCGAGCTTGCCGAGGGTGAACGAGGCTGGCAGCAGCACGGTCTGGAACGGCAGGAAGCAGCCGAACAGCAACAGGCCGAAGAACAGTTGCGAACCGCGGAAGCGCCACATCGACAGCACGTAGCCGTTCATTGCACCGATGAAAGTGGAGATCAGGACGGCGGGCACGGTGATTTTCACCGAGTTCCAGAAATAGCTGCCGACACTGTCCCAGGCCTTGATCCAGCCGATGCCGTCAATGACAGTCGGCCAGCTCAGCAGGTTGCCGGTGCGGATGTCTTCCGGGGATTTGAAACTGGTCAGCAGCATCACCACCAGCGGGATCAGATAGACCGCCGCGGCGAGCAACAGCGTGGCGTAGATCGCGATGCGGCTGAAACTCAAGGCGGGTTTGCCAAGTTGATTACTCATGGCGCTTGCCTCGCAATTCGGAGTACAGGTACGGCACGAGGATGGTCAGCACGGCACCGAGCATCAGCATGGCGCTCGCCGAACCAATGCCCATCTGGCCACGGCTGAAAGTGAAGGAATACATGAACATCGCCGGCAGGTCGGATGAGTAGCCAGGACCGCCCGCAGTCATTGCCGCCACCAGGTCGAAGCTCTTGATCGCGATGTGCGCGAGGATCATGAAGGCGCTGAAAAACACCGGGCGCAGGCTCGGCAAGACGATCTTCAAATAGATGGTCGGCAGGCTCGCACCGTCGACTTGTGCGGCACGGATGATCGATTGATCGACACCGCGCAAACCGGCCAGGAACATCGCCATCACAAACCCGGAGGCTTGCCACACGGCGGCGATCACCAGGCAGTAAACCACGCGATCCTGATCCACCAGCCAGTCGAGTCGGAAGCCTTCCCAGCCCCAGTCACGCAACATTTTGTCCAGGCCCAGGCCTGGGTTGAGCAGCCATTTCCACGCGGTACCGGTGACGATCATCGACAGCGCCATCGGGTACAGGTAAACGGTGCGGATGAAGCCTTCCTTGCGAATGCGCTGGTCCAGCAGCACCGCGAGGAACACGCCCAACACCAGGCTGATGCCGATGAACATGCCGCCGAAGAGCGCGAGGTTCTTGCTCGCGACCCACCAGCGATCGTTGTCCAGCAGCCGGGTGTATTGCTGCAGGCCGACCCATTTGTAGCTCGGCATGAAGCTGGAATTGGTGAAGGACAGTACGAATGTCCAGATGATGTAACCGTAGAAACCAACCAACACGATGAGCATGCTTGGCGCGAGTACCAACTTGGGTAACCAGCGTTGCAGCGCATCGAACGGTGAGGCTTTGCTGAAAACCGCCACAGAGCTCATCGGGATAATCCAGGTTCAGAGAAGTGAAGAGCAATCTGCAGGAGCTGGCTTGCCAGCGATTCAGGCTCCGCGGTGTGTCAGGCACACCGCCTCGCCGGCAAGCCGGCTCCTACAGTAGAGCGCGTCGGGTCAGGCCACAGGCGTACCTGCGGCTCCGGGATTACTGGGCGGCTTTTACAGCCGATGCCAGTTGGGCGCTGGCCTTGGCCGGGTCAGCATCCTTGTCGTTCATGAAGTTGGTGACCACGTCGAAGATCGCGCCTTGCACGGCCAGGGAAGTGGCCATGTTGTGCGCCATGCTTGGTTGCAGGCCGCCGGTCTTCTCGTCCGCCAGGAAGTCCTTGGCGGCGGTTTGAGCGCAGGCGTCAAAACCGAGCTTGTCCATCTCGTTCAGCATGTCGGTGCGGACCGGGATCGAACCCTTGTTGATGCTGAAGACTTTCTGGAAGTCCGTACCCAACGCAACTTTGGCCAGGTCTTGCTGGGCGGCGATGTCGCCCTTGCGATCAGCTTTCAACTTGAATACAGCCATCGAGTCGATGTTGTAGGTGAAGGCTTTTTCGGTGCCCGGGAACGGCACGCACTGGTAGTCCTTGCCGGCGACTTTCTTCGCCGCAGTCCATTCGCTTTTCGCCCAGTCGCCCATCATCTGCATACCGGCCTTGCCGTTGATGACGTCGGCCGCAGCGATGTTCCAGTCACGACCGGCGCGGTTCGGGTCCATGTAGCCAGTGAGTTTTTTCAGCTCGGTGAACGACTTGATCATCTCAGGCCCGGAAAGGGTTTTCTGATCCAGGTCTACCAGCGCTTTTTTGTAACCGTCGGCGCCCATGACCGAGAGCACCACGTCTTCAAACACCGTGCTGTCCTGCCAAGGCTGGCCACCGTGGGCGAGCGCGATGAAGCCGGCGGCCTTGAGCTTGTCGCCAGCGGCGTAGAATTCTTCGAGGGTGGTCGGGGCTTTGTCGATCCCGGCTTTCTTGAACACTTGCGGGTTGATCCACAGCCAGTTCACGCGGTGAATGTTCACCGGAACGGCGACGTAGTCACCTTCGTACTTGACGGTGTCGGAGACTTTCTTCGACAGCAGCTCATCCCACTTTTCCGACTTGGCGACGTCTTTCAGGGTGTCGGTGCTGAGCAGGCCAGTGCTGCCCCACTCCTGGATGTCCGGACCCTTGATCTGGGCAACGCCTGGCGGGTTACCGGCGACTGCGCGGCTTTTCAGTACGGTCATGGCCGTGGAACCGCCACCACCGGCGACTGCGCCGTCCTTCCAGGTGAAGCCGTCTTTTTCGACTTGAGCCTTGAGGACATCGACCGCTGCTTTTTCACCACCCGACGTCCACCAGTGAACGACTTCCACTGAACCTTTGGAATCGGCGGCAAGGGCACTGAGGGGAAATGCACTGAGGGGAAGCAGCGACGCGAGAGAAATGACAGTAGCGAGGCGAGAAATCGCATTCATCTAGAAGTACCTTTCTTGTTGTTATGCATGCAAGTCTGGTGCTTGCGCTGCATTGGATTTTAAACAGGAGTCATCCCCTCGCAGGTAACGAAGGGACGCGTGAATGTCACCGCATGGTTACATAGAACCGCTCTGGGACAACCTCGCCAAGGCACTGGCCATGCTCGGCGCCAGCGGCAGGCGCGGAATCAACACGGCTTGCCAGGCGTGATAAAGATCGGGTTTCCCACCCCAGATATCAGCGCTCGGCTGGTTCTGCGGATTGAGCTCATGGTGCCAACTGCCCTCGCAGCGATCGATGAAATATCGCTCACAAAATTCCCAGAACAGTCGATACCAGCTTTCGTATTGCGCCTCGCCGGTGCGCTTGAGCAGCGCGCTGGCGGCGGCGCTGGCTTCGCAATGGGTCCAGTGCAAACGATGGCGAACCACTGCGCGATTGTCCCAGTCGAGGGTGTAGACAATCCCGGGCAGCCCGTCGATATCCCAGCCGTGCCGGCAGTTGTGTTCGAAGAGTCTTTGCGCGTCGGTGACGAGCCAGCCGGGGGTCAGCATCCCGGCGTGCACCCGCGCCGCTTCGAGGTGCAGCAACAGTCGAGCCCACTCGAAGCCGTGGCCCGGCGTGGTGCCGTAAGGCCGAAAACCGTCGGCCGGGTTGTCGTGGTTGTAGTCGCGCAGCGGCTGCCAGTCGCGGTCGAAATGCTCGACCACCAGGTAATCGTTGGCGGCGGCGTGACCATGGATCACACGCTCGACAATGCGTTGCGCACGGCACAACCAGCGTTTGTCTTCGGTGACATCGGCCAGGGCGAGGAAGGCTTCGGTGGCGTGCATGTTGCTGTTGGCGCCGCGATAACGTTCCTCCTCACGCCAGTCGCGGTTGAAGGATTCGCGCATCGCGCCCTCCTCCTCGCTCCAGAAATGCGTGTCGATGATGTGGATCGCGTCATCGAGCAAGGCTTGCGCACCGGGTCGTTGCGCGACCACCGCTGAGCTGGCGGCCAGGGCGACGAAGGCGTGCAGGTAAGCGGCCTTGCCGGTGTTGTCGTCAGCAGGATGCGCGGTGGCGAACCAGCCGCCATGTTCGGCGTCACGCAACGGCCCACGGAGGGCGTTGATGCCATGATCCACCAGCTCGGCGAAACCCGGCAGTCCCTGGATATGCGCCATGGCAAAGCTGTGGGTCATGCGCGCGGTGTTCATGGTTTCGGCGCGGGCATGGGCCGGGAGACAGCCCTTTTCGTCGAGATTGCCGAAGCCATCGGCAAGCTTCGACGCCTTGGCGAATGCCAGCAGGCGCAGGCCTTCGGCGGCGAGCCATTGCTGATGGGCGGGGGCGTTCAGCCAACTGCTGAACGCGGGTTGGAAGGTGTCCATGGGGTGCCTTTTTTGTTGTTATGACTGCGGGCAGTCTAAACAACGGGCGGTGGCGGGCTTGTAACGAAGGGGGCGAGTTATGTCACTGAGTTGTGACATTTCGCAGAATGTTTTGCAGTTTGCTTTTGTAGGCGCCAGCTTGCTGGCGATGGCGCTTTCAATGACGCTATCGCCAGCAAGCTGGCGCCTACAATTGTTTGTGTGTCAGTCAAATGAGCGCGGCAACTGCAACGTCACCCGCAACCCACCTTCACGCAGGTTTTGCAGGCTGACCTCCCCGCCATGGCTATGCGCAATGTTGCGCGCAATCCCCAACCCCAACCCATACCCCTGCTGCTGACCGGCCAGACGGAAGTGCGGCTCGAACACCTGCTCCAGCCGCTGCTCCGGCACACCCGGCCCTTCGTCGTCGACATGCAGGACAAACGCGTTCTCGTCGTCATCGATGTGCAGGTGCGCGTTCTGCCCGTACTTCAAGGCGTTGTCGATCAGGTTGCCGATGCAGCGTTTGAGCGCCAGCGGTTTGCCCGGATACGCTGCCAGCGCGCGCCCCTGCTGGGTCACGCGACCATTGCCGTTAGGCGCCAGATACGGCTCCACCAGGCAATCGAGCACATGGTTGAGGTCCACCGGCTCAATGTTCTCGTGAATGTCGGTGTCTTTCACACATTGCAGCGCCCCTTTGACCAGCAGCTCCAGCTCATCCAGATCGCGACCGAATTTGGCTTGCAGCCTTTCGTCCTCAAGCAATTCCACGCGCAGGCGCAAACGGGTAATCGGCGTGCGTAAATCATGGGAAATCGCGCTGAACAACTGGCTGCGTTCGGTCAGGTAACGGCTGATGCGTTCACGCATCGCATTGAAAGCCCGGCCCACTTCCACCACTTCACTGCCGCCGCCCTCCGCCACCGGCTCGACCTCAGCCCCGAGGGACATGTCCCGCGCCGCCCGCGCCAAGCGCTTGAGAGGACGACTTTGCCAATGCACCAGCAGGCCGATGAACAACAGCAAAAAGCCGCTGGTGAGAATGATGAACCAGACTTGCTGCGCCGGCAGACCTTGCTCTTCAAGGCTGGTGTAGGGCTCGGGCAACAGCGAGGCGATGTACAACCACTCGCCCGGCGCCATCTGGATTTGCGTGACCAGCACCGGCGGATTTACCGGCTCCAGCGTCAGCGCGTAATGCGCCCAGGAGCGCGGCAATTCGTCGAGTTTCAGGCCGCCGTTGAAGATTCGCAGGTCTTCGGGGCTGACGAACGTCACCGAGATATCGGTGTCCTGCCCCAGCGACTGGCGCAGCACTTCGTCCACGGCTTTGAGCACCGCCTCTTTGCGCGGGGTGATCGGCAGCACTTGCATGCCCAGGGGTTTGTCGTTGAGGGTGACCACGAAGCGGGTGCCGCCCATGCTGCGCAACTGGTCGAGCACCAGCGGCCGGAATGCGACGGGCAACGAGCGGAAATAACTGACACTGGCGGTCATCGAATGCGCGAGGCTGCGGGCGCTGGTGACCAGGCCTTCCAGCTGCGTGGCGCGCAGTTGCGAGACCCAGATCACACTCGACAAGGCCTGGGCGAACAACACGGCGAGCAAGGTCAACAGCAGCATCCGCCCGAGCAGCGAACGCGGGACCGGAACCTTTGCCGCGAGCTTGCGCAAAACCTCAGTGACCATTGCTGGCAACCACATTGGCTGCCAGCTGATAACCGCTGCCGCGCACGGTGCGAATCAGTCGCGGCGGTTTTTCCGTGTCGCGCAGGCGTTGGCGCAAACGGCTGACCGCCATGTCGACGATGCGGTCCAGCGGCATCAGGTCGCGGCCACGGGTGGCATTACCGATGGTGTCGCGGTCGAGGATTTCCTGGGGGTGGTCGAGGAACAGTTTCAGCAGGGCGAAATCGGCGCCGGAGAGAATCACTTCTTCGCCATCGATGTGGAACAGCCGATGACTGACCATGTCCAGCCGCCAGTCATCGAACGCCAGCACTTCACTGCCGGAACGCTCCTGACCGAATTGCGCACGACGCAACAAGGCCTTGATTCGCGCCTGCAATTCACGGGGGCTGAAGGGTTTGCCGAGGTAGTCGTCGGCGCCCAGCTCCAGGCCGATGACGCGGTCGGCTTCGTCGGAGCTGGCGGTGAGCATGATGATCGGCACTTGCGCCTGACGCGGGTGCTGGCGAATCCAGCGGCAGAGGCTGAAACCGTCTTCGTCCGGCAGCATCACGTCGAGGATCACCAGATCGCTCGGCGCCTCGTTCAACGCCTGGCGGAAACCGGCGCCGTCGGGCGTGGTACGTACCTGAAAACCCGCACGGGTCAGGTAGGTGTCCAGCAACTCGCGTATCTCTTGATCGTCATCGACCAACAAAATCGACTTGTTGACTGAGCTCACGGGGCGGCGTCCTTGTTGTTTGAATGGAGCGGATTATGCCTGATCGATCATAAATCTATGTGTCCGTGAGGGCCCTATCGCTGGCAAGCCAGCTCCTACAGGATTCGCGTCGAATTCAAGAACACCAAAACCCTGTAGGAGCTGGCTTGCCAGCGATGGAAGCGACTCGGTCTTATGCCTGGTCGAGCGCCACACCCGCACCCACCAACCCGGAATACGGCGCCGTCACCAGCCACACCGGTATCCCCTTGAAGTAATCGCTCATGCAGCCCTTGTCGGCAAAGCACCGGGCAAAACCGCTTTCGACAAAGAAATCGGCAAACCGCGGAATCACGCCACCGACGATAAACACGCCACCGCGCGCACCAGTGGTGAGCACGTTGTTGCCGGCCACGCGACCGAGCCAGCAGCAGAACTGCTCCAGCACTTCGAGGGCAATCGGATCACCCGCCAGACCGGCCGCGGTAATCGCTTCGGGCGTTTCGAGCACCGGCACATGCCCGTCCACCGCGCAGATCGCCCGATAGACTCGCGGCAAGCCGCCGCCGCTCAACACGGTTTCAGCGCTGACATGCCCAATCTCGTTGAAGATGTGCTGCCACAGCTGAGTTTCACGCGGGCTGCTCAACGGCAAATCGACGTGCCCGCCCTCGCCCGGCAACGCGGCGAAGCGACCCTCGCCCAAGTCGAGCAACGTGCCAACGCCCAACCCCGTGCCCGGACCAATCACCACCGCCGGACGCAATGGCTCTGGCGTGCCTTCGCAAACCACGCGGAATTCGCCCGGCTGCAAGCGCGTCATGCCCAGCGCCATCGCCGAGAAATCGTTGACCAGCAGCAGTTGCTCCACCTGCAAGGTCTGGCAGAACGCCTTGCGACTGAGGCGCCAGTGATTGTTGGTGAACTTGAATTCGTCGCCGCTCACCGGGCCGGCCACCGACAGGCACACCGAACCAATCGAACCCAACGCCAGACCGAGCCCGCTCAGGTAGAGCGCAATCGCCTCTTCCGGGCTGGCATGGTCCGCCGTCGCCAGCACCTGGATCGATTCCAGTTGCTGGTTTTTCCACAACGCGAAACGTGCGTTGGTCCCACCGATGTCACCGACCAAAGCCAGTTTCAATTAAGCGTCTCCAGGGCAGAAGTAAAGGCGCTGGCGCCCTGCTCTGCGGAGCTGAAGGCCATGCGCATGAAACCAAACAGCTCGCGACCGCTACCAATGTTGTTGCCCAACAGGCCTTTGGCAGGTTCGCGCGCGGCGAATTCGGCGGCGTCGACCTTAATCTCCAGGGTGCCTTTGACGCCATCGACGCGGATGATATCGCCCTCTTGCACGCGGGCCAAAGCGCCGCCCACATACGCTTCAGGGCTGACGTGAATCGCCGCCGGGATTTTCCCCGAAGCGCCGGACATGCGCCCGTCAGTCACCAGCGCGACTTTGAAGCCGCGATCCTGCAGCACGCCGAGGAACGGCGTCATCTTGTGCAGTTCCGGCATGCCGTTGGAGCGCGGGCCCTGGAAGCGCATGACGGCAACGAAATCCTTCTCCAGCAAACCGGCCTTGAACGCATCGGCCAGGTCCTGCTGATCCTGGAACACCATCGCCGGTGCTTCGACGATCTGGTTTTCCAAAGCGACCGCCGAGACTTTCATCACCCCACGACCGAGGTTGCCTTCCATCACCCGCAAGCCGCCCTCAGGCGAGAACGCTCGAGCGACCGGGCGCAGGATGGTTTCATCGAGGCTGTCGGTCACGCCTTCGCGCCAGACCAATTCGCCATTATCGAGGAACGGTTCCTGGGTATAGCGGCTCAGGCCATGGCCAAGCACGGTGTTGACGTTTTCGTGCAGCAGCCCGGCTTCCAGCAGTTCGCGGATCAGGAACGACATGCCGCCCGCTGCCTGGAAATGGTTGATGTCGGCTTTGCCGTTCGGGTAGACGTGGCTCAGGGTCGGCACGACTTCAGAGAGGTCGGCCATGTCCTGCCAGGTCAGTTGAATGCCCGCCGCCATGGCGATGGCCGGCATGTGCAAGGTGTGGTTGGTCGAGCCGCCGGTAGCGTTCAGCGCCACGATCGAGTTGACCAGCGAACGTTCGTCGACGATTTCACCGATCGGCATGAAGTTGCCATTTTGCTTGGTCAGGCGCGTGACCTGATGCGCCGCTTCGCGGGTCAGCGCATCACGCAACGGCGTGTTCGGGTTGACGAAAGACGAGCCTGGCAAATGCAGGCCCATGACTTCCATCAGCAACTGGTTGGTGTTGGCGGTGCCGTAAAAAGTGCAGGTGCCGGGGCTGTGGTAGGAATTCATTTCCGACTCCAGCAGCTCTTCGCGGCTGGCCTTGCCTTCGGCATAGCGCTGGCGCACATCGGCTTTCTGCTTGTTGGAGATGCCCGAGACCATCGGCCCGCCCGGCACGAAGATCATCGGCAGATGACCGAAGCGCAGCGCGCCCATCATCAGGCCCGGGACGATCTTGTCGCAGATGCCGAGCATCAGCGCGCCGTCGAACATGTTGTGGGAAAGGGCAACCGCGGTGGACAGCGCGATCACTTCACGGCTTGGCAGGCTCAGTTCCATGCCCGGCTCGCCTTGGGTCACGCCATCGCACATGGCCGGGGTGCCACCGGCGAACTGGCCGACGGAGCCGATTTCGCGCAGGGCTTTTTTGATCTGTTCGGGAAAGACTTCGTACGGCTGGTGCGCCGAGAGCATGTCGTTATATGACGAAACAATCGCGATGTTGGCGGAGTTCATCATCCGCAGACTGTTCTTGTCTTCGGTGCCGCAACCGGCGACGCCGTGGGCGAAGTTGGCGCATTGCAGCTTGCCGCGCATCGGACCGTCGCTGGCTGCACCGCGAATGAGCGCAAGGTAAGCCTCGCGGGTTGCGCGGCTGCGGGCGATAAGCCGTTCGGTGACCTCAAGGACGCGGGGATGCATGTGTAGAACTCCAGGCTAACGGATGTGGCGACCTGATTGTCTATGCTGAACAAGTGCCGTTGTGGTTGGGATGACAGACGGCTTTCTTGATCATTCGGACCAGTTGATTCAGGTCACTCGTTGTAGATCGAACAAAATATTGCCACTAAAAAGGCTTGTTTTCTATTTTTATGCGAATAATCTTGCAATTCCAACAACAAAACGACGGCGGCCCTGTTAAATGACTCTTCGAATCGCAATCAATGGTTTTGGCCGTATCGGCCGCAACGTCCTGCGCGCACTGTATACCCAAGGCTACCGTCAGGACCTGCAGATCGTTGCCATCAATGACCTTGGTGACAGCTCGATCAACGCTCATCTGCTCAAGTACGACACTGTTCACGGCACGTTCGATGCCGATGTCCAGCACGATCAGGAAAGCCTGACCGTCAACGGTGACCGTATTTCCGTCAGCGCCATTCGTAACCCGGCCGAGCTGCCTTGGGCCGCTGAAAAGATCGATGTCGTCTTCGAATGCACCGGTCTGTTCACCGACCGGGCCAAAGCCGCCGCGCATATTACGGCCGGCGCACGCAAAGTGATCATCTCGGCCCCGGCCAAAGGCGCCGACGCCACTGTGGTTTATGGGGTGAACCACGACATTCTGCGCCAATCCCACCAGATTATTTCCAACGCGTCGTGCACCACCAACTGCCTGGCCCCGGTGGCTCAGGTGCTGCACCGAGAACTGGGCATCGAAAGCGGTTTGATGACCACGATTCATGCCTACACCAACGATCAGAATCTGACCGACGTCTACCACACCGACCCGTATCGCGCCCGCTCGGCCACCCAGAACATGATTCCGAGCAAGACCGGTGCGGCGGAAGCGGTCGGCCTGGTGCTGCCGGAACTGGCGGGCAAACTGACCGGCATGGCGGTGCGTGTGCCGGTGATCAACGTGTCGCTGGTAGACCTGACCGTGCAGCTCAAGCGCGAAGCGTCGGCCGATGAAGTGAATGCGCTGCTCAAAGAAGCCGCCCAGCACTCGAAGATTCTGGGCTACAACACCCTGCCGTTGGTCTCCAGCGACTTCAACCACAACCCGCTGTCGTCGATCTTCGACGCCAACCACACCAAATCCAGCGGCAAACTGCTGAAGGTTCTGGCTTGGTACGACAACGAATGGGGCTTCTCCAACCGCATGCTCGATAACTGCCTGGCGCTGTGCAACGCCGAGTAAGTCCGCCCTGCACAACCCTGTAGGAGCTGGCGTGCCAGCGATGGCGTCCTCAAGATCGCCATCGCCGGCAAGCCGGCTCCTACAGGATTGCGGTGTCCCCGAGATCGCCATCGTCGGTCAATTACCAGCGGAACAACCCATGATCGGAATCAGCTTCACGCAAAAGACCGTGGCGGCGCGCAAACGCATTGCCCTGGTCGCCCATGACCACTGCAAGGTGTTTTTGCTGGACTGGGCCGAGCGGCACAAAGACAAGCTCGCGCAACATGAACTGGTCGCCACCGGCACCACGGGGTTGTTATTGCAACAACGCCTCGACCTGCCCGTAGAGAGCATGATCAGCGGCCCACTGGGCGGCGACCAGCAACTCGGCGCGCGAATCGCCGAACAGCGGGTCGACATGCTGGTGTTCTTCTGGGACCCGTTCGAACCACAGCCGCACGACCCGGACATCAAGGCATTGCTGCGCGTGGCAGCCGTCTGGAACATCCCCGTCGCCTGCAATGAATGCAGCGCTGACTACCTGCTCAGCAGCCCGTTGATGGATCAGGCGCACGCCCATCGCATCCCTGATTACGCGACCTATCTGCAGGGTCGCGCCTGAACCTCTCGGCTCAATCACTGACCACTTGAACGGATAATGGAAATCATCGTCCGTTCAAGATGGATCAGGTTCGCTGCATCCTGATGCATCACCGCGATTTTCCCTCGTTTTACGCTACTTTTCGGCACATTTTCCCGCGCAAACGTTCAACCATGACCGTTCGTCGGAGCCACCATCATGGATCCTCGCCCCACGCCGATGAGCAATAAATGGCGCTGAATGGATTTGGCGAACCGGGTCGACCTCGACTCACAGCCAACACTTCATCCCTTCGCGAGTTCGTCCTATGTTCGACTCTCTGTCCATCCGCCTGAAAATAGTTCTGCTCTCCGGTCTCTGCCTGCTGGGCGTGGTCGCCCTGATCGTCAGCATGAACTTCTACCAGACCAACCAGAACGATGAACTGGTCAGCGCCTCCAGCCGCAAAATGCTCACTGACAGCGTGCAGGACTTGCTGCAGGCCAAAGCCGCCGAGCAAGCGGTGCGGGTGCAGAAAACCTTTGGCGAAAACCTGCTGGTGGTGACCGCCCTGGCGGACCAGATCAAGGACATGCGCAACATGGCCGCCAAGCGCTCGCTTGAGGCCGGTGCCCTGCGTGAAGAGTTGAACCAGAGCCTGAAAACCGCGTTCGAGCGCAACAGCAAGGTGTTGGGGATCTGGCTGGCGTTCGAACCCAACGGGCTGGACGGCAAAGACAGCGAGTTCGCCAATGACGCGGCTCGCCAGTCCAACGAGGCCGGTCGTTTCGCCAGTTACTGGAGCCGCGCCGGTGGTGCCGGGATCAACACGATCATGGTTGAAGCCGACATGACCAAAACCACCTTGAGCCTCAGCGGCACGCCTTATAACAGTTGGTACACCTGCCCTCGCGACAGCAAGCGCACCTGCCTGCTGGACCCGTATGCCGATACCGTCGGCGGCAAGGAAATGCTGATGACCACCATTTCCGTACCGCTGCTGGTGGACGGCAAAGCCATCGGCGTGGTTGGTGTGGACATCGCCCTCGACGCACTGCAGGCAGCGGCAGCCGATTCCCAGCGTGATCTGTTCAATAGCGCCGGGCACATGCTGATTGTCTCTGGCAGCGGCGTGCTCGCCGGTTACAGCGTCGACGCCAGCAAAGTCGGCAAAAGCATCGGTGAGACCCTGGGCGCAGAGGGCAAGGATGTCCTGCAATTGCTCAGCGGTGGCGCACCGAAAATCATCGAACAAGGCGACTTGATCCGTGCCGTGTACCCGGTCAGCCCGATCAGCGACTCCAAAGCCTGGGGCGTGGTGATCGACCTGCCGAAGCAAGTGCTGCTGGCCGATTCAGTGAAGCTGCAAGCGGTTCTCGATGACGCTCAGCAAAGCGGCACGATCAACGCGGTACTGGTGGCGGTCGCTGCCGGCCTCGTCGGGCTGTTGCTGATCTGGCTGACGGCATCGGGCGTGACCCGGCCGATCAACAGCGTCGCCGAGATGCTCAAGGCAATTGCCAGTGGCGACGGCGACCTGACCCAGCGTCTGCACTACAGCAAGAAAGATGAACTGGGGGAACTGGTCAGCTGGTTCAACCGTTTCCTCGACAAGTTGCAACCGACCATCGCCCAGATCAAACAGAGCATCACCGACGCCCGTGGCACTGCCGACCAGTCTTCGGAAATCGCCCGTCAGACCAGCGAAGGCATGCAGGTGCAGTTCCGCGAAATCGACCAGGTGGCCACCGCGTCCAACGAAATGAGCGCCACGGCTCATGAAGTCGCCAACAGCGCCTCGAACGCGGCCAACGCAGCCAAAGGTGCAGATCAATCGGCCCGTGATGGCATGTCGATCATCGAACGCAGCACCCGCGACATCAATCAGCTGGCCGACGAAGTCAGTAAAGCCGTGACCGAAGTCGAAGCGCTGGCGGTCAACAGCGAGCAGATCGGTTCGGTGCTGGAAGTGATCCGCAGCATCGCCGAGCAGACCAACCTGCTGGCACTTAACGCGGCAATCGAAGCCGCCCGTGCCGGGGAAAGCGGTCGCGGCTTTGCGGTGGTGGCCGATGAAGTGCGCAACCTGGCCAAGCGCACGCAAGATTCAGTGGAAGAGATCCGCATCGTCATCGAACGCATCCAGACCGGCACCCGCGGCGTGGTCGCCACCATGCATTCGAGCCAGTCCCAGGCGCACAGCAACGCCGGACAAATTCAGCAAGCCGTGCAAGCGTTGAGCAAAATCAGCGACGCGGTCACCGTGATCAGCGACATGAACCTGCAAATCGCCAGCGCCGCCGAACAGCAAAGCGCCGTGGCCGAAGAGGTCAACCGCAACGTCTCGGCGATCCGCACCGTCACCGAAACCCTGACCGGCCAGGCCACCGAATCGGCGCAGATCAGCAGCCAGCTCAATTCGCTGACCACCCACCAGATGAAACTGATGGATCAGTTCCGCGTGTAAATCTACACCGCAAATCCCTGTAGGAGCCGGCTTGCCGGCGATGGCGGTGTATCAGCCAACGTAGATGTCAGCTGACACACCGCTATCGCCGGCAAGCCGGCTCCTACACGTTCGCGTTCGGCTGACTACCCGCGTTTTCATCTAACTGAGCGGTGTTTTGATCTATGCTCAGGCCCTCTTCCGGAGGGCCTTCGATGACTGATTTACTCACGTCCATTCAAGCCGCACTCGGCTTGCCCCGCACCCCGATTCCGTTCACCTCGAGTGGCGCCCTGCCCTCGGCGTTTGCCGTCACCGACCTGGCCTGCGCCAGTATTGCCGCTGCCGGTCAGGCTGTCAGCGCGTTGCTGCGGCAGCACACCGCCCGGTTGCCTAACCTAGAAGTCGACCGGCGCCTCGCGTCTTTCTGGTTCGCGACGTCGATCCGCCCCGTCGGCTGGAGCGTTCCTCCGCCCTGGGACCGAGTGGCCGGCGACTACCCGACCAGTGACGGCTGGATCCGCTTGCACACCAACGCACCTCATCACCGTGCTGGCGCGCAGAAAGTGCTCGGCGCGTGTGCCGACCGCGCAGACGTGGCGAGCAAGGTTGCGCAGTGGACGAAAACCGATTTGGAGCAGGCCGTGGTCGAGGCCGGTGGCTGCGCCGCCGAAATGCGCAGCTGGGCGCAATGGCAGGCGCATCCCCAAGGTCAGGCGGTGAACGCCGAGCCGCTGATTCAGTTCTTTAGCCACAGCAGCCACACCGTCAAACCGTGGCAAGGTTCAGTGGCCCAACCATTGGCCGGGATCAAGGTGCTGGATTTGACCCGCGTGCTCGCCGGCCCGGTCGCCAGTCGCTTTCTCGCCGGCCTCGGCGCCGATGTCTTGCGCATCGACCCACCGAGCTGGAACGAACCCGGCGTGGTGCCGGAAGTCACCCTGGGTAAACGCTGCGCACGCCTGGACTTACATGCCAAAGCCGATCGCATCGTGTTCGAAAGCTTGCTCAAGGACGCCGACATTCTGCTCCACGGCTACCGCGCCGACGCATTAGAAAGGTTGGGTTACGGCATTGCCGAACGGCAGGCACTCGCGCCTGGCCTGATTGATGTGTGCCTCAACGCCTACGGCTGGAGCGGGCCATGGCAGAACCGTCGCGGCTTCGACAGCCTGGTGCAAATGAGCAGCGGGATTGCCGAGACGGGGATGCAATGGAAGAAGGCGGATAAACCGACGCCGTTGCCGGTGCAGGCGCTTGATCATGCGACCGGTTATTTGATGGCGGCTGCGGCGATCACGCTATTGGGACGGGGCGGGTCGGCACGGTTGTCACTGGCGCGGACGGCGAAGTTGTTGATTGAAAATGGCGCAGGAACCGCCGTGGCGTTGCGGGCAGAAGATGAAAACGATCAGGGTCTGTTGGTTGAGCAAACCCCCTGGGGCCCGGCGCATCGGCTTCATGTGCCATTGAAAATCACCGGAACACCTTTGCAGTGGGCGCTTCCAGCGTCAGACCTGGGTTCCCATCGCGCGCAATGGTGGTGACCGCTGGCAAGCCATAGGACGGCTGAGCCCCCAGCAGCAACCTCACAACGACAGCAATCCGCTGTACAAGCCATACGCCGCTAACCCGGCGCCGCTGAGGACAGCGGTAAAAATCCCTTTCTCGATCGGCGTAAACAGCGGTTCGCCCTGCTCGTGTTTGGCTTTGGCGAACAGAATCACCCCCGGCGCATACAACAACGCCGACAGCAGCAAATATTTCACCCCGCCGGCGTACAACAGCCACACCGCATAACTCAACGCGATGCCGCCAATCAGCAAGTCTTTGGTCCGTTCCGCCGAGGCATGCTCGTAGGTTTCGCCGCGCCCGCTCAACAGCACCGCATACGCCGCCGACCACAGATACGGCACCAGAATCATCGACGATGCGAGGTAGATCAGACTGGTGTAAGTACTGGCGGAAACCAGCGTGATCAACAGGAAAATCTGGATCATCACGTTGGTCAGCCACAGCGCATTGACCGGCACATGATTGGCGTTTTCCTTTTTCAGGAAGGCCGGCATGGCGTTGTCTTTCGCCGTGGCAAACAGGATCTCGGCGCAGAGCAGCGCCCAGGACAACAACGCGCCAAGCAGCGAAATCGCCAGGCCGATGCTGATCAACAACGCGCCCCACGGCCCGACGATGTGTTCCAGCACCGCCGCCAGAGACGGATTCTGCAGGTTGGCCAATTCCGGCTGACTCATGATCCCCAGCGACAACACGTTCACCAGCACCAACAACGCCAGCACGCCGAGAAAACCGATGACCGTCGCCCGGCCGACATCCGAACGTTTTTCCGCCCGCGCCGAATACACACTGGCACCCTCGATGCCGATGAACACAAACACCGTGACCAGCATCATGTTGCGCACCTGATCCATCACCCCTCCGAAACTTGGGTTGCTGTGGCCCCAGATGTCGCGAGTGAAGATGTCTGCCCTGAACGCCACGGCGGCGATGACGATGAACATGATCAGCGGCACGATCTTGGCCACGGTGGTCAGCTGATTGATAAACGTCGCTTCCTTGATCCCGCGCATCACCAGAAAATGCACGGCCCAGAGCAGGACCGAGGCGCAGCCGATGGCGATGGACGTGTTGCCCTGGCCAAACATCGGAAAGAAGTACCCGAGGGTGCTGAACAGCAAGACGAAGTAGCCGACGTTACCCAGCCAGGCGCTCATCCAGTAACCCCAGGCGGACGAGAACCCCATGTAATCGCCGAACCCGGCCTTGGCGTAGGCATACACCCCGGAGTCCAGCTCGGGCTTGCGATTGGCCAGCGTCTGGAACACGAAGGCCAGGGTCAGCATGCCGATGGCGGTGATCGCCCAACCGATCAATATCGCGCCAGCATCGGCACGGGCGGCCATGTTCTGTGGCAGGGAAAAAATCCCGCCGCCAATCATCGATCCCACCACCAGCGCGATCAGTGCCCTCAGGCGAAGTTTTTGCGTCGGTTGCGACATTCCAGCGTCTCCTTGTTTCTCGCCACTAAGGAATAACTTTAACTAAATAGGTAAACGGTAATAACATTTATTAATTAATGGCAATCCGCGTCTTGTCTCTATAGCCGATTTTTCTATAGCTGCAGTCGGCAACAGCAGCTTTGTGTGTTGATCCTAATCAATCAATTCAGTACTGAAACAACTGTCAAATATTTGCGTAAACCTGAAAACGAACTAGCTTAAAGGCTCCAACAAATACGCTCCATTCCTGATCTTTCTGGCCGAGGCCTCTGGAAAGGGCTTTTCCAGCAATACCGTTATGCCCGGGAAAGATTCATAAGTCTTTCATTAACAATGGAATGTAGCCATGCACTGATCTATGTCAGCTCATTGAATTGCGAACAGAATTAATCTGTTGTTTCTATTCTCCTGCATTGGAGTCATGCAATGTCTGAATCCCCCGGAAAACTGAAACTCGGCGCACTGGTTGCGTTGGTTGTCGGCTCGATGATTGGTGGCGGGATCTTCTCTTTGCCGCAGAACATGGCGGCCAGTGCCGACGTCGGTGCCGTGCTGATCGGCTGGGCCATCACCGCGGTCGGCATGCTGACCCTGGCCTTCGTGTTCCAGACCCTCGCCAATCGAAAACCGGACCTGGACGGCGGTGTCTACGCCTATGCCAAGGCCGGTTTCGGCGACTACATGGGTTTCTCGTCCGCGTGGGGTTACTGGATCAGCGCCTGGCTGGGCAACGTCGGTTACTTCGTCTTGCTGTTCAGCACCCTCGGTTACTTCTTCCCGATCTTCGGCGAGGGCAATACGGTTGCCGCCGTGATTGGTGCGTCGGTGCTGCTCTGGGCCGTGCATTTCCTGGTGCTGCGCGGGATCAAGGAAGCAGCGTTCATCAACCTGGTGACCACCGTCGCCAAGGTCGTGCCGCTGCTGCTGTTTGTGTTGATCGCTGTTTTCGCCTTCAAACTGGACATCTTCACGGCCGACATCTGGGGCCTGAAAAACCCGGACCTGGGCAGCGTGATGAACCAGGTGCGCAACATGATGCTGGTCACCGTGTGGGTGTTCATCGGTATCGAAGGCGCGAGCATTTTCTCGGCGCGTGCGGAAAAGCGCAGCGACGTCGGTAAAGCCACCGTGATCGGCTTCATCACCGTGCTGCTGTTCCTGGTGCTGGTGAACGTGCTGTCGCTGGGCATCATGACCCAACCGGAATTGGCCAAGCTGCAGAACCCGTCAATGGCGGCCGTACTGGAACATGTGGTCGGTCCGTGGGGCGCGGTGCTGATCAGCGTCGGCCTGATCATCTCGTTACTGGGGGCGCTGCTGTCGTGGGTGCTGTTGTGCGCCGAAATCATGTTCGCCGCCGCCAAGGACCACACCATGCCGGCGTTCCTGCGCAAGGAAAACGCCAACCAGGTACCGGTCAACGCCTTGTGGCTGACCAACGCGATGGTGCAACTGTTCCTGGTCATTACGCTGTTTTCGGCCAGCACTTACCTGTCGCTGATCTACCTCGCCACCTCGATGATTCTGGTGCCATACCTGTGGTCGGCGGCTTACGCCTTTCTGTTGGCGGTGCGCGGCGAGAGTTATGAAAACGCTGCAGCCGAACGCAGCAAAGACCTGCTTATCGGCAGCGTCGCACTGATTTACGCGATCTGGCTGATCTATGCCGGCGGTGTCAAATACCTGCTGCTCTCCGCCCTGCTCTATGCCCCCGGCGCGATCCTGTTCGCCAAGGCCAAGCTTGAAGTCAACAAACCGGTTTTCACTAACGTCGAGAAGCTGATTTTCGCCGCAGTCGTCGTGGGCGCCCTGGTGGCGGCCTACGGTCTGTATGACGGCTTCCTGACCCTGTAATACCCGATTGATTTGTCATCTGGAGGATCACTGTAATGACCACGGAAAAAGTTAAGTACGGCGTACATTCCGAAGCCGGCAAACTGCGCAAAGTCATGGTTTGCTCCCCCGGCCTGGCCCACCAGCGGCTGACCCCGAACAACTGCGACGAGCTGCTTTTCGATGATGTGCTGTGGGTCGCCCAGGCCAAGCGTGACCATTTCGACTTCGTCACCAAAATGCGCGAACGCAATATCGACGTGCTGGAAATGCACAACCTGCTGACCGACATCGTCGCGATTCCTGAAGCGCTGGACTGGATTCTCGAACGCAAGGTCACCGCCAATTCGGTCGGCCTCGGCCTGATCCACGAGGTCGGTTCGTGGCTGCGCAGCCTGGAGCCGCGCAAGATCGCCGAATTCCTGATTGGCGGCGTCTCCGCCGACGACCTGCCGGACAGCTTCGGCGGCAAGACCATTCAGATGTTCCGCGACTTCCTCGGCCACTCCAGTTTCATTCTGCCGCCGCTGCCCAACACCCAGTTCACCCGCGACACCACCTGCTGGATCTACGGTGGCGTGACCCTGAACCCGATGTACTGGCCGGCGCGCCGTCAGGAAACCCTGTTGGCCAGCGCCATCTACACATTTCACCCGCAGTTCACCAACGCCGACTTTGAAATCTGGTACGGCGACCCGGATCAGGAACACGGCAGCGCCACCCTTGAAGGCGGCGACGTGATGCCAATCGGCAACGGCGTGGTGTTGATCGGCATGGGCGAACGCTCGTCCCGTCAGGCCATCGGCCAACTGGCGGTGAACCTGTTCAAGAACAAAGCCGTCGAGAAAGTAATCGTCGCCGGCCTGCCGAAGTCCCGTGCGGCGATGCACCTGGACACGGTGTTCAGTTTCTGCGACCGCGACCTCGTCACCATCTTCCCGGAAGTGGTGAACCAGATCGTCGCCTTCACCCTGCGTCCTGACGAAAGCAAAGCGGGCGGCATCGACATTCGCCGCGAAGAAACCAACTTCCTCGACACCGTCGCCAAGGCCCTCAACCTCAAAGCGTTGCGCGTGGTGGAAACCGGCGGCAACAGCTTCGCCGCCGAGCGCGAGCAATGGGACGACGGCAACAACGTGGTGGCCCTGGAGCCGGGCGTGGTGATCGGCTACGACCGCAACACCTACACCAACACCTTGCTGCGCAAGGCTGGCGTGGAAGTCATCACCATCAGCGCCGGCGAACTCGGTCGCGGCCGTGGCGGCGGCCATTGCATGACCTGCCCGATCATTCGCGACCCTATCGATTATTAATTTGTGTGCCCGACCTCACCCTTATAAAGCGTGAGGTCGGGGGATAACCGAAACCTAAGGAGATCCACCATGGCTTTTAATATGCGTAACCGCAGCTTGCTGAGCTTGATGCACCACACCACTCGCGAGCTCAACTACCTGATCGACCTGTCCCGCGACCTCAAGCGCGCCAAGTACACCGGCACCGAGCGTCCGCACCTGCAAGGCAAGAACATCGCACTGATCTTCGAAAAAACCTCGACCCGCACCCGTTGCGCCTTCGAAGTCGCGGCCCATGACCAGGGCGCCCACGTCACCTACATCGACCCCGTGTCGTCGCAGATCGGCCACAAGGAAAGCATGAAAGACACCGCCCGCGTGCTGGGGCGGATGTTCGATGCCATCGAGTACCGTGGCTTCGAGCAGGAGATCGTCGAAGAGCTGGCCAAGTTCGCCGGCGTGCCGGTGTTCAACGGTCTGACCGCTGAGTTCCACCCGACGCAGATGATCGCCGACACCCTGACCATGCGCGAACACAGCGACAAGCCGCTGCATGACATCAGCTACGCCTACCTCGGCGACGCCCGCTACAACATGGGCAACTCGCTGCTGATGATCGGCGCGAAACTGGGCATGGACGTGCGCATTGCCGCGCCGAAAGCGCTGTGGCCGCACGCTGATTTCATCGCCCAGTGCAAAGCCTTCGCCGAAGAAAGCGGCGCCCGCATCACCATCACCGAAGACCCGAAAGAAGCGGTCAAGGGCGTGGACTTCATCCATACCGACATCTGGGTATCGATGGGCGAGCCCGTGGAAGCGTGGGACGAGCGTATCGAGCAACTGCTGCCATACCAGGTCAACGCGGCGATGATGAAGGCTTCGGGCAACCCTCGCGTGAAATTCATGCACTGCCTGCCGGCGTTCCACAACAGCGAAACCAAGGTCGGCAAAGACATCGCCGCGCGCTACCCGAACCTGGCCAATGGCGTCGAGGTGACTGAAGAAGTCTTCGAATCCCCGGCCAACATCGCCTTCGAGCAAGCGGAAAACCGCATGCACACCATCAAGGCGATTCTGGTATCGGCGTTGGCGGATATCTAACGGCTCGCCCGGCTCCCACTGACGAAACACGGTCGAAATGTGGGAGCGGGCTTGCTCGCGAAAGCATCCTGTCAACCAACATTAATGGTGACTGACAGGACGCTTTCGCGAGCAAGCCCCGCTCCCACAGTAGATCGAGTCGTTAGCCCGCTCTCTGTAGAAGGACTGAATCATGCGTATCGTCGTTGCTCTGGGCGGTAACGCCCTGCTCCGCCGTGGTGAACCCATGACCGCGGACAATCAACGCGCCAACATCCGGATTGCCACCGAGCAAATCGCCAAGATTTACGCCGGCAATGAACTGGTCATCGCCCACGGCAATGGTCCGCAGGTCGGCCTGCTGTCGCTGCAAGCGGCGGCCTACACCTCGGTTTCGCCGTATCCGCTGGACGTGCTCGGTGCCGAAACCGAAGGCATGATCGGCTACATCATCGAACAGGAACTGGGCAACCTGCTGGACTTCGAAGTGCCCTTCGCCACGCTCCTGACCCAGGTTGAAGTCGACGCCAACGACCCGGCCTTCCAGAACCCGAGCAAACCCATCGGCCCGGTGTACGCCAAGGCCGAGGCAGAAAAACTTGCCGCCGAAAAAGGCTGGGCGATTGCCCCGGACGGCGATAAATACCGTCGCGTGGTGGCCAGCCCGAGACCGAAACGCATCTTCGAAATCCGCCCGATCAAATGGCTGCTGGAAAAAGGCAGCATCGTGATTTGTGCTGGCGGCGGTGGCATTCCAACCATGTATGGTGCCCACGGCAAACTGCAAGGCGTGGAAGCGGTGATCGACAAGGACCTGTGCTCGGCGCTGCTGGCCGAACAGCTGGACAGTGATTTGCTGGTGATCGCCACCGACGTCAGCGCAGCCTTTATCGATTTCGGTAAACCGACCCAGAAAGCCATCGCCCAGGCGCACCCGGACGACATGGAGAAACTCGGTTTTGCCGCCGGCTCCATGGGGCCGAAGGTTCAGGCAGCCTGCGAATTCGCCCGCCATACTGGAAAAACTGCGGTGATCGGTTCACTCTCGGACATCGAGGCGATCGTCCAGGGCAAGGCCGGTACGCGCATCAGCACGGCGAAACCTGGCATTACTTACCGCTAAAAAGAAACTCGGCGGCAGGCCCGGAGTCTGCCGTTCTCCAATGCCTTCGAAGGAGAGATGAATATGGCTACGTTCGAGCCCGGTCATTTGCACATTGAGCGCCACGCGCTGAACAAGGACGATTACAGCTACAACCTGTGCATCGACTATGAAGTCACCCAGGATCCCAAGGAAGGCAAAGGCATGCTGTTCAAGATGCACGGCAGCATTGAGGGCAAAGACCTGACGGAAGAATTCTTCCTGCCCAAGGACCAGGCGTTTGATTTCGCCCGGCATGCCACACACATCGCACAAAAGCACGGCATGCCCACCAGCGCCAACATCGCGTCGATGCATAAGACCTACGACGAAATGTTCGAAGATGTGCGGGCTCAGCTCGACGTCAAATCCGGTGATCCGGTGAAACCCGAACACCTGGAATAAAGGGTTCTGTGCCGAACACAATTCTGCGAACACCAACAATCAACTGTGGGAGCGGGCTTGCTCGCGAATGCGGAGTGTCAGGCAACATTGATGGCGACTGACACACCGCTTTCGCGAGCAAGCCCGCTCCCACAGGGATTGTGGAGTGGCGCGAGGCTTGCGCTGGATTTCACCTAACACCCTCCTGCAAGGCATACTTGCCACCCTCCGCACTCCAGAACCAAAAATCGCCCCATGCGTATCCACGTCAGCTTCATCGACCGCGTCGGCATCACCCAGGAAGTCCTGGCCCTGCTCGGTGGGCGCAATCTCAATCTGGATGCGGTGGAAATGGTCCCGCCCAACGTTTACATCGATGCTCCGACCCTGAGCCCGGACGTGCTCGAAGAACTGCGCGATGCCTTGCTCAGTGTGCGTGGTGTGCAGGCGATGACGGTGGTCGACATCCTTCCCGGTCAGCGTCGGCACTTGCAACTCGATGCATTGCTAGCCGCGATGACCGACCCGGTTCTGGCCCTGGACAGCAACGGCAAGGTGCTGCTGGCCAACCCGGCGCTGATCGCCCTGTACGGTCGCGAACCGGCCGGTGAAAGCATCGCGGATCTGTTTGCCGATCCCGCCCTGCTCGACACCCTGCTGGAACAAGGCTTTCGCCTGCCGCTGCGAGAGATCACCGTCAACGGCCAGACCCTGTTACTGGACGCCACGCCGATCACCGACGCCGGCGCGCTGCTGACGCTGTATCAACCGAATCGCATCGGCGAACGCCTATCGGCACTGCACCACGACCATGCCGAAGGGTTCGATGCACTGCTCGGCGAATCCCCGGCGATTCGTACGCTCAAGGCCCGCGCGCAGCGGGTTGCAGCCCTCGATGCGCCGTTGTTGATCCAGGGCGAAACCGGCACCGGTAAAGAACTGGTGGCCCGCGCATGTCACGCCATCAGTGCCCGGCACACGTCACCCTTCCTGGCGCTGAACTGCGCGGCATTGCCAGAGAACCTCGCCGAAAGCGAACTGTTCGGCTACGCCCCCGGCGCCTTCACCGGCGCACAACGGGGTGGCAAACCGGGGCTGATGGAATTGGCGAACCAGGGCACGGTGTTTCTCGATGAGATCGGCGAGATGTCGCCGTACTTACAGGCGAAATTGTTGCGATTCCTCAACGACGGCAGTTTCCGTCGAGTGGGCGGTGACCGTGAGGTGAAGGTCAACGTGCGGATCCTCAGCGCCACGCACCGCGATCTGGAAAAAATGGTCAGCGAAGGCTCGTTCCGCGAAGACCTGTTCTATCGCCTCAACGTGCTCAATGTCGAAGTCCCGCCGCTGCGCGAACGCGGCCAGGACATTCTGCTGCTGGCGCGCTATTTCATGCAGCAGGCTTGCGCGCAGATTCAGCGCCCGGTGTGTCGCCTGGCACCGGGCACTTACCCGGCGCTGCTGGGCAACCGCTGGCCAGGCAACGTGCGGCAATTGCAGAACGTGATCTTCCGCGCGGCGGCAATTTGCGAAAGCAGCCTGGTGGACATCGGCGACCTCGACATCGCCGGCACCTCGGTGGCGCGCCAGAGCGACAGCGAGGTCGACAGCCTGGAACAGGCGATGGAAGAGTTCGAAAAGACCCTGCTGGAAAAACTCTACGTCAGCTACCCCTCGACCCGGCAATTGGCCAACCGCCTGCAAACTTCGCACACGGCAATTGCCCATCGGTTGCGCAAGTACGGCATTCCCAACAAGCCGTAATCCAGTCAAAGCAAATCCCTGTGGGAGCGGGCTTGCCCGCGATGAGGCCATCACATTCCACATCCATGTCGAATGTTAGAACGACATCGCGGGCAAGCCCGCTCCCACAGGTTTTGTGTTCAACCGAAATCCTGCCTAAAAACGACCTCCACCTGTACTGAAAGCGCTACAGCGGAATGATATCGATACACCCCCTCCTAACGACCGCAGTGCAAGGCTTTGATCCACCTAGGCTTTTTTCTTCGGCTCGCGCTGTATCGATTTCGCTACAGTCGCTGCAACACAACGGCCACATGAAACTCATAAGCTATTGTTTTTAAACACAAAAACAACATTGGCCGCGATTTTGCTAAGTAACCACCCATAAAGCAGGGCTTTTGCCCAAGCATTCAATCGCGTCCACCAGACGAGTCTGGCCCCCTTAGGAGTTTCCATGAGCGAGTTGCGTTTTACTGAAGATCACGAATGGCTGCGTACCGAAGCTGATGGCACCGTCACCGTCGGCATCACCGCTTTCGCACAGAACGCTCTGGGCGACGTGGTTTTCGTACAACTGCCTGAGCTGCAGTCCTACGACAAAGGCGCAGAAGCCGCCACCGTGGAATCGGTAAAAGCCGCCAGCGGCGTGTACATGCCACTCGACGGCGAAGTGCTGGAAGTGAACCCGGCGCTGGACAGCAGCCCTGAACTGGTCAACGAAGATCCGCTGGGCGAAGGCTGGTTCTTCCGCTTCCAGCCTGCCGACGCCTCGGCTGTCGCCAAACTGCTGGATCAGGACGCTTACGACCGTCTGATCAAAGCCAACGCCGAAGCCTGAGGAGCGCTGACATGACTCAAGTAAATCTTACGACCGCCAACGAATTCATCGCGCGCCACATCGGCCCGCGTTCCGGCGATGAGCAAGCGATGCTCAACAGCCTCGGTTTCGACTCACTGGAAGCCCTGAGCGCCAGCGTCATTCCGGAAAGCATCAAAGGCACCAGCGTCCTCGGCATGGACGACGGCCTGAGCGAAGCCGACGCCCTGGCGTTGATCAAAGGCATTGCCGCCAAGAACCAGCTGTTCAAGACCTACATCGGCCAGGGTTACTACGGCACGCACACGCCGTCGCCGATCCTGCGCAACCTGCTGGAAAACCCGGCCTGGTACACCGCCTACACCCCGTACCAACCGGAAATTTCCCAGGGTCGTCTCGAAGCGCTGCTGAACTTCCAGACCCTGATCAGCGACCTGACCGGTTTGCCGATCGCCAACGCCTCGCTGCTCGATGAAGCCACCGCCGCTGCCGAAGCAATGACCTTCTGCAAGCGCCTGAGCAAGAACAAGGGCAGCCACGCCTTCTTCGCCTCCGTGCATTGCCACCCGCAAACCCTCGACGTGCTGCGCACCCGTGCCGAGCCGTTGGGCATCGACGTGGTGGTCGGCGACGAACTCGAACTGACCGACGTAACGCCGTTCTTCGGCGCGCTGCTGCAATACCCGGCCAGCAACGGTGACGTGTTTGATTACCGTGCACTGACCGAGCGCTTCCACGCGGCCAATGCATTGGTGGCGGTCGCTGCTGACCTGCTGGCCTTGACCGTGCTGACCCCGCCGGGTGAATTCGGCGCTGACGTGGCCATCGGCAGCGCACAACGCTTCGGCGTGCCGCTGGGCTTCGGTGGCCCGCACGCGGCTTATTTCTCTACCAAAGATGCGTTCAAGCGCGACATGCCGGGCCGTCTGGTCGGTGTCTCGGTGGACCGTTTCGGCAAGCCGGCCCTGCGCCTGGCCATGCAGACTCGCGAGCAACATATCCGCCGTGAGAAAGCCACCAGCAACATCTGCACCGCACAGGTTCTGCTGGCCAACATCGCCAGCATGTACGCCGTGTACCACGGTCCGAAAGGCCTGACGCAGATTGCCAACCGCATTCATCACCTGACCGCGATCCTCGCCAAAGGCTTGAGCGCACTGGGCCTGACCGTCGAGCAAGCCAGCTTCTTCGACACCCTGACCCTGAACACCGGCGCCAACACCGCCAAACTGCACGACAAGGCACGTGCGCAGCAGATCAACCTGCGCGTAGTCGATGGCGAACGTCTGGGCCTGTCCCTCGACGAAACCACGTCGCAAGCTGATGTCGAAACGCTGTGGGCCTTGTTCGCCGACGGCAAAGCGCTGCCGGACTTCGCCGCCCTCGCCGCCTCTGTGGCTAGCACCATCCCGGCCGCTCTGGTTCGCCAGTCGCCGATCCTCAGCCACCCGGTGTTCAACCGTTATCACTCGGAAACCGAGCTGATGCGCTACCTGCGCAAGCTCGCCGACAAGGACCTGGCCCTGGATCGCACCATGATCCCGCTGGGTTCGTGCACCATGAAACTCAACGCTGCCAGCGAAATGATCCCGGTGACCTGGGCTGAATTCGGTGCCCTGCACCCGTTCGCCCCGGCCGCGCAAAGTGCCGGTTACCAGCAACTGACCGATGAACTGGAAGCGATGCTCTGTGCCGCCACCGGTTACGACGCGATCTCGCTGCAACCGAACGCCGGTTCGCAAGGTGAGTACGCCGGCCTGCTGGCGATTCGCGCCTATCACCAGAGCCGTGGCGAAGACCGTCGCGACATCTGCCTGATCCCGTCGTCCGCCCACGGCACCAACCCGGCCACCGCCAACATGGCTGGCATGCGCGTGGTCGTGACCGCCTGCGACGCACGCGGCAACGTCGACATCGAAGACCTGCGCGCCAAGGCCATCGAGCACCGCGAACACCTCGCCGCGCTGATGATCACCTACCCGTCGACCCACGGCGTGTTCGAAGAAGGCATCCGCGAAATCTGCGGCATCGTTCATGACAACGGCGGCCAGGTCTACATCGATGGCGCCAACATGAACGCAATGGTCGGCCTCTGCGCGCCGGGCAAGTTCGGTGGCGACGTGTCGCACCTGAACCTGCACAAAACCTTCTGCATCCCCCACGGCGGTGGCGGCCCGGGCGTCGGCCCGATTGGCGTCAAGTCGCACCTGACCCCGTTCCTGCCGGGCCACGCCCAGATGGAGCGCAAGGAAGGCGCGGTCTGCGCGGCACCGTTCGGCAGCGCAAGCATTTTGCCGATCACCTGGATGTACATTCGGATGATGGGTGGCGCCGGTCTGAAGCGCGCTTCGCAATTGGCGATCCTCAATGCCAACTACATTTCCCGTCGCCTCGAAGAGCACTACCCAGTGCTGTACACCGGTAGCAACGGCCTTGTAGCCCACGAATGCATCCTCGACCTGCGTCCGCTGAAAGACAGCAGCGGCATCAGCGTCGATGACGTCGCCAAGCGCCTGATCGACTTCGGTTTCCACGCCCCGACCATGTCGTTCCCGGTCGCCGGCACGCTGATGATCGAACCGACCGAAAGCGAATCCAAGGAAGAACTGGACCGCTTCTGCGACGCCATGATCCGCATCCGCGAAGAAATCCGCGCAGTGGAAAACGGCACGCTGGACAAGGACGACAACCCGCTGAAAAACGCCCCGCACACCGCAGCGGAATTGGTCGGCGAGTGGACGCATCCGTACAGCCGCGAGCAGGCTGTGTATCCGGTCGCGTCGTTGATCGAAGGCAAATACTGGCCGCCGGTCGGTCGCGTCGACAACGTCTTCGGCGATCGCAACCTGGTGTGCGCCTGCCCGTCGATCGAAAGCTACGCTTAAAACTGAGTAGGGGCGGGCTTGCTCGCCCCCACTTTCAAGAACACCGTATATCCCCTTGTGAGAGCGGGCTTGCTCGCGAAAGCGGTGGTTCAGGCACCATCCATGTTGCCTGACACACCGCTTTCGCGAGCCAGCCCGCTCCCACAGGGGTCGGTGCAAAGCCCAAGATTCCGCGAATTCCTATAACAAGAAACCGGAGAACAACCATGTCGTTAAGCGTGTTCGACCTGTTCAAGATTGGCATCGGCCCCTCCAGCTCCCACACCGTCGGCCCGATGCGCGCCGCTGCGCGTTTCGCCGAAGGCTTGCGCCGTGAAGGGCTGCTGGCCGCCACCACCTGCGTCAAAGTCGAGCTCTACGGCTCACTCGGCGCCACCGGCAAGGGCCACGGCAGCGACAAGGCTGTGTTGCTCGGCCTGGAAGGTGAACACCCGGACACCGTCAACACCGAAACCGTCGCCGCCCGTCTGCAAGAGATTCGTGGCAACGGACGCTTGAACCTGCTCGGCGAACACAGCATTGCGTTCAACGAGAAAGAACACCTGGCGATGATCCGTAAACCATTGCCCTATCACCCCAATGGCATGATCTTTCGCGCGTTCGACGCGGCGGGGCTACAGATCCGCAGTCGCGAGTACTACTCGGTCGGCGGTGGTTTCGTCGTCGATGAAGACGCCGCCGGCGCCGACCGCATCGTCGAAGACGCCACGCCGCTGACCTTCCCGTTCAAAAGCGCCAAGGACCTGCTCGGTCATTGCGCCACTTATGGCCTGTCGATCAGCCAGGTGATGCTGACCAACGAAAGTGCCTGGCGCCCGGAAGCGGAAACCCGCGCCGGCCTGCTGAACATCTGGCAAGTGATGCAGGACTGCGTCGACGCCGGTTGCCGCAACGAAGGCATTCTGCCCGGCGGTTTGAAGGTCAAACGTCGTGCCGCCGCGTTGCACCGGCAATTGTGCAAGAACCCGGAATCGGCCCTGCGCGATCCGCTGTCGGTACTGGACTGGGTCAATCTGTACGCCTTGGCGGTCAACGAGGAAAACGCCAACGGCGGACGCGTGGTTACCGCGCCCACCAACGGCGCAGCGGGCATCGTCCCGGCGGTTTTGCACTACTACATGCGCTTCATCCCCGGCGCCAACGAAGACGGCGTCGTACGTTTTCTGCTGACCGCAGCGGCCATCGGCATTCTCTACAAAGAAAACGCCTCGATCTCCGGCGCCGAAGTCGGTTGTCAGGGTGAAGTCGGCGTGGCCTGTTCGATGGCGGCCGGCGCCTTGTGCGAAGTGCTTGGCGGCACTGTGCAACAAGTGGAAAACGCCGCCGAAATCGGCATGGAACACAACCTCGGCCTGACCTGCGACCCGATTGGCGGGCTGGTACAAGTGCCTTGCATCGAGCGCAACGCGATGGGTTCGGTGAAGGCCATCAATGCCGTGCGCATGGCCCTGCGCGGCGACGGTCAGCACTTCGTCTCGCTGGACAAGGTCATCCGCACCATGCGCCAGACCGGCGCCGACATGAAAAGCAAATACAAGGAAACCGCCCGTGGCGGTTTGGCGGTCAACATTATCGAGTGCTGATGCGCGCTCACTGCATCTGCACACTTTTTCAGGAGCTGGATATGTCCACCGAACAACTGTTGAAAACCCCGTTGCACGCACTGCACATCGAACTCGGCGCCCGCATGGTGCCGTTCGCCGGCTACGACATGCCGGTGCAATACCCGTTGGGCGTGATGAAAGAGCACCAGCACACCCGTGATCAGGCCGGGCTGTTCGATGTTTCGCACATGGGCCAGATCCGCCTGACCGGCGCCAATGCCGCCAAGGCCCTCGAAACCCTGGTGCCGGTGGACATCATCGACCTGCCGGTGGGCATGCAGCGTTACGCCATGTTCACCAACGAGACCGGCGGTATCCTCGATGACCTGATGGTCGCCAACCTGGGCAACGACGAACTGTTCCTGGTGGTCAACGCCGCGTGCAAGGATCAGGACCTCGCGCATCTGCGCCAGCACATCGGTGATCAGTGCACTATCGAGCCGCTGTTCGAAGAGCGCGCCCTGCTCGCGTTGCAAGGCCCGGCCGCCGTCACGGTGCTCGCACGCCTGGCACCAGAAGTGGCGAAGATGACCTTCATGCAGTTCGCTCGCGTGAAGTTGCTGGGCGTGGACTGCTTTGTCAGCCGCTCCGGCTACACCGGTGAAGACGGTTTCGAAATCTCCGTACCGGCTGCCAACGCCGAAGCATTGGCTCGTGCCCTGTTGGCCGAACCAGAAGTCGCGGCCATTGGCCTGGGGGCTCGTGATTCGCTGCGCCTGGAAGCCGGCCTGTGCCTCTACGGCCACGACATGAACACCGAAACTACCCCGATTGAAGCGAGCCTGTTGTGGGCCATCTCCAAGCCGCGCCGTACCGATGGCGCGCGGGCCGGCGGTTTCCCTGGCGCGGAAAGCGTGTTCGCCCAGCAGCAAGCCGGTGTCAGCCGCAAGCGCGTAGGCCTGCTACCCCAGGAACGTACACCCGTGCGTGAAGGCGCAGAGATCGTCAATGAAGCAGGCGACATCATCGGTAGCGTTTGCAGCGGTGGTTTCGGTCCGACCCTTGGCGGTCCTCTGGCGATGGGTTATCTCGACAGCGCGTACATCGCCGTCGACACGCCCGTGTTCGCAATCGTTCGTGGGAAAAAGGTGCCCTTGCTTGTAAGCAAAATGCCATTTGTTCCACAACGCTACTATCGTGGCTGATTGACTGTTCCTATAAGTAACGCGGTTGCGTTAACAGTGCACTAATGTGTAACGCAACCGCCATAAAACAGTGCGCCGCTTCGTTTGTGAACTTGCCTTATAACGTCCGAAAACAATTGAACACCACTATCGAATAAGCCAACACTAGTGCACGAACTACTGCGGTCAACCTGAGCAAAACCGGCCCTTTCGCGGGGCTTGTTTTTTCTCCCATAGTTGGCGTAGAGTTTGTTCACTGTGTTTGCATGGGTCGCTTGGAATCGTGACCTGGGCAGTAGCCTACAAGTTAGCTACATCCCGTTCGACGTCTTCTTACTCTCCTGCAACCAGCCCCAGTACTCTTTCATGAGAAGGAGACTGTCATTAATTTTTGCGTCAAAGGAAATAAGAAATGTCCCAACGTCAGAGCGGTACCGTCAAGTGGTTTAACGACGAGAAAGGTTTTGGTTTTATCACTCCAGAAAGCGGTCCGGATCTGTTCGTGCATTTCCGCGCTATTCAGGGCAACGGCTTCAAGAGCCTGAAAGAAGGCCAGAAAGTGACCTTCATCGCCGTGCAAGGCCAGAAAGGCATGCAGGCTGACGAAGTACAAGCAGAAGCCTAACCTTCTGTTACGAAAAAGCCCCTGATGCTGACATCAGGGGCTTTTTTGTGCGCGTAAATCCGTAAAATGGCTTCTTTTTTCGTCGAGAGCCCTGCCATGTCGAAACACTTGCTCAACCCTCAGGGCGACTTTCCCGCCGTGACCCTGGGCCGTCGTCTGGCAGCAATGTTCTATGACTTCCTGCTGTGCACCGCTCTACTGATCGTCACCAGTGGGCTTTACAAGATGATCCAGATGGCGATCATCGGCGAAGACAAAATGCGCACCCTGACCGAAGCCGGTGCATTGGACGGCGATCCACTGCTGTCGACTGTGCTGCTGTTTGTGCTGTTCGGTTTTTTCGCCAAGTTCTGGACCTGGTCCGGCCAGACCCTGGGCATGCAGGTATGGTGCATCCGCGTGCAGAACGCCGATGGCTCATCCATCAGCCTGTGGCAGGCGCTGCTGCGCTTTGTCGTGTCGATTGCGTCGCTGTTGTGCGTTGGCCTTGGGTTCTTCTGGTCACTGTTCGATAAACAGAAACGCAGCTGGCATGACATGTACTCGAACACGCAACTGGTTCGAATTCCGAAGAAGACCAAGTAATCCAGCCATACGAAAACCACTGTGGGAGCGAGCTTGCTCGCGATAGCGGCGCATCGGTCAACATTGATATGACTGACAGACCGCTATCGCGAGCAAGCTCGCTCCCACAGTTTTTGCGACTTGACTGAACAAACTCAGGCGTTACCGGCCAGCCTCATCCGCGCTGCTTGCGTAAAGTCGAGCATGCGCTTCAACGGGCGGATCGCCTGAGGAATCAACGCCGGATCAACAAAGATCTCGTTCGTCCCCTCCTTCAAGGCCTTCAGCGTACGCTCAAGCGTATTCATCGCCATCCACGGGCAGTGTGCGCAACTGCGGCACGCCGCGCCGTTACCTGCCGTAGGTGCCTCGATAAAGATCTTGTCCGGGCACAGCTGCTGCATCTTGTAAAAGATGCCACGGTCGGTGGCCACGATCAGCGTCTGGTTCGGCAGGCTCTGCGCCGCTGCGATCAATTGACTGGTGGAGCCGACGGCGTCCGCCAGTTCGATCACCGAGGTCGGCGATTCCGGGTGCACCAGAATGGCCGCGTCCGGGTACAACGCTTTCATGTCTTCAAGCTGCTTGGACTTGAACTCTTCGTGAACGATGCAGGCACCGTCCCACAGCAGCATGTCGGCGCCGGTCTGGCGCTGGATGTAGGTGCCCAGGTGTTTGTCCGGGCCCCAGATGATCGTCTCGCCGTTATCCATCAGGCTTTCAACGATTTCCAGCGCACAGCTTGAAGTCACGACCCAGTCCGCCCGGGCTTTAACGGCTGCTGATGTATTGGCATACACCACGACAGTGCGTTCAGGGTGCTGATCGCAGAACGCAGAAAACTCCTCCACCGGGCAACCCAGGTCCAGCGAGCAGGTCGCTTCCAGGGTCGGCATCAACACGCGTTTTTCAGGGTTGAGGATTTTGGCCGTCTCGCCCATGAATTTCACACCGGCGACCACCACGGTCTTGGCCGGGTGAGCATTGCCGAAGCGGGCCATCTCCAGCGAGTCGGAGACGCAGCCACCGGTTTCTTCGGCCAGGGCTTGAATGACTGGATCACAATAGAAGTGGGCAACCAGCACCGCGTCCTGAGCCTTGAGCTCGGCGGCGATGGCGGCACGGTAATAAGCCTCTTCCTCGACAGTCAGCGGCTTGGGCTGCTTGGCGTCGAGGTGAGCTTGAACCAGAAGGCGTTCGGAAATCTGCGTCATGTTCGCAAGACCTGCAGGCGCTTTCGCGCGAAAGTCGAGTATACACCCGGCTCCGGACCCATCAGGGTACCGCCGGGAGTGTGAGTATTCATCAGGTACGGACAGCGTTGAAGTTGCGCAAGGCTACAGAATATCCCGTGGATGCAAAAGATCATTCTGACCTGCGTCACGCGGTGCAGCCCCGCCTTGAGCCAACCTTAAATCGCGGGCAAAAAAAAATCCGGAAATCCTCACTTTCGTGGGCCTTCCAGACTTTTAAAACTGCTACAAAAATGGTGGGTCGTGTGGGATTCGAACCTACGACCAATTGGTTAAAAGCCAACTGCTCTACCAACTGAGCTAACGACCCGCTGTGTGGTGGCGCGTATAATACTGATTTTTATAGGTTATTCAACACCTTATTTGAAATAAATCAGAAATAAGGTGTTGGGTCGCTGATTCCGGCCGCTGCAAAGCCTTCTGCACGCAGTCTGCAGCTGTCGCATTTGCCGCAAGCGTAGCCTTTATCGTCCGCCTGATAGCAGGAAACGGTCAGGCCATAATCGACACCGAGCTTCACGCCCGCCTGGACGATCTGTGCTTTGCTCAGGTTTTGCAGGGGCGCCTGAATGCGGAAGCCATTGCCTTCGACACCGGCCTTGGTTGCCAGATTGGCCATGCGCTCGAAAGACTCGATGAACTCGGGACGGCAATCCGGATAGCCGGAGTAATCGACGGCGTTCACCCCGATGAAGATGTCTCGCGCGCCGAGCACTTCGGCCCAGCCTAGCGCGAGGGAGAGAAACACCGTGTTGCGAGCCGGCACGTAAGTCACCGGAATGCCTTCGCCCGCCTCTTCTGGCACATCGATGCTGCTGTCGGTCAGTGCCGAACCGCCGATGCCATTCAGGTTCAGACCGATGACTTTATGCTCAACCACACCCAGGTCCCGGGCAACACGTTCGGCGGCGTGTAATTCGGCGCGAGAGCGCTGACCATAATCGAAACTCATCGTGTAGCAGCTGTAGCCTTCAGCACGAGCCATCGCCACGACCGTCGCCGAGTCGAGTCCGCCGGACAGCAGGATGACTGCACGTTTTTCAGCAGTATTCAGTTGCTCAGTCATATCAGCGCCCCGGCTCGTCATTCCAAAGATATTTATGCAGCTGCAGTTGCAGACGCACTGGCAGGTTGTCCGCCACCACCCAATCCGCCAGGTCCCGAGCATTCAGGTCATGGTGGCTTGGCGAGAACAGCACTTCACCAGCGCGGCGATCCAGACCGTACTGAATCAGCTTCGACACGGCCCAGTCGTAGTCTTCCCGCGAGCAGATGACAAATTTCACCTGGTCGTTGGGGGTGAGCAGTTCGATGTTTTCGTAAAGGTTGCGATGTGCTTCCTTCGAACCTGGGGTTTTCAGGTCGACTACGCGACTGACGCGTGAATCAACCGCCGAGATATCCAGTGCACCACTGGTTTCCAGTGACACTTCGTAACCGGCGTCGCACAACTGCTTGAGCAATGGAATGGCATTGGGTTGCGCCAGCGGCTCGCCACCGGTGACACACACATAACGCGGGCGAAAACCGGCCACTTGCTCGAGGATGTCGTCGAGCGTACGGACAGTGCCGCCAGAGAACGCATAGGCGCTGTCACAGTATTGGCAACGCAGTGGGCAACCGGTCAGGCGCACAAAAACGGTGGGCAGCCCGGCAGTCCGCGTTTCCCCCTGCAACGAGTAGAAAACTTCGGTGATTCTCAATGTTTCTTGCATAGTCGCCACGGGCGTAACAGCTAAACAGGCTGTCCGCCTCCGTCAGGCACTTTAAGGAACCCCGCCAACGCGCAGGCCCCAAAAAGCGTGTTTCATAAAAAGGGCGTGAATTCTAACGAAAAAACCCGCGACAAGCGCGGGTTTCTTCTAAATGGGTCAAGCAGGCTTACATGCGTTGCAGATCGCGCTGGGCCAGCTGAGCGGCGGAAGTGCCCGGATATTGGGACACAACCTGTTGCAGAATGCCTTTTACCTTGTCGGGATGACCGAGGCGGCGCTCTACATCAGCCAGCTTGTACAACGAATCAGGCACTTTGTTGTGCTTTGGGTACAGCTGCGAAACCTTGGCAAAAGCCTGACCTGCACCTTGCAGATCGCCTTTGGCCAGGTTCACTTCGCCCAACCAGTACTGGGCATTGCCCGCATATTGGCTGTTCGGGTATTTGCGCAGGAAAGCCGAGAAAGCCTGGCTGGCTTTATCGAAATCCTTGGCTTTGATCAAGTCGAAGGCCGCATCGTAATACAGTTTTTCCTTCGCCGGATCCGCCGGTTCGCTACCCGCGGCAGGCGCTTGAGCGGCTGCCGCCCCTGCACCTGCTGCTGCGCCGGGGGCATTCAGTTCGCCACCGGAAGAAGAATTCTGTGGAGTCGCGGCTGGTGCAACGCCGGTTCCAATGCGCCGATCAAGATCCTGGTATCGCTCCAGGTTTTCCTGCTTCATACGCGCTACATCATTTTGCAGAACTTCAATCACACCTTGTTGGCGCGAGATCTGCTCCTGCATCGATTGCAGTTGGTTGAACAGCTCGCCCTGTGCCGAGACAGGGGCCGAAACCCCTCCCCCGGCATAGGCGCCGTTCGTACCGTAACCCGCAGGCGGATAACTACTCCCGCTATTGTTATAGCCGGAATTGTCCTCGACCACAGGAACCGCAGCCCACACCGCAAGCGGTGCGAGGCTGAGAGCCAAAACAGTTACAGCACGACGGCACGTTCGCATGACGAATTACTTACGCAGTTCGACGCGACGGTTTTGAGCCCAGGACTGCTCGTCGTTACCGGTAGCAACTGGACGCTCTTCGCCGTAGGAAACCAGTTCCAGCTGAGCTGGGGAAACACCTTGCAGTACCAGGTAGCGTTGAACGGCTTTCGCACGACGCTCGCCCAGTGCCATGTTGTACTCACGAGTACCACGTTCGTCGGTGTTGCCTTCCAGAACAACGCGAGCGCCGTTTGCTTTCAGGTCTTTGGCGTGAACGTCCAGAGCGCGCATGGCTTCTGGCTTCAGGTCCGAGCTGTCGTATTCGAAGTAGAAGGTGGTGATTGCGCGCAGAGCAGCTTCTTCGCTCAGGGAGCCATCAACGGCACCAGTGTTAGCGCCGTAACCAGCGTTTGGATCAACAGCGCCTTCACCGGCGTTGTCGCCGCCTTTGGACGAGCAACCTACAGCTACAGCCATGGCCAGAGCCAGCGCAGCAAATTTACCAAACTTCAGCATTTCCATCGTGAAACTCCTAATGAACCCCAGTGTGTTAAGTGAAACGTGTAGCGCCGCGTCAGTTCAGGTAAGGGGACCAGGAAGGTTCTCTGACTTCGCCTTGTGCGGTAGGAAGCGGGAGCCTTACGCGTCCATTAATGGACACGAGCATCAAGACTCCCCGGCCCTGCTGGCGGGTGGCGTAGATTACCATGGTGCCGTTGGGCGCAACAGTAGGCGACTCGTCCAGAGTGCTATCAGTGAGGATTTTTACGCTTCCGCGCTGCAAATCCTGGGCCGCCACCTTGAAATTAGTGAAGCCATCCTGGCGATGGATCATCACCAAGGTCTTTTCATCAGCCGAAAGCTTAGGGTTGGCGTTGTAGTTACCGATAAAGGTCACACGCTCCGCACCGCCGCCGCTAACGCTGGATTTGTAGATCTGAGGCTTGCCGCCCCGGTCTGAAGTGAAGTAGAGGGTCGAACCATCCTTGCCCCAGAACGGTTCGGTGTTGATGCCGGGACCGTTAGTGACGCGAGTGATCTGACGCGAACCCAGGTTCATCACATAGATGTCCGGGTTACCGTCTTTCGACAGCACGAACGCCAGTCGATTGCCATCCGGTGACCAGGCTGGCGCGCCATTCAGGCCTTCGAAGTTGGTGATCTGCTCACGGCGACCGGTGTCGATGTTCTGCATGAAAATGCGCGGACGCTTCTGCTCGAACGACACATAAGCGATGCGCTTGCCATCCGGTGCGAAACGCGGCGACAGGATCGGCTCGCGCGATTGCAGCAGAGTCACGGCGCGGGCACCGTCATAATCCGAACGTTGCAGCGTGTAGCGCGTGTTCTTCTCGGAGAAACGCTCTGCAGTCACGTACAGCAGACGTGTCGAGAACGCACCTTTGATACCGGTGAGTTTTTCGAACGACTGGTCCGCAATGTAGTGCGACATGTCGCGCAGTTGATCAACGCTGCCCGACACGCTGCCGGTCAGCACTTGCTGTTCGGTGGCGACGTTGAACAGTGCATATTGAACCTGCAGGCGACCGCCCGCTGGAGCAATGCTGCCAACCATGACGTACTGAGCGCCGAGCGCCTTGAAGTCACGGTAGATGATTTCGCTGGCCTGGCTCGGCTGGCTGATCATGTTCTGCTTTGGAATCGGCGAGTAGTAACCCGAGTTGCGCAGGTCGTTACCGATGATCTCGGCCATGTCGTCCGGCAGCACGCTACCGCCCTGGTTGCCGAACGGAACAACGGCGATCGGAGTTGCCCGATCACTGCCGCTGGTGACCAGAATGTTTTTTTCATCTGCCGCCGCTATCCCTGCCATGCAGCAGATCACGACAAGCATTCCTCGAAGAAGGTTTCTCACAAGGCTAGATCCTCAGGTGTGAATGTCATCTTGAATGAACGATACGGGGCGAAATCGCCCGGCTTCATTCCCTGCATTTCTGTCAAACGTCCAATATTCTTGACCGCCGCTACAGCCGAAGCGTCAAACGGACCGTCACCACTGGACTTGGACACGCTGACCGAAGTCACCGTACCGTCCGGCAACATGCCGATTTGCAGCACGACCGTCATGCCTTTGCGTGCCGAAGGTGGACGAGCCCAGCCTTCCGCTGCACGAGCACGAATCAAATCATCGAAACTGCCGGCGACTTCGTCACCCTGCTCATCCGCCAAGGCCTGCTGACGCTGCGGCGTGTCGGAAAGCAAATCTGCCAGGGCCTGAGCCTTTTTCTCTTCGGCGGATTTACGTGCCGCTTCCTGCGATTTCTTCTTCGCAGCATCGGCAGCAGCTTTCTTCTTCGCATCTTCGGCGACTTTCTTTTTCGCCTCTTCAGCTTCAGATTTCTTCTTGGCGTCTTCCGCGGCTTTCTTCTTCGCGTCTTCGACGATCTTCTTCTTGGCTTCTTCAGTGGCCGCTTTTTTGGCCTCTTCTTCAGCCGCTTTCTTGGCTTCTTCTTCAGATTTCTTCTTGGCTATATCAGCCAATTGTTTCTCTTCGGCCTTTTTGGCTTCGGCGGTCTTCTTCGCTTCGTCGGCCTTCTTGGCTTCATCAGCCTTTTTAGCCTCTTCCGCTTTCTTGGTCTCGTCGGCTTTCTTGGATTCTTCGGCTTTTTGAGCTGAGTCTTCCTTCTTTTGTTCCGCGGCCTTGATCGCTTCCTGCTCGATCAACTTCTGCTCCATCTGTTCGACTTCGGTCTGGCGCGCGGCGGATTTCTTCGCCTCACCCGCAATCTTCTGATTGGTCTGGGTGGTCGCCTGACTTTTCGATTTCAGTTGGTACAGGGTCGCCTGGACAATCGGCTTGGCCGGCGGGAGCTCCGGTGTGAAGGCAAAACTGACGAACAGCATGCCGAAAACCAGCACGTGCAAGACAATCGCCCAGACACTAGGCCAGAAGTAGCTTTCCGAGGCTGTTGGCTCTCGCTGTTGCTGCATCAGGGCGCCTCGGTAATCAAGCCAACGTTACCGACTCCGGCTTTCTGCAACCCACCCATCGCACCCATGACGGAGCCGTAATCAACGGTCTTGTCACCGCGAATGAACACTTGGGTACGCTTGCCGCCTTCGGTGCCGGCGCGAATGATCTTGGTCACGGCGTCAGTCATTTGCGGCAAGGTCATTGCCTTGTCCTGCTGCTTTTGCGTGTCGACTTCGCTGCCAAGGTTCCAGTAGTAGGTCTTGTCAGCCTTGATCGAAATGGTCAGGACCTGGGTGTTGTTGTCCTGCGGCAAGGCTTCGCTGGAAACCTTGGGCAGATCAACTTTCACGCCCTGATTGAGCATCGGCGCGGTCACCATGAAGATGACCAGCAGTACCAGCATCACGTCGATGTAAGGCACCACGTTCATCTCGGCGACCGGCTTGCGCTTTTTGCGAGCTCGAGCGATTAAAGCCATTGGAAATTACCTGCTTATTCTTCGCTGGTGTGCACTTTGCGGTGCAGGATCGCCTGGAATTCATCGGCGAAGGTGTAGTAGCGGCTGATCAGCGTTTCGCTGCGAGCGGCAAAACGGTTGTAGGCGATAACGGCCGGGATGGCGGCGAACAGGCCGATCGCGGTGGCAATCAGTGCCTCGGCAATACCTGGAGCCACGGTGGCCAGGGTTGCTTGCTGGGCAGTCGCCAGACCACGGAAGGAGTTCATGATGCCCCAGACGGTACCGAACAGACCGATGTACGGGCTGACGGAACCGACAGTGGCGAGGAACGGCAGGCTCTGCTCGAGCTTTTCTTCTTCGCGGGAAATAGCGACACGCATGGCACGGGCTACGCCTTCCATGACCGCTTCCGGGTCAACGCCTGGCTGCTGGCGCAGACGGGAGAACTCTTTGAAACCGGCACGGAAGATCTGCTCGACGCCAGAATCCGGATCAGGGTTGCTGCCGGCCTGACGGTAGAGTTTGGACAGGTCAATACCCGACCAGAAGCGCTCTTCAAAGCTCTCCAGGGCACGTCGACCGGCGCGCAGCAAGTTGCTGCGCTGAAAAATCATGATCCATGAGGTCACCGATGCGGCTACCAGGATCAGCATTACCAGTTGCACCACGATACTGGCATTGCTGACCAGGCTCCACATGGAGGAATGGTCGACGACGTTAGCTTCCACGCTTTATCTCCTGCTTTGAGTGTGTACCCGCGCCGCTCACGCCGGCAAAGGCCGCACGTAGAGCTTCGGGAATGGCCCGGGGTTTCAAACTGTCAGTGCGCACACAGGCCACCAAAAACTGCCCTTCACAGAGCAGCGCATTATCCGTGGCTCGCCTGACCTGCTGTTTAAAGCGCAGGCTGACACGGTTCAATTCGATTACTTCAGCGCTTACCAACAGCTCGTCGTCCAGTCGCGCCGGCGCGTGGTAACGCGCTTCGCTGGAATGCACGACAAACAACAGGTCCTCCCCTGCCAGCTGGGATTGGGCAAAGCCCAGCTCCCGGAGCCGCTCGGTTCGAGCCCGTTCCATAAACTTGAGGTAATTTACGTAATACACGATGCCGCCCGCATCGGTGTCCTCGTAATAAACGCGACAACGATGTGCGAACGGCTCAAGCCCGTTTTGCGCGCGCATACTCTAGTGCTTACTCCTCAGGTTGCCAATCCGGCGAGGCAACTGTTTTTCATTGATTCACGGCTTTCTGGCAAAACCACGGTCCTAGGACAGCACAATGCCCGAAAAATCTGCCCGCAAATGTTAATTAATCGTCCACGGCATCGAGGAACTCGTCTACCACGGGCATCTCGCCCAATCGTGACGGAATATTTAAACCGAAATGCAGATAGGCATGCCGAGTGACCACCCGCCCCCGCGGTGTGCGCATGATATAGCCCTGCTGGATCAGATACGGCTCCAGCACGTCTTCGATCGTGTGACGCTCTTCGCTGATCGCGGCGGCCAGACTGTCTACGCCGACCGGTCCACCGTCGAACTTCTCGATCATGGTCAACAGCAGACGTCGGTCCTGGTGGTCGAAGCCACGCTCGTCGACATCCAGCAGATTCAACGCGAGATCTGCAATCGGTTTGGTGATGTGGCCATTGGCACGAACTTCGGCGAAATCACGCACCCGGCGCAACAGTCGGTTGGCGATCCGCGGAGTACCACGGGCACGGCGGGCGATTTCAAAAGCCCCTTCCGGGTCCAGCGGCAAGCCAAGGATAGTCGCCGAACGGCTGACAATCGTCGCCAGGTCGGCGGTGCTGTAGAACTCAAGACGCTGGACGATGCCGAAGCGGTCGCGCAGCGGATTGGTCAGCATGCCGGCGCGCGTCGTCGCCCCCACCAGCGTGAACGGCGGCAGATCCAGCTTGATCGAACGGGCAGCCGGGCCTTCGCCGATCATGATGTCGAGCTGGAAATCTTCCATCGCCGGGTACAGCACTTCTTCGACAATCGGCGACAAGCGGTGGATTTCGTCGATGAACAGCACGTCGTGCGGCTCAAGGTTGGTCAGCAGCGCGGCGAGGTCACCCGGGCGTTCAAGCACCGGACCCGAGGTGCTTTTGATCGACACGCCCATTTCCTGGGCGATGATATTGGCCAAGGTGGTTTTACCCAGGCCCGGCGGGCCGAAGATCAGCGTGTGGTCCAGGGATTCGTTACGCCCACGGGCAGCCTGGATGAACAACTCCATTTGCTCGCGAACGGTCGGCTGGCCAATGTATTCGGCCAGGCTGACAGGACGAATCGCCCGATCCTGGACTTCCTCGCGGTCGCGCGGGCCCGGCGTGGCGGCTATCAGACGATCAGCTTCAATCACTTAGATCATTCCCTTCAGGGCACGACGAATCATGTCTTCACTGCTCAAACCTTTCTCCTTGATCGCGGAAATCGCCTTGCTGGCTTCCTGCGGCTTGTAGCCCAGGGAAATCAGTGCGCTGACCGCGTCGTTTTCGGCGGTGGCGACTGGCGCCACATCCGGCCCACCCGGCTGGTTCGGCACCAGAGCGAACATCGCTGGTACAGTTTCCCACGCCTTGAAGCGATCCTTGAGTTCCACCAGCAAACGCTCGGCGGTCTTCTTGCCGACGCCCGGCACCTTGGTCAGGGCCGAGGTGTCCTGGGATTGCACGCAACGTACCAGCTCATCGACTTCCAGGCTCGACATCAACGCCAGGGCCAATTTCGGCCCTACACCATTGAGACGGATCAATTCGCGAAAAAAGTCTCGCTCACGCTTGCTGGCAAAACCATAGAGTAACTGCGCGTCTTCGCGTACGACCAAATGGGTGTGCAACGTCAGCGGTTCACCGACCGACGGCAAGCGATACAGCGTGGTCATGGGCACTTCCAGCTCATACCCCAGACCGTTTACATCCAGAATCAGGTGCGGTGGCTGTTTCTCAGCCAGTGTGCCGCGCAAGCGTCCAATCACGTTTCAGATCCTTGAGCGTTGGCCAGTTCGGTGGCTGGCGACTGACAGAACAAGGGTTTTGCGCCGACAACACAGGCACAAAACCCTGATTCCGTAAAAAAGACTGCTGATGCTATCAGAGACGCAGGCGCCCGCCACGACTGCGTGCCGTGCCCAGGCCATGCGGCAACAGGCTGGAACGGGTGTGAGCATGGCAAATGGCAATGGCCAGGGCGTCCGAGGCATCGATTTGCGGTTTGCTGGTCAACTTCAACATGTGCATGACCATCATTTGCACCTGCTCTTTATTCGCCGCGCCGGTCCCAGTCACTGCCTGCTTGACTTGGGTGGCCGTGTACTCAGCGATTTCCAGATTTTCTTCGGCACCGGCAACGATTGCCGCACCGCGCGCCTGGCCGAGCTTCAGCGCGGAGTCGGCATTGCGGGCCATAAAGACCTTTTCGATGCCCATGGTCACCGGGCCGTAGGTCTGGATGACTTCACGCACGCCGCGATAGACGATTTGCAAACGCTCATGCAGCTCGCCGGAACCGGTGCGAATACAGCCCGACGCCACGTATACGCAGCCACGCCCGGTATCGCGTACCACGCCATAACCGGTGATGCGCGAACCGGGGTCGATACCAAGAATTAAAGTCATAACGCCTGCGGCTTGAAAGAGTGAGGCCAGCATCGAACAGGCAGTGTCGATGAGACATGACGGAAGAACACCGCCAACCTGTAGGAGCCTGGCTTGCCAGCGATGGCGACCTCAAGAGCGGCGCAAGGTTTGAGGGCCTCATCGCCGGCAACCCGGCTCCTACACAATGGCGCGAGCGATCAACCGAGCTGTGCGGCCACCGACTCGGGGATATCCGCGTTGGAATAGACGTTCTGTACGTCATCCAGATCTTCGAGCATATCGATCAGCTTGAGGACTTTCTCGGCACCTTCCAGGTCCAGCTCGGCACTGGTGGTCGGCAGCATGACGATTTCCGCGTCATCACCTTTGAAACCTGCAGCTTCCAGCGCATTACGCACGGAGTAGAAACCGGCGAACGAGGTGAACACGTCAATCGAGCCGTCTTCGTGGGTGACCACGTCATCGGCATCGGCTTCCATGGCCGCTTCCATCAACGCGTCTTCATCCACGCCCGGGGCGAAGGAAATCTGCCCCTTGCGTTCGAAAAGATAAGCCACGGAGCCGTCGGTACCGAGATTGCCGCCGCATTTGCTGAAGGCATGGCGAACAGCCGCTGCAGTGCGGTTGCGATTGTCGGTCATGCACTCGACCATTACCGCCACGCCACCCGGGCCGTAGCCTTCGTAGGTCAGCTCGACCATGTCGTCGGTATCGGCAGCACCCGCACCGCGAGCCACTGCGCGATCAATGATGTCGCGGCTCATGTTCGCACCCAGCGCTTTGTCCAGCGCCAGACGCAGGCGCGGGTTGGAGCCCGGATCACCGCCGCCCTGGCGGGCAGCAACGGTCAGTTCACGAATCCACTTGGTGAAAATCTTGCCCTTCTTGGCATCCTGACGTTCTTTGCGGTGCTTGATGTTCGCCCACTTGGAATGACCCGCCATAACTCGCTCCGAATTCTCTTTGAAACATTGCCCGCCACACACGGAGTGCCGGCCAGCAAACAAAAAATCTCGACCTAAAGAAAAGGCGCATCCCATGAGGATGCGCCTTCAGGGTCAGCCTTACTCAGCCTTTGGCGTTTCGCGCAAACGAATGTGCAATTCGCGCAATGCCTTGGCATCGACAGCACCCGGTGCTTGCGTCATCACGTCGGCAGCACTTTGGGTTTTCGGGAAGGCGATCACTTCACGGATCGACTGGGCGCCGGTCATCAGCATCACCAGACGGTCCAGACCGAAGGCCAGGCCACCGTGCGGCGGCGCGCCGTATTTCAGGGCGTCGAGCAGGAAGCCGAATTTCTCTTCCTGTTCGGCTTCATTGATACCCAGCAGGCGGAATACCGTCTGTTGCATTTCCTTGCGGTGGATACGGATCGAACCGCCACCCAGCTCGGTGCCGTTCAGGACCATGTCGTAGGCACGGGACAGCGCGGTCGCCGGGTTGGCTTCCAGTTCTTCCGGGGTGCACTTCGGCGCGGTGAACGGGTGGTGCAAGGCACTGAAGCTGCCGTCGTCGTTTTCTTCGAACATCGGGAAGTCGACGACCCACATTGGCGCCCACTTGCAGGTCAGCAGGTCCAGGTCATTGCCGACCTTGATGCGCAAAGCGCCAAGGGCTTCGCTGACGATCTTGGCTTTGTCGGCACCGAAGAACACGATGTCGCCATCGACCGCACCCACGCGATCGAGGATCACGTTGAGGTTGGCTTCAGGGATGTTCTTGACGATTGGCGACTGCAGACCTTCAACGCCTTTGGCACGCTCGTTGACCTTGATGTACGCCAGGCCCTTGGCACCGTAGATGCCGACGAACTTGGTGTAGTCGTCGATCTGCTTGCGCGGCATGCTCGCCGCGCCTGGAACGCGCAATGCGGCAACACGGCATTTCGGATCGTTGGCAGGGCCGCTGAAAACTTTGAAATCGACTTCTTTGAGCTGGTCGGCAACGTCCACCAGTTCCAGCGGGTTACGCAGGTCCGGCTTGTCGGAACCGTAACGACGCATGGCTTCTTCGAAGGTCATGTGCGGGAAGTCGCCGAATTCCAGATCCAGCACTTCCTTGAACAAGGTGCGGATCATGCCTTCGGTGAGGCCCATGATGTCTTTTTCATCGAGGAAGCTGGTTTCGATGTCGATCTGGGTGAATTCAGGCTGACGGTCGGCACGCAGGTCTTCGTCGCGGAAGCATTTGGCGATCTGGTAGTAACGGTCGAAGCCGGCGACCATCAGCAGTTGCTTGAACAGCTGCGGCGATTGCGGCAGGGCGAAGAACGAACCGGCGTGAGTACGGCTCGGCACCAGGTAGTCGCGAGCACCTTCAGGGGTGGCGCGGGTCAGGATCGGCGTCTCGACGTCGAGGAAGCCGTTCTCGTCGAGGTAACGACGGATGCTGGTGGTCATGCGCGAACGCAGACGCAGCTTCTCGAGCATTTCCGGACGACGCAGGTCGAGGAAGCGGTAACGCAGGCGGGTTTCTTCACCGACGTCGGAGAACTCGTTGAGCGGGAACGGCGGGGTTTCCGATTCGTTCAGCACTTCCAGCTCGTAGCCCAGCACTTCAATCATGCCCGACGCCATGTTGGCGTTGGTGGCACCGGCCGGACGCAGGCGTACCTTGCCGGTCACTTTCACCACGTATTCGCTGCGCACGCGGTCGGCGGCGGCGAAGGTTTCAGCGCGGTCAGGGTCGAACACCACCTGGGCCAGACCGTCACGATCACGGATATCGAGGAAAATCACCCCACCGTGGTCACGGCGACGGTGAACCCATCCGCAAAGGGTAATTTCCTGGCCTTCCAGGCTTTCGTTCAGTTGGCCGCAATAATGGCTGCGCATCATGGTAGTGGTTTCACTTCTCGTAATTCGAAATTCGGTTAGAGGCCTTGCACACGGGGTGATGCAAGAGCTCGCACGTGTCGTTCAACTCAGGCTCCAGACCCTAGTCGGCTTTATCGCCGCCGGCCAGGTTCTTCTTGGAACCGGTCTTGAAATCGGTTTCGTACCAGCCGGTTCCGCTGAGGCGGAAGCCCGGCATGGACAGCATCTTCTTCAGCTCTGGCGCCTGGCAGGCAGGGCAGTCGACCAGCGGTGCTGCGCTGATCTTTTGAATGGCTTCCAACTGATGACCACAGGAAGCACATTGATAGTCGTACATCGGCATGGGGGTTGTCTCGGCGATCAGATTGCTACCGCGCACGCTGGGTTTTGCGGCAAAGAGCGGGATTATATCCATTAAATGCAGCCTGTGCAGCCGTAAGACTGCACAGACTGACACACGATACATTCCACCATCACGGCTAAACCATGACGACGCAACTCCCCTCCTTCAGGCTGTGCACAACGCAGACAACCCGCACCAGCCCGCTGAAATTCTTCACCCCGCCGTGGCGCAAATGCACTTCTCGATCCACGTGGGACAACAACGCACTGACCGAGCAGCAATTGATCCTGGCCATTTCCCCCAAAATATCCCAATACACCTGCTCAAGCCGCAAGCAGGTGGCAAAGCCATTCAAGCGTACGGATCGGGATAATGGCTGGGCCAGGCCCATATCGAACTCACTGACAAACGGATCGATCCTTACATCCCTGAATGAACCGTTCCTCCCCTCGCTTCGCCTGTCTTCATAAACCATACCGTTGACACTCCTTTGCCATCCCTGGTTCTTATAAGAGTCATGCTGTGATTCTTATAAAAGCGCAGGCGCAAAGTTATATCCAGATGACTTTTTGACCATCCACGTAGGATAAGCCAACAACTGAAGGCGGATCATGGAGACCGTCCTAGTCCGGACTATTTCCTACATACACTGACGCAAAATCATTCAACGAAAAGGGGCAGGAACGACCGAGCGCGAACAACGCCCGCAAGGCGCCATCCGCGCGCTGAACGCGTTACTCATCCAGCAATGAGCGCAACATCCATGCGGTTTTCTCGTGAACCTGCATGCGCTGGGTCAGTAAATCCGCCGTGGGCTCGTCGCTGACTTTGTCGAGCAGGGGAAAGATCCCGCGCGCCGTACGCGTGACGGCTTCCTGCCCTTCGACCAGTTGCTTGATCATGTTTTCTGCGCTGGGCACGCCCGGTTCCTCCTTAATAGAAGAAAGGCGCGCATAAATGGAATAGGCACCCGGAGCAGGAAAGCCCAGCGCACGAATACGCTCGGCAATCGAATCGACGGCCAGGGCCAACTCGTTATATTGCTCCTCGAACATCAGGTGCAAGGTCCGAAACATGGGACCGGTGACATTCCAGTGGAAGTTATGGGTTTTCAAATAAAGTACATAAGTGTCCGACAGCAGACGCGAAAGTCCGTCGACGATGGACTTGCGATCCTCTTCACTGATACCGATATCGATTGCCATGTTTTTCCCCTAAAGGTGATCGAATTCATCCGACAGGTGCAGAACCACTCTAGCAAGCCTGTCGCCACACCGCAGCCGGGAATGCCCCCGCCCCCTGCGACAAAACGCCCCCGGTGAACCGCTGGACTCCCTGATTTGAGTAGCTGCAAGCTTTGCTGTTAAATAGACAGTGTGTCGCCAAGCCCTATTTTTCCGGGCGTTGCGCATAGGCTGATAGCGGGTACGTGCCCAACGCCTCTTATTGTTCTGAAGCGAACCGTGCTCCGTCAGCTCTTCCTTGTGATCCGTCTTAACGTGAGTTAATCAAAATGTTGAAAATCGTCCACCTGCTAATGGGCGCAGCGGCCCTGCTGCTGTCCTTCATCCCTAGCCTGCGATCCGAAGCTGTTCCTTACCTGCAACAACCCGATGCGCTTTACCTGGCCTTTTTCGGCCTGCTCAACCTCACCCTCGCTCCTGTTATCCCTTACTGGAACAAAGGCCCGCGTCATCAACTGCAAAATCTGGTCAGCGCCCTGCTGGTCCTCACTGTCGTATTGCAAACCCTGACGTTGCTAGCGCCGATGCCTGTCATCGCCGGTCAACCTGCCGTTCTGTTCAGCCTGTTGGCGGCCCTGATCGCCGTGCTTCTGCACCTGGCCATCAGCTTCTACAAATCTTCACCGGCCACTGCTTCGCCAAGCTATGACATGACCAACCGCGATACCGGCACCGTGAAGTGGTTCAATACATCCAAAGGCTTCGGGTTCATTTCCCGTGATTCCGGCGATGATATTTTTGTGCATTTCCGGGCCATTCGTGGCGAAGGTCATCGCGTTTTGGTCGAAGGCCAGCGCGTGGAGTTCTCCGTCATGAATCGTGACAAGGGCCTGCAAGCCGAGGACGTGATCGCCGCATTGCCGCGACGCTGATTCAAGGCTGAAAAAAAACCGCGAACTGCATGGCTGTCCGCGGTTTTTTTTGGCCTGCATGTTCAGTAATGCGGTGGTGGCGCTTCTTCTTCGAACGTTTCGAACTGGCCAGCCATTTCCTCCTGCCGCTTGAGCAATGCGGCCATTTGCAGTTGCAGACGCTCAACGGCACGCTGCTGCGTCGCCAGCACATCGCTCAATGCCTGGATGGTGTCATCCTGAAAGGCCAACTGGCTTTCAAGATCATTAACGCGTTCTTCCAGGCTCATGATTCAACCCTCCAGAAACGTAAAGTCATTGGTCAACACCAGTCGCAGCCGCTCACGAATCACCTCGATCTGCTCTGCACTGTAAGGCTTCGCCGGGTGCTTGCCCCAAACCGGAGCTGGCCAGGCGGCATCCTCGTGTTTGCGCACAATCACATGCATATGCAGCTGGCTGACGACGTTACCCAATGTAGCGACATTCAATTTGTCCGCGTCAAACGAGTCCTTGAGTATTTCCGCCAGCGCGGTCGTTTCCTCCCACATTTGCTGCTGATCGGCGACATTCAACTGAAATAACTCACTGATATCCTCGCGACGTGGCACCAGGATGAACCAGGGATAATTCGAATCGTTGGACAACAGCAACCGGCTGAGCGGGAAATCTCCGATCGGTAGCGTGTCTTGTTGAAGCCGTGGATCTAAAGCGAACACTGCGCGCACTCCCGTCTGGTCATCATTTTCAGCTTAGCGCCCCTCACACAGGACGACGCACCAAGCGACAGGACGGCAGCATACCTGCGAACACCGCCGGCTTCACGACGAACCACGGCCGCAGGCCCAACGAAATTTGAGCGAACTGCAGAATGTACGCCCCGATAAGAGACATTTTTCGCAAGGGCGCACCATTACAGAACCGATAACCATGCAAAAAACGCTGAAATGACTGGCAGACAACGACCTGTTCGCACTCACCCAATAGTCATGCTGTATGAATTCAGCACAGCGATTAAGATTTTTTGCACCAAAACCGCACAGTGCGTCTACGCTGAGTGCGTCGGGTATCCGCCAATTACTCACTGGCGGGGTGAACCGGTAACGTTTTTGGTTGTCACGCAGTCGACCGGGACGGCACAACACGATGCAAACCATGGCGTCAAGCCCCATCAAAAGGTGCTTGTAACCCCCGGTTTTATGAGGTTTTTACGGTAACAGGCAGGCGTTCATAAAAAAAAACAGCCGTTTCCTGATTTGTGCACGCTTGTTGCATTCACACTCATATCGCCTGCAAAGCAACCACCGGAAGTGGGAGCCTTCAGGCAAATAAAAACAGTGGCAGGGTCGCCCGATGGAGATTCAAACGTTTCACCAGGGACTCTTTTTACCGATGCTCAAGCCTTGGAAAACAGCGCCTGCAGTTGTCATTCCGGTTGCATTGGGGCTGTAAATTTGCGACATCTACCAAGCTGTTTACGACAGGGTCGTAAAGAAGCTGAAAGGTTAGATACGCAAGTATCGCCAACATGGTCGGCGTGATATAAGTTTGCGCCGACACAAAAAGAAAGAGCCGCCCAGATAATAAAACAGGTGGGACGGCAGTACTCTTCTAAAAACCAAAGGAGCAAATCACGATGCGCGTGATGAAGTGGAGCATGATCGCACTGGCTGTTTCAGCAGGCACCTCGCAGTTCGCAATTGCGTCTTCCCAGGAAGAATCCAAGGGCTTTATCGAAGACAGTACTCTGGTCGCCAAGACCCGTATGGAGTACATGAACCGCGATTACAAAGACGGCAATGGTAACGTCCGTAGAGCCAACGGCAACTACACCTCTGGCCCGAACAACAAACTCAGCGGCTATCGCCAGGATACCGGTCTTAGCGAACTGCTCACTTATGGATCCGGCTTCACCCAAGGCACCATCGGTGTCGGTGTAGACGCATTTGCAGGCGGCTCCGTCAAAGTTGATGGTGGTTCCGGTCGCGCGGGTAATGGTTTGTTCGCCAATGACAGCGACGGCAACCCGGAAGACACTCAGTCCAGAGCTGGCGGCGCTGTAAAATTCCGCCTGTCTGACACCGTCCTGAAATACGGTAACCAATTTGTAGCCAGCCCGGTTTTCACCACTGACGATAGCCGCATGCTGCCTGAAGTTGCCACCGGCACCTTGATCACCAGCAAGGAAATCCAGGGCCTGGAAGTATATGGCGGTCGCTTCACTGCCTTGAGTTCGCAAACTGGCATGGGCCGTGACAGCATTAATGGCAAGGGCACCAAAGGCCTGACCAGCGCCAACATTGGTGGCGCAACCTATCAGTTCTCTGACAATTTCGCGGGCGGCATCGCTGCTTCCGACGTTGAAGACTACTTCAAGAAGCAATACATCAACCTCAACTACACCCTGCCGATCGCAGACACCCAGTCTTTGAACTTCGACTTCAACGGCTACAGAACCAAGGGTGATGGTAAGGAACTGGCTGGTGAAGTTGACAACAAAATCTGGTCCTTGGCAGCTGCCTACACTTTGGGCGCGCACAAGTTCACCATCGCTCACCAACGCTCCACGGGTGACGCGGGTTACGCTTATGGCGTAGACGGCAACGGTACTATCTACGTAGCCAACTCCATCCAAATCTCCGACTTCAACAATAAAGATGAACGTTCCTGGCAGGCTGCCTACAACCTCAACATGGCCTCCTACGGTGTGCCAGGTCTGAGCTTCATGGCCCGATACGTCAAGGGCGACAATATCGATACCGGTGGTGCTGGCGAAGGCAAGGAACACGAACTCAACTACGAAGCCAAGTACGTCTTGCAAGAAGGCCCGGCTAAAGACCTGTCCTTCCGTTTCCGTAGCGCGGTTTACCGTGCAAATGACAATCTCGGAAACAACGGCAACAACAACGACGTGCGCCTGATCGTTGAATACCCACTGAGCATCTTGTAATTGCCCAGTAGTTCGACAGCGTCTTGAAGCGCTGTTGAACCAAAAAGGCGCCGACCTGATTAAGGTCGGCGCCTTTTTTATTGCTTACTGCACCGCAGATTCCTGAACCACGCGAATGACTCGCTGTGGAAACGGAATATCGATACCCGCCGTTTTCAACCGGTCACGGGACTGCTCGTTGAACATGAACATCACATCCCAGTAGTCCGCCGTCTTCACCCACACGCGCAAGGAAACAGTGATCGAACTGTCACCCAGCGTCGAAATGACAGCCTGCGGAGCCGGCTCAGCCAGGATGCGTTCATCATTGGCCAGTTCCAGCAATACTTCGCGAGCCTTCTGCAAGTCCGCCTCATAATCCACGCCGACATCAAACACAACCTTGCGGGTGGGTTGACGGTTAGTGTTGGTGATGATGCCGTTCGACAAGTTGCCGTTAGGAACGATGATGGTTTTGTTGTCGCCCGTACGCAGCACGGTGTGGAAGATCTGAATGCTGTCGACAGTGCCGGCAACCCCTTGAGCTTCGATCCAGTCACCGATACGGAACGGACGGAACAACAGAATCAGCACGCCACCGGCAAAGTTCGCCAGGCTACCCTGCAACGCCAAGCCAATGGCCAGACCCGCCGCACCGATCGCCGCGACGAAGGAGGTGGTTTCCACGCCGATCATCGACGCCACACTGACGATCAGCAACACCTTGAGAATAATGTTCGCCAGGCTGCTGATGAAGCCTTGCAGGGCCAGGTCGGCGTTACGCAGTGCGAGCAGGCCGCCAAGTTTTTGCGTCACTTTGTTGATCAACCACCAGCCAATGGCCAGCGTAAGTATCGCCAGCAGCACACGACTGCCGTATTCCATGATCATCGGAATCCAGGCTTGGGACGCCTTGACCAGGTTGTCCACTTCAGCATTCAAGTCCATCTACGTTCTCCTGATTTCCGGCCACCCGGCACGCGAAAAAAATAAGCGGCAGAAAAGACTGCGCCCTCCCCGGGACCAGTCCTTCTGCCGCTGCTTGGGCCTCGGACGCCGAAAACGCCGAGAGGTTCCCGCCTGAAAGGTCAGTCGCGGAAGTTGTTGAACTGCAACGGCATGTCGAACGTCTTGGCACGCAGGGCCGCAATGGCTTCCTGCAGATCGTCACGTTTTTTTCCGGTAATACGCACTTGCTCGCCCTGAATGGCGGCCTGCACCTTGAGTTTGGCGTCCTTGACGTGAGCGACGATTTTCTTCGCCAGCTCTTTATCGATGCCTTCCTTGAGGACGGCTTCCTGCTTCATCAGCTTGCCCGACGCGTAGGCATCCTTGACTTCAAGGCACTGCACGTCGATCTTGCGCTTGACCAGCGCCAGCTTGAGGATCTCAATCATTGCTTCGAGCTGGAAATCGGCTTCAGCGGTCAGATTGACGGTCAGGTCCTTTTCCTTGAACTCGAAGGTGCCCTTGCCTTTCAGGTCATAACGACGATCGAGTTCCTTGACGGCGTTCTCGACCGCGTTGGTGACTTCGTGTTTGTCCAGTTCGGATACCACGTCGAACGACGGCATGTAATCTCTCCAATAAAGGGCGCGCTCGATCACGAAGGAGCACGCCTGGCTTGCGGTTAAAATCCGCGCTGATTATAACGGGTCTTTCCCTTCATTCACTGCGAGCGTCCGATGCGCGCCTTAAACAGAGCAAAAAGCTGATGTCCACCACCTGGCATGTTCTGGGCGCCGGCAGCCTCGGCACGTTATGGGCCACTCGTATGGCGCGAGCCGGGGTACCGGTCAGACTGATCCTGCGGGATGTGTCGCGCTTGCAGGCTTATCAGGCAGCGGGGGGCTTGACGCTGGTGGAGCACGGTGAGGCAACAACGTATGCCATCCCCGGCGAGACGGCCGACAGCGAAGAGCCGATCAATCGCCTGCTGGTGGCGTGCAAAGCCTACGATGCCGAGCAGGCCGTGGCCCGACTGGCACCACGCCTCGCGCCCGGCGCCGAGCTGATCCTGTTGCAGAACGGGCTTGGCAGTCAGGACGCCGTCGCCGCGCAGGTGCCGCAGGCGCGTTGCATCTGCGCCTCGAGCACTGAAGGCGCGTTTCGCGACGGTGACTGGCGCGTGGTGTTCGCCGGCCACGGTTACACCTGGCTGGGGGATGCCGGTCATCCCGTGGCGCCGATCTGGCTGGATGACGTGAGCGCCGCCGGAATCCCCCACGAATGGAGCACCGACATTCTCACAAGGCTCTGGCGAAAACTCGCACTCAACTGTGCGATCAATCCGTTGACGGTGTTGCATGATTGCCGCAATGGCGGATTACAGGACCATCATTGTGAAGTCGCCACCCTCTGCGGCGAACTGACCGAATTGCTTGAGCGCTGCGGCCAACCGGCAGCCGCCGAAGACCTCCAGCAGGAGGTTGAGCGGGTGATTCACGCCACAGCAGCCAATTACTCCTCGATGTACCAGGACGTCGCGAATCGACGCCGAACCGAAATCAGCTACCTGTTGGGCTACGTCTGCAAAGTGGCTTCGCGACATAAACTGAACCTTCCGCACCTCAACCAGTTGCAACAGCGGTTGATCGCCCATCTGCACAGCCTTGGATTGCCCAGCGACTGAGCAGCGGCTACGCTGGCCACTTGTTCCTTTTCAGCGAAAAACCTGATGCCATTGCGCCAGCGCCTTGAAAACCTTCCCGTCGGCCAGAAATTGCTGGCCGCCCTGCTGGTGCTGTTGACCACCGTTCTGCTGGTTGCCAACCTGACCTTTATCAGCGCCGCGTACTACATTTCCCAGGAAAGCATGGCGCCCCAGGCCTTGCAGACCATCGGCCGACTGGTGTCCAACCCGAGCCTGGTGGCGGAAGCATTACAGTCGCCGCAGAGCGCCGAACGGCTGCTCAATGAGCTCAACAGTTATTCACCATTGCGCGCAGCGGCGCTGTATGACGGCAAGGGCGAAAGGCTGGCGCAGCTGCAACGCGGCGATCATTTGAACCTGCCGGAGCGCTACCGCCACATCGAATCCTGGCAAGCCACCGAATTTCGCAGCAACCAAATAATCACCCTGCCCCGCCCCGGCACTGCACCCGGCCACTTGCTGCTGGTCGCCAGCAGCGAACTGCCGATGGCTTTCTATACTGGGACCCTGACCGCCAGCCTCGGCATTCTGATCTTCAGCGTGCTGTTGTGGCTGGTGATTGCCCGCCAGATCAAACGCCTGATTACCCGACCGATCCATCAACTCGAAGAGTTGTCCCGGCAAGTTACCCGGGAAGAGAACTACGCCCTGCGAGCCTCCCGCGGCAACCACGATGAAATCGGCAGTCTGGCCGAGGCGTTCAACACCATGCTCTCGCGCATCGAGGCACGGGAGCAGCAACTGAAACGGGCGCGGGACGACTCCCAGGCCGCTTACGATCAGGCCCAGGGCCTGGCCGAAGAAACCCGCCACACCAACCGCAAACTGGAGCTCGAAGTCCAGGTGCGCAGCAAGATCGAGAAGAAACTCACCGGGTTCCAGAATTACCTCAACAGCATCATCGACTCCATGCCCTCGGCGCTGATTGCCCTGGACGAGCAGCTTTACGTGACACAGTGGAATCAGGAGGCCAGCGCCCTCTCCGGAACACGCCTGGACGAAGCGCTGAATCAGCCAATCTTCCTCGCCTTCGAACCGCTCAAGCCGTTTCTGCCGCAGCTCAAGCAAACCGTCGAGCAGCACACGGTGGCGAAGATCGAACGCGTGACGTGGTTCAAGGATGAAGAACCCAAGCATTACGCCCTGACCTTCTACCCGCTGATGGGCGGTGCCGGTCGTGGCGTGGTGATCCGGATCGACGACATCACCCAGCGCCTGTCGCTGGAAGAAATGATGGTGCAGTCGGAAAAAATGCTCTCGGTCGGCGGTCTCGCCGCCGGCATGGCCCACGAGATCAACAACCCGCTCGGCGCAATCCTGCACAACGTGCAGAATATTCGCCGACGCCTGTCCCCCGAATTGCCGAAAAACCTCGAACAAGCGGAGCATGTCGGCATCGAACTGGACACGGTCAATGAGTACTTGAAAGCACGTGAGGTGCCGCAGTTGCTCGACGGCATTCAACAAGCAGGCGCCCGGGCGGCGAAAATCGTCACCCACATGCTCAGCTTCAGCCGCCGCAGCACGCGGCAAATGGCGCCCTGCGATTTGCCGGCGCTGATTGATCAAGCCGTGGAAATCGCCGGCAACGACTTTGACCTGGCAATTGGCTTCGACTTCAAGGGGCAGGCGATCATTCGTCAGTTCGATCCCGCTCTGGGCCCAGTGCCGGGCACAGCCAACGAACTTGAACAGGTGCTGCTCAACCTGCTGAAAAACGCCGCGCAAGCCATTCACCAGCGCGAGGACGGCTGCGAGCCGGGAAGGATCATCCTGCGCACGAAGCTGAATCCGCCGTGGGCGGAAATCCAGGTCGAGGACAACGGCATCGGCATGAGCGAGAGCGTGCGCAAACGCACCTTCGAGCCATTCTTCACCACCAAGGAAATCGGCCAGGGCACCGGGCTTGGCCTGTCGGTTTCGTATTTCATCATCACCAACAACCATAAGGGTCAGATGGAAGTGCAATCGACCCTGGGCCAGGGCACGTGTTTTACCTTGCGCCTGCCGTTGACGAGCACCCCGCTCGTCTCCCAAGAACTCAATCAGCTTTCGAGGTAACCATGGGCTTTCGCTTGTCGAAGATTTACACCCGCACCGGCGACAAAGGCGAAACCGGGCTGGGCGACGGCCGCCGCGTGCCTAAGGATCACCCGCGAATCGAGGCCATTGGCGAAGTCGATACGCTGAACAGCCAGGTCGGCGTGCTGTTGGCCGGGCTGGAAGAGGAACGTGGCCAGTTTCCAGGATTGAACGAAGTGATCGAGGTGTTGGCGTCTTGCCAGCATCGGCTGTTCGATCTGGGCGGAGAGCTGGCGATGCCGGTGTATCAGGCGCTGAATGCGACGGAAATTGAACGCCTGGAAGCGTCGATCGATGTGTGGAATGAGGAACTCGGACCGCTGGAGAACTTCATTCTGCCCGGGGGTTCCACGCTGATTGCCCAGGCGCATGTGTGCCGAAGCCTGGCGCGCAGTGCCGAGCGGCGGTGTCAGCATTTGAATGCCGTCGAGCCGTTGACCGGGGTTGGGTTGGCCTATATCAATCGGCTGTCGGACCTGCTGTTTGTGGCGGCGCGGTTGATCGCCAAACGGCAGGGGATTGCGGAAATTTTGTGGCAGCCGGCGGTGAAGCCTGAGGTTTAGTCGGCGCCTCCAAGGACGCCTTCGCGGGCAAGCCCGCTCCCACAGTGACCGGTGTCGTACACAAAATCTGTGAACGCCACTAAACCTGTGGGATCGGGCTTGCCCGCGATGAGGCCGGTAGTTACACCAAAGCATCAGGCCAGAATGCCCGAATCCCCGCGACACCTTGGGCGCCTGCCGCCCAGGCTTTATCAACTTGTGCTGGCCCCACACCACCCAGCAAGAACACCGGTTTGCTGAACCCCTCGATCAACACCGAAGCCTGTTCCCAGCCCAACGGCGGAGCCCCCGGATGTGTCAGGGTCGGCTGCACCGGCGACAGGGTCACGAAATCCACGCCCATCTGCTCGGCCAGCGCCAGTTCCTCAGCGTTATGGCAGGATGCCGCCAACCAGCGCGACGCCGGTAGCGGGCGGCCGGCAGCCGCGTATTTGCGCAATTGTGCCGAGGTGATGTGCCAACCGGCCGACGGGAAATCGCCCAGCCATTCGAATGGCCCCTTGATCATCAACTGCGCCTTGCCGGCACACAGCCCCGCCGCGTCCACCGCCAGATCGCGGTATTTCGGGTCGTAGCCGTTGGGCGCTCGCAGCTGGATCAGCTTGATCCCGTTGGCGATGGCTTTCTGGATACCGCGCAGCAGCGCCGGGGTTTCCAGATCTTCAGGCGTAATCAGGTACGCCCCAGGTAACCGCGCCGCCGCAACGATCGGCTGGTTGGCGGCCGGGAATTCATAGCTCGGCAGATCGCGCGGCGCCACCCATTCCAAAGGCTGGCCTTCGGCGCCGTGAGGTTCGCCGGAAAAGTCCGAGACCTCCCAGACATCCAGCAACACTTGCTTGTCCGGATAGTCATGACGGACCTTGATCAACGGTCGCGCGGCGTTGACCACAATCCCCAGTTCTTCATGAAGCTCACGGGCCAGCGCGGTTTGCACGGATTCGTCAGCCTCGACCTTGCCACCCGGGAACTCCCAAAGACCGCCCTGATGCTGAGTGTCGGCACGCCGGGCGATCAGGATCTTGCCGCTGCTATCGCGGATAACCGCGGCGGCTACGTGTACTCGTTTCACTGCCCGACCTCCTCCAGACCCGCCTTTTGCCAGGCCTTGAAGGCTGGCCATTGGTAGATCGTTTCGACGTAGGCCTCATCCGCCGCCGGTAACTTCACCTGGTAGGTGCGCAGGCGTACGGCAATCGGTGCGAAGAAGGCATCGGCCAGGGTCGCGCCGCCAAACAGGAATGGACCGGCTTCGCTCGCGACTGCCCGGCACTCCGCCCACAACGCCAGCATGCGTTCGATGTCCGCCTGGACGTCAGCCGGCGTTGGCGACAACGGGGCGTCGCGGCTCAGGTCGAACGGCATGTTGCCGCGCATGGCGAAGAAACCGGCATGCATCTGGGCGCACGCCGAACGTGCCTGGGCGCGGGCGGCGGTATCTTTAGGCCAGAGGCCAGCGTCGGGGAACTGTTCGGCGAGGTACTCGGCAATCGCCAGGGAATCGGCAACGGTACCGTGCTCGGTTTTCAGCAGCGGGACTTTGCCGGTTGGCGAATGCTTGAGCAACCGCTCACGGGTGTCCGGCTGGTTCAGTTTGATCAGTTCTTCGGTGTACGGGGCACCGGCCAGGTCAAGGGCCAGCGCGCCGCGCAGGGACCAGGAGGAATGCAGTTTGTCGCCGATGATCAGGTGCAAGGACATGCTAGGTGCCTTCTTGTCAGAGGGGACGAGCCAGAATCTCTGGAGTCCGGTCGGCCGTCATCGCGGGCAAGCCCGCTCCCACAGGGATCTTCGTCAGCCACCAGTCTTGTGGCCGACGGGGTCAACTGAAGGAGCTCGCTTGCCAGCGATAGCGGCAGCGGCTTCAACCTATCAATCGCTGCTGAAGACGCCTTCGCCGGTAAGCCGGCTCCTACAGAGGAATCAGGTACGGTATTCGGCGTTGATCTTCACGTATTCGTGGGACAGGTCGGTGGTCCAGATGGTTTCGCTGCAGTCGCCGCGACCCAGTTCGATACGGATGGTGATTTCTTCCTGCTGCATCACCGCCGCGCCCTGGGCTTCGGTGTAGGTCGATGCGCGGGCGCCCCGGCTGGCGATGCAGACTTCGCCGAGGAACACGTCGATCTTGCTCACGTCCAGGTTCGGTACGCCAGCACGGCCGACCGCCGCCAGGATGCGGCCCCAGTTCGGGTCGGAGGCGAACAGCGCGGTCTTGATCAGCGGCGAGTGCGCCACGGTGTAGCCGACGTCCAGGCATTCCTGGTGATTGCCGCCGCCGTTGACTTCAACGGTGACGAACTTGGTCGCGCCTTCGCCGTCACGAACGATGGCCTGGGCCACGTCCAAGCACACTTCGAACACGGCCTGCTTCAGCTTGGCGAACAACTCACCACTGGCGGAGGTGATTTCCGGCAGCGCAGCCTGACCGGTGGCAATCAGCATGCAGCAATCGTTGGTCGAGGTGTCTCCATCGATGGTGATGCGGTTGAACGACTTGTTGGCGCCGTCCAGCAACAGGTTTTGCAACACATCGCGGGAGACTTTGGCGTCAGTGGCGATGTAGCCGAGCATGGTGGCCATGTTCGGACGGATCATGCCCGCGCCTTTGCTGATGCCGGTGACGGTGATGGTCACGCCGTCATGCTGGAACTGGCGGCTGGCGCCCTTCGGCAGGGTATCGGTGGTCATGATGCCGGTGGCGGCCGCTTCCCAATTGTTCACCGACAGGTCGTCGAGAGCCGCTTGCAACGCGCCTTCGATCTTCTCGACCGGCAGCGGTTCGCCGATCACACCCGTGGAGTAAGGCAGCACCAGGCTGGCATCCACGCCGGTCAGTTCAGCCAGCTTCGCGCAGGTGCGCTCGGCGGCGGCCAGACCTGGTTCGCCAGTGCCGGCGTTGGCATTGCCAGTGTTGGTCAGCAGGTAACGCACCGGGCCTTGCACGCGTTGCTTGGCGAGGATCACCGGAGCGGCGCAAAAGGCGTTCAGGGTAAACACACCCGCCACGGTCGAACCTTCGGCGCAGCGCATGACCACGACATCCTTGCGCCCCGGGCGCTTGATGCCGGCCGAAGCGATACCGAGTTCAAAACCGGCAACCGGGTGCAACGTTGGCAAAGGACCAAGACCAACAGCCATGAATGCGCTCCTTAATAAATGATGTCAGCACCGCTTTCAGGAAGAACGGTGGTGTAAATGGCAAAACGCCGCGACGGCTGATGCCGGTCGCGGCGCGGATATTTCAGCGTATGAAACGGGTTTTACTGGATCTGCCCGTGGCAATGCTTGAATTTCTTGCCCGAACCGCAGTAGCAGAGCTCGTTACGGCCCAGCTTCTGTTCGTTGCGAACCGGTGCGATGGCGAGGGCTACATCAACCTCTTCACCGAGCAGTTCGGGTTGTTCGAGACCCGGTGCTTCGTCGTGCTGGAACTGCATGCGCGCCGCCAGTGCTTCGGCTTCCTGACGCAGGCGTTGTTCTTCTTCGATCGGGTCTTCACGGCGAACCTGGACGTGCGACAGCACACGGATCGAGTCGCGCTTGATCGAATCCAGCAACTCGGAGAACAGCGTAAACGACTCGCGCTTGTACTCTTGCTTCGGGTTCTTCTGCGCATAGCCACGCAAGTGGATGCCGTGACGCAGGTGGTCCATGGTCGACAGGTGGTCTTTCCACAGATCGTCCAGAACGCGCAGAACGATTTGCTTCTCGAAGGTACGCAGCGCCTCGGCGCCTGCCTGGTCTTCTTTCTCGTTGTACGCCGCGATCAGCTCCTGCATCAGTTTCTCGCGCAGGGTCTCTTCGTACAGGTGATCGTCTTCGTCGAGCCATTGCTGGATCGGCAGCGCCACACCGAAGTCGCTCTGCAACGCCGCTTCCAGACCGGCCACGTCCCACTGCTCAGGCAGCGATTGCGGTGGAATGTGGGCGCTGACAGTCGCGTTGAGTACGTCCTGACGGAAGTCGGCGATGGTTTCACCGATGTTGTCGGCGGCCAGCAACGTGTTACGCATGTGATAGATCACTTTACGCTGTTCGTTGTTGACGTCGTCGAACTCGAGCAGTTGTTTGCGGATGTCGAAGTTGCGGCCTTCAACCTTGCGCTGAGCCTTCTCGATGGCGTTGGTCACCATGCGGTGCTCGATCGCTTCACCGGACTGCATGCCCAATGCCTTCATGAAGTTCTTCACCCGGTCAGAGGCAAAGATGCGCATCAGGCTGTCTTCCAGCGACAGATAGAAACGGCTGGAACCGGCGTCACCCTGACGACCGGCGCGACCACGCAACTGGTTGTCGATACGGCGCGATTCGTGACGCTCGGACGCAATAACCTGCAAACCGCCCGATTCGAGCACTTGCTGGTGACGCTTCTGCCAGTCGGCCTTGATCTGGGCAATCTGCTCCGGCGTTGGATCTTCCAGAGACGCGACTTCCACTTCCCAGTTACCGCCCAACAGGATGTCGGTACCACGACCGGCCATGTTGGTGGCGATGGTCAGTGCGCCTGGACGACCGGCCTGAGCAATGATCTCGGCTTCTTTTTCGTGGAACTTGGCGTTCAGGACCTTGTGCTCGATACCTTCCTTCTGCAGCAGCGCAGACATGTGCTCGGAAGTTTCGATAGTGGCAGTACCCACCAGCACCGGACGGCCCTGGGTCATGCACTCCTTGATGTCGTTGATGATCGCCGCGTATTTCTCGTCGGCAGTCAGGAACACCAGGTCGTTGTAGTCTTTACGCGCCAAAGGCTTGTTCGGCGGGATGACCATGACCTGCAGACCATAGATCTGATGGAATTCGAACGCTTCGGTGTCCGCAGTACCGGTCATGCCGGACAGCTTGTTGTACAGACGGAAGTAGTTCTGGAACGTGGTCGAGGCCAATGTCTGGCTTTCGGCCTGGATGTTCAAATGTTCCTTGGCTTCGATGGCCTGGTGCAGGCCCTCGGACAGACGGCGACCCGGCATGGTACGACCGGTGTGTTCGTCGACCAGGACTACCTGACCGTCCTGCACGATGTATTCGATGTTGCGATTGAACAGCTTGTGCGCACGCAGGCCGGCATAAACGTGGGTCAGCAGGCCCAGGTTGTGCGCTGAATACAGGCTTTCGCCTTCAGCCAGCAGGCCGACACGGGTCAGCATGTCTTCGATGAACTGGTGACCGGCTTCGTTGAGTTCGACCTGACGGGTCTTCTCGTCAACGGTGTAGTGACCGGCCTTGGTGACTTCGCCTTCGACTTCTTCAACGTGCAGTTCCAGCTGCGGGATCAGGTTGTTGATCTCGATGTACAGCTTGGAGCTGTCCTCGGCCTGACCGGAAATGATCAGCGGGGTACGGGCTTCGTCGATGAGGATGGAGTCGACTTCGTCGATCACGGCAAAGTTGAGTTCGCGCTGGAATTTTTCTTCCATGCTGAACGCCATGTTGTCGCGCAGGTAGTCGAAACCGAATTCGTTGTTGGTGCCGTAGGTAATGTCGGCGGCGTAGGCCAGACGCTTCTCTTCCGGCGGCTGGAATGGCGTGACCACACCGACCGTCATGCCGAGGAATTCGTAGAGCGGACGCATCCAGTTGGCGTCACGGCGGGCCAGGTAGTCGTTCACGGTCACCACGTGCACGCCTTTGCCGGACAGCGCGTTGAGGTAAACGCCCAGTGTAGCCACCAGGGTCTTGCCTTCACCGGTACGCATTTCCGCGATCATGCCTTCATGCAAGGTCATGCCGCCGATCAGCTGGACATCGAAGTGACGCATACCCATGACGCGCTTGCCGGCTTCGCGTGCGACCGCAAAGGCTTCTGGCAGCAGCTTGTCGAGGGTTTCCCCTTTGGCGATGCGGGCCTTGAACTCATCTGTCTTGGCACGCAATTGATCGTCCGAAAGGGCCACCATTTGCTCTTCGAAGGCATTGACGAATTGCACCGTCTTGAGCATGCGTTTGACTTCACGCTCGTTCTTGCTTCCAAAAAGTTTCTTTAACAAAGGCGCAAACATATCGGCAGGATCTTCCACACTAAAGGGATGGAGGGCGGCCCCGTGAGTCGCCCGTGCAGCCCTCATGGCCGCATGCGAACGAGCATTCTACCCGGAAACGATGGTGAGGAAAGTGGCGTTATTCCACGATGCATGCACTGCGCAGTTACGGGGCTCACTTAAAATAAGGGCTTTTTGCTGAACTTCAAGCCAGTTACAGCAGAAGTTACTTGTTGATTTAATGGGTAAAGCACGCGCAAAGCAATGGCTCGGGCGCATCCAGTGCTTTCTGCTACCATGGCGGCTCTGTTACTTCAGGTGTCTGATCATGGCATTTCGCCCTCTTACGGCCAGAGCACCCGCTGTTCTGCTTCGCGAAGCCAAACCGCTGAAAGCCATTTTTGGCCACGCTCAACGCCTGGGTCATTTACAACGCCTGCTCGAAAGCCAATTGCAGCCCGCCGCCCGCGAGCATTGCCATGTGGCGTCGTGGCGCGAAGGCAGTCTGTTGCTGATTGTCACTGACGGTCATTGGGCAACGCGCCTGCGTTATCAACAGAAGCGTCTGCAACGGCAATTACAGATGTTCGATGAGTTTGCCAGCCTGACGCGGATTCTGTTCAAGGTGCAACCGCCGACCGTTCAGCAAGGAGCGGCCGGGCATACCATCAGTTTGTCCAGCGATGCGGGCGCGACGATTCAGGCGACGGCGGAGGGGATCAGCGATCCTAATCTGCGAGCAGCGCTGGAGCGGTTGGCGGCTCACGCCAAACCCAAGGACTGACACACATCCATGGTGGGAGCGAGACCGGCTTTAGCTTGCGCCCACTCGCTAGCGGCGCTTGCTACCGCCGAGCAATGACCCCATCAACCCGCGCACCAACTGTCGGCCCAATTGATTGGCCGCCTGTCGCATCGCCGATTTCAGCGCCTGTCCTGCCGCCGTGCCAAGGAACTCCCCGGCCTTGTCGGTGAAGCTCGGTTCCTCTGGCACAGGTTTGCCCGGCGCGGCTTCGGGTTCTGGCGTCAAGCCTTTGCGCCCCATCAGCACTTCATAGGCCGACTCGCGGTCCACCGGTTTGTCATAGCGTCCTTTGAACGGCGAACCGGCGATCAGCAATGTGCGCTCGGTTTCGCTCAGCGGCCCAATCCGTGATTGCGGTGGCGCCACCAGGACGCGCTGGACCATCTCCGGCGTGCCCTTGTCCTGCAACGTGCCGACCAGCGCCTCGCCAATCCCCAGTTCGGTCAACACCGACAAGGCATCGAAGGCCGGGTTGGGCCGGAAACCGTCGGCCACCGCCCGCAGGGATTTCTGCTCCTTGGCGGTGAACGCACGCAAGCCATGCTGGATGCGCTGGCCGAGCTGCGCCAGCACGTCATCCGGCAAGTCGCCCGGCGATTGGGTGACGAAATACACGCCCACGCCTTTCGAACGAATCAACCGCACCACTTGCTCCAGTCGCTCCTGCAACGCCTTGGGCGTATCGGCGAACAACAAATGCGCTTCGTCGAAAAACAGCGCCAGCAGCGGTTTGTCGGCATCGCCGCGCTCCGGCAGTTGCTCGAACAGCTCTGCCAGCAGCCACAACAGGAACGTCGCGTAGACCTTCGGCGCTTCATGCACCAGGCGGCTGGCATCCAGCAAGTGGATACGCCCGCGCCCCTCGGCGGTCGGTTGCAGAATGTCTTCGAGTTGCAGCGCCGGCTCGCCGAACAAGGCTTCAGCGCCTTGTTGCTCCAGGGTCGCCAATCGGCGCAACAGGGCCTGGCTGGAACCGGTGGTCATCAGTGCGGCGTCATCGCCCAGCAATTCAGGATGGTCGCGCAGGTGATTGAGCAGCGCCTTCAGGTCCTTCAAGTCCAGCAGCAACAGGCCTTCGCGGTCCGCGACCTTGAACGCGGCATACAGCGCCGACTGCTGACTGTCGGTCAACTCCAGCAGGGCGCCAATCAACAGCGGGCCCATTTCGCTCAAGGTTGTGCGCAAGGGATGACCGGACTGACCGTGGATGTCCCACAAGGTGACCGGATACGCCTGAGGTGTGTGGTTCAGCCAGGGCATCCCGGCGATTCGCTCGGCGATCTTGCCCTGCGGGTTGCCGGCAGCGCCGAGGCCGCACAGGTCACCTTTGATATCCGCCGCAAACACGGCCACGCCGGCATCGCTGAACGCTTCGGCCAGTCGTTGCAAAGTCACGGTCTTGCCGGTCCCGGTAGCGCCTGCGACCAGACCGTGACGGTTCGCCAGGCGCATGGCCTGGGCGATCGGTTGCCCCGCGAGATCGGCACCGATAACGAGTTGCGATGAATCAGGCATTTGGTCACCTTTGGTTAATCTTTAATCCTGCACTGCCGATATAAAAGACTGAAAAGCCTAAATAATCCCCCTAAGGAGAGGACGGAAATATCAGCTTGTTTTCATGACCGCCCACAGTGCGTTTCTTTATAAAAGCACGCCTTGGGCATTAAGACCTTAGCGGAACCCCAAGCCATGAACAAAAATCTGCGCTTCAGCCATAAAATCCTGCTTGCCGCCGCGCTCATCGTCATTGCCGCGTTCGCCTCGTTCACCTTGTACAACGACTATCTGCAGCGCAACGCCATTCGCGAGGACCTGGACAAAAATCTGCAAAAAATGGGCGGCGTGACGGCCAACAATATCCAGACCTGGCTGACCGGGCGCAGTCTGCTGATCGAAAACCTCTCACAAAACGCCGCGCTGAACACTGACATTGGCAACGTCGCCAAGCTGCTGGAGCAGAAGGCGGTGACGTCGACCTTCATGGGTGCTTACCTGGGCAACAAGGATGGCACCTTCATCATCCGCCCGGACAGCAAAATGCCGGATGGCTATGACCCGCGCGCCCGCCCCTGGTACAAGAGCGCCCAAAGCACCAGCGGCTCGGCACTGACCGAACCCTACATCGATCTGGCGTCTGGCCAACTGGTCATTTCCATCGTCAACAGCGTGCTCAAGGACGGTCAGAATATCGGTGTGGTCGGTGGTGACCTGAGCCTGCAAGTGATCGCTGACAGCCTGAATGCGCTGGACTTCGATGGCATGGGCTATGCGTTCCTGGTCAGCGCCGACGGCAAGATCCTGGTGCACCCGGACAAAGCGCTGGTGATGAAATCCCTGACCGAGGCGTATCCGAAAAACACGCCGCGCATCAGCAGCGATTTCAGTGAAATAGAAGTCGATGGCAAGACCCGCATCGTCACTTTCACCCCGATCAAAGGCCTGTCTTCCGTCAACTGATACATCGGTCTGTCGGTGGATAAAGACAAAGCCTTCGCGAAACTCAGCGAATTCCGCGCTTCGGCAGTGATTGCGACCGTCATCGCAGTCGCGTTCATCATTGCCTTGCTGGGCATGTTGATCCGCATCCTGATCCAGCCGCTGCACGTCATGACCCGCGCCATGGCCGACATCGCCGACGGTGAGGGCGACCTGACCAAACGCCTGACGATCCAGAACAACGATGAATTCGGCCTGCTCGGTACCGCGTTCAACCGTTTCGTGGAGCGCATTCACACCTCGATCCGCGAAGTCTCTTCGGCTACCGGCCAGGTCAACGAAGTGGCGCTGCGTGTGGTCGCGGCCTCCAACTCGTCGATGTACAACTCCGACCAGCAAGCTTCGCGCACCAGCAGCGTTGCCGCCGCGATCAATCAGCTCGGTGCTGCAGCCCAGGAAATTGCGCGCAACGCCGCCCAGGCGTCGAGTCAGGCCAGCGATGCGCGCAGCCTCGCCGAAGACGGTCAACAGGTGGTGGATCGCAGCATCGTCGCGATGAACCAACTGTCGAGCATGCTCAGCGCATCGAGTACCAACATCGAATCGCTGAACAGCAAAACCGTGAACATCGGGCAGATTCTCGAAGTGATCACCAGCATTTCCCAGCAAACCAACCTGCTGGCGCTCAACGCCGCGATCGAAGCGGCGCGTGCCGGTGAAGCCGGACGTGGTTTTGCCGTGGTGGCCGATGAAGTGCGCAACCTCGCGCACCGCACGCAGGAATCGGCGCAGCAGGTGCAGACCATGATCGAGGAGCTGCAAGTCGGCGCCCGCGAATCCGTCAGCACCATGAGCGACAGCCAGCGCCACAGTCAGGACAGCGTGGAGATCGCCAACCTGGCGGGCGAGCGCCTGAACAGCGTGACGCTGCGCATTGGCGAGATCGACGGGATGAACCAGTCCGTGGCGACGGCGACCGAGGAACAGACAGCGGTGGTGGAGTCGATCAACGTCGACATTACCGAGATCAATACGCTGAACCAGGAAGGCGTGGAAAACCTGCAATCGACGTTGCGGGCGTGTTCGGACCTGGAGCAGCAGGCGGCCCGTCTCAAGCAGTTGGTAGGCAGTTTCAGGATTTAAGTCGCTCTTGCGGGCCCCTTCGCGGGCAAGCCCGCTCCCACAGTGATCCCAGTTGTACACATAATTAGTGTCCACCAAAAATCATTGTGGGAGCGGGCTTGCCCGCGATGAGGCCCTGCCAGACACCGCACAACTTGCTGCACCCGCCACAAAACCCCAACCGAACATCTATCCTTCATAAAGGTCAACCGAGGGAGCGCCACGGGACCGGAGGGATGTTCATCGTGCATATCGCTGACATAACCATGTTCTACGCCCCTGCCAGCGGTGGCGTGCGCACGTATCTGGATGCAAAACACCGTCGCCTGGGGGTCAAGCCCGGCATTCGCCATAGCCTGTTGATCCCCGGCTCACACCTGAGCGAACAGGATGGCGTTTTCACGGTACCGGCCCCCGCCCTGCCCTTCGGCAAGGGCTATCGCTTCCCTCTCCGTCTCGCCCCTTGGCGAAATGTCCTGCAGGATTTGCAGCCCGATCTGATCGAAGTCGGCGACCCGTATCTCACAGCCTGGGCGGCGCTCGATGCCCGCCGCCAACTCGATGTGCCCGTGATCGGCTTTTATCACTCGGACTTGCCGCTGCTGGTCAGCAATCGCATGGGCAATTGGCTCACAACCAACGTCGAAGCGTATGTCAAAAAGCTCTACGGCAACTTCGACCGGGTCTTGGCGCCGAGCCGGATCATGGCCGACAAACTGACCAGCCTGGGTGTGAACAACGTTTTTGTCCAAACGTTGGGCGTCGATCTGCAAACCTTTCATCCCGACGCCCGAGACTCGGGTCTGCGGACCGAACTGGGCATCGATGAAAATACGCACCTGCTGATTTTTGCCGGGCGTGGTTCCAAGGAAAAGAACCTGCCGGTGCTGCTCGAGTGCATGCGACGCCTGGGCCGGCGTTATCACCTGCTGCTGGTGGGCTCGTCGATGCCGGCCGCGGTCCCGGACAACGTCACCGTCATCGATGAATTCTGCCCGGCGGCACAGGTGGCGAGGCTGATGGCCAGCGCCGATGCGCTGCTGCATGCCGGTGACCAGGAAACGTTTGGCCTGGTGATCCTCGAAGCCATGGCCAGCGGCATTCCGGTGGTGGCCGTGGCCGCTGGGGCCTTTGAGGAAATCATCAACAGAGAATGCGGGCTGCTTTGCGCACCGAACGACCCGGTGGCAATGGCCAACGCGGTACGGGAGTTGTTCAGTTCGGGTAGCGCCGCGCTCGGCCAACTGGCGCGCCGCCATGTCGAACGGCATTACTCGTGGGACACGGTGGTCAACAGCCTGCTGGGCCATTATCACGCCGTCCTCGGCAGCCAATGGCCGCTGGCCGCCAATGCTTGAGCCCATGACCGCGCCCAGTCTGTTACTCGTGCTGCATGACGTCGCGCCGCACACCTGGGCCGATTACCAACCTTTTGTCGAAGCCGTCGACGCCTTGGGCGAGGTGCCGATGACCTGGCTGGTGGTGCCGGACTTCCACAGACACAACGATCTGGAGGCACACCCGGGGTTCCGCCGCGTGCTGACCAGCCGTGTCGCCCGAGGTGACGAACTGGCGCTGCACGGCTATTTTCATTGTGATGATGAGTCGCCGCCCATCACGCCACGAGACTGGTTCATGCGCCGCATTTATACCCACGAAGGCGAGTTTTACAGACTGTCCCAAGACGCTGCCCTAGCGCGTCTGCGAGCGGGTATCGAATTGTTCCATCGCTTTAACTGGCCGCTCGAAGGATTCGTCGCCCCGGCCTGGCTGATGAGCGAAGGTACGCGCAAGGCCTTGCGCCAGTTGCCACTGAGTTACACCAGCGATCCGCAGCATCTGTTTCGTCTGCCGGATTTCACCCCGGTCAATGCGCCGGGACTGGTCTGGAGTGCGCGCAGTGCCTGGCGGCGCGGCTTGTCGAAGCTCGTCAGCGATCAGCGCGAACAACGCTGGCGCCAGGCGCCGGTGATTCGTCTGGGCCTGCACCCGGTGGACATGCGTCATCGGTTCGCACGCGATTACTGGCTGCAAACTCTCAAGCGATTGCTCGACCAGGGCCGGGTGCCGATGACCAAGGCGCGTTGGCTGGCGCGGCACGGCGACTGTGTCGGTCGCGCCGCATGAGCCGGGGGATTCTGCTGTTTGTCGCGCTGCTCGCGGCGGTGCTGATTCCGCTGCTGCTTGGCGGCAACCAGACCTGGTCGCGGTTGCAAAGCTTTCCATTGAGCTGGCTGCTGATCATGTTCGGCATGATCCTGCTGTGCTGGGTGGTGAACACGATGCGCTTGCGCCTGTTGTTGGGCGATCAGCGCGACAAGGTCAGCCCGGTCAAAAGCCTCGGCGTGGTGATGGCCGCCGAGTTCGCCTACTGCGCCACACCCGGCGGCAGCGGCGGACCGCTGACCATCATGGCGCTGCTGGCGCGCAACGGGGTGCGGCCGGCACGGGGCAGCGCGGTTTTCGCCATGGACCAGCTCAGCGATCTGCTGTTCTTTCTCTGCGCGTTAAGCGGGATTCTGATTTATGCGCTGTTTCAGCACCTCAGCGAACGCATGGAGTGGCTGCTGACCGTCAGTGCGATGTCGATGTTCGGCGGGCTGCTCAGTTGTGTGGTGATCGCGCGCTACCATCGACTGCTTATTCGCCTGAGCGGGCGGCTGCTCGCTCGCCTCAATGTCAAAGGCACCACGCGTCTGCGCTGGGCGCGAAAACTCCTGCACTTCCTTGCGGCGTTCACTGACACGCTGAAGTTGCCCTTTCAGACATTGATCAAGGTGTTTGCCCTGACCTGTGTGCATTGGCTGCTGCGCTACAGCGTGCTGTACCTGGCGTTGCGTGGGCTCGGCGCGGATTTGCAGTGGGCCTGGAGTTTTCTGATTCAGATGCTTTCGCTGAGCGCGGGGCAGTTCAGTCTGCTGCCGGGTGGCGCGGGGGCGGCGGAGTTGACCTCGGCCGCCTTGCTGGCACCCATGGTGGGGAAATCCACGGCGGCGGCGGCGATTCTGATTTGGCGGGCGGTGACGTATTACTTTTATCTGGTGGTGGGGGGGCCGGTGTTTTTGTTGATGCTTGGGCGGCCGTTGTTGAAGAAGTTGATGAGGTTTGGGCAGGCTTAGGGCTTAGGCGTCTGCCAACAATCCACTGTGGGAGCTGGCTTGCCAGCGATGGGGGGCCAGACGGCGCGTTCATTCAGACAGCACGCGTTATCGTTAACCTCCATCGCTGGCAAGCCAGCTCCCACAGGGGAATGCGTACGCTTGAAGAAACGGGCCGCCTCGCGGTGTTGTTAGGTAGCCGTTACCGCAAAAACGGATATGGACACAATCAAAACAGCCAGGCGCCAGACCTCAAGACCGCTTCGCCGGCAAGCCGGCTCCTGCAAGGTCAGTATCAGGTTTAGGATTCAACGCCTCCCACAACTCCGCCGCCCCCGGAAACTCCGTGCCATCTTCAGGGCCCAAGTCATCCGGGTCATAGCGGCTCAAACACCCCTCCCCCAATGTCGCGGGGGCTTTGGCGGTGGCTTTGTCCAATGGATCGGCCATGGTCATGTCCTCAGTGCAGAAACGGCGAAGGGCCTGAGCGATTGAACGCCCAGGCCCTTCGAATTTCAACCGTGTCGTGCGGGTATCAGAACACTACGGTCTTGTTGCCGTGCACCAGCACCCGGTCTTCCAGGTGATAACGCAGACCGCGGGCCAGCACCATCTTCTCGACGTCGCGACCGAAACGCACCATGTCTTCGATGCTGTCGCTGTGGCTGACGCGCACAACGTCTTGCTCGATGATCGGGCCGGCGTCCAGTTCTTCGGTCACATAGTGGCAAGTCGCACCGATCAACTTCACCCCACGCATGGAAGCCTGGTGATAAGGCTTGGCCCCGACGAACGACGGCAGGAAGCTGTGGTGAATGTTGATGACCTTGTGCGCATATTCGCTGCACAACTCGGGCGGCAGGATCTGCATGTAACGGGCAAGTACTACCACTTCAGCATCGTGCTGTTTGACCAGGCGCGAGACTTCAGCGAACGCCGGCTCTTTGTCCTGCGGATTGACCGGCACGTGGTAGTACGGAATGCCGTGCCACTCGACCATGCTGCGCAAATCATCATGGTTGGAGATCACGCAGGAAATTTCGCAGTCCAGTTCATCGCTGTGCCAGCGGTGCAGCAAGTCAGCCAGGCAATGGGACTCGCGGCTGGCCATCAACACCACGCGCTTCTTCTGCGCGGTATCGGTAATGCGCCAGTTCATCGAGAACTCTTCAGCAATCGGCGCGAACGCATCGCGGAAGGCCTCGATACCGAAAGGCAGAGAATCGGCCCGAATTTCGTGACGCATGAAGAACCAGCCACTGAGATTATCCGAGTGATGGCTCGCTTCAGTGATCCAGCCGTTATGTGACGCCAGAAAGTTACTGACTTTAGCAACGATGCCGACGCGGTCCGGGCAAGCAATCACTAGCCGAAAAGTGCGCATGAGGGGGAAACTCCAGAACTTCGCAAAGGCCGCCATTCTAGCCATTGCGCACAAAAACTGCAGTATAGATGACACCTTGCGTTGAGCGAGGACGCCAGGCACAAGCTTTAAAGGCCCCGTTCACCCGCGCAATGGTGCTCTTGCTGCCAATCTTCAAGTGCTCAATTGTGAATATCTGTGATACCTGGGTCACACTATTTAACTGCACATCCAGCCTGTGCCCTATTCACGAAAACTAATTTAAATAAACTCCGGTTTAAATGTTTACTTGATGAAACACCCTGACTATTATTGCCGCACTGTCACCTGCCATCCAGCGCCCAACATAAGGTAGTCCCCATGTCCTTGATCAACGAATATCGTGCCACCGAAGAAGCTATCAAAGAGCTGCAAGCCCGTTTGAAGAACCTGTCCCAAGACGACAAACTGCAAACCGAGCTGGAATTCGAAGGCAAACTGCGCACCCTGATGGGCGAATACTCCAAGTCCCTGCGTGACATCATTGCGCTGTTGGATCCAGAGTCCAAAACCAAGGCACCACGCGGCGGCGCAGTAAAAACTACTGGCACCAAGCGTGCTCGCAAAGTTAAACAATACAAAAACCCGCACAACGGCGAAGTCATCGAAACCAAAGGTGGCAACCACAAAACCCTGAAAGAGTGGAAAGCCAAGTGGGGCGGTGACGTGGTTGAAGGCTGGGCTACCCTGCTGGGCTAAGCCGCAAAGCTTGTCGCAGCCACATCCGCGACAAAAAAGAACGCCAGCAATCGCTGGCGTTTTTTTATGCCTGAAATTCAGGCCTGAGTTTTTTTCATTTTCAAAGATTCAAACGTTTGCGCAATGTCTGGACATAATTGTTCCACTCATTGAGCACCTCTTGCTGGAACGGCGTCGCAGTAATGTTCAATTGGGCTGCGGCTTCTACGAATGATTCCAGGGTATTGGGCGCCCCCCACTCGGGCGCTGACAAACGTTGCAGACAGAATATTCGCCAGCGTTCTTGCTCTTCGAAACTCAACGTATCGGGAAAGTTACGTGCGCGATATCGAAACAATAATTCAGGCAAACGTTCATCATCGAACGGCCATTGTTCTTGCGCTAATTGCGCCGGGTCAGCCGCGCGGACTTGCTCACAAAGACGCCGGTCCCGATCACCGATAAAACCATCGCATAACTGTTGTTCAGGGTCTTGGCTCTGGGCGAAATCCTCGCGGGTATAAATGGCCTGAACTTTATCGCGCCAAACTGTTTGTGCGGCACTTAGCCGCAGCGTGCGCTCCTGATAAAGCGCCATATCCAGCCCCAGGCGTTGCTGATCATCAGGACGCAGCACCGACAACGGCGCCACCACCGGGCACTTGTTAATGTGGATAAGTTTGAGCGGCACCGGCAATTCGCCCTCGGTCAGTTCATCACGGCGGGTATACAAACGCTGGCGCAAGGTCTCGGCATCCAGATCCAGCAACCCCTGAGGGTCCAGGTGCAGGTCACAGACAATCAACGCGTTCTTGTTGCGTGGATGCCAGGCCAGCGGCAACACCACCCCGACATAACTGCGTGCCGCCGAAAAACGCCCGGAAATGTGCACCATCGGCTGCAACAGCCGAACCTGATCCAGCACCTTTTGTTTGCTGCGCAACTGAAACAGCCAATCGTAGAGCTTCGGCTGTTTTTCCCGAATCAAACGCGCCAGCGCGATGGTCGCGCGAACGTCCGACAATGCTTCGTGCGCATTGCCGTGATCGATGCCATTGGCGGCGGTCAAGCGTTCGAGTTTGAGCGTCACCCGCCCTTCGGCGTCCGTCGGCCAAACCAGGCCATCGGGCCGCAAGGCATACGCCGCTCGCACCACATCGATCAGGTCCCAACGACTGTTCCCGCCCTGCCACTCGCGGGCATAGGGGTCGAAGAAATTTCGGTACAGGCTGTAACGAGTCATCTCGTCATCGAAACGCAAGGTGTTGTAACCCGCGCCACAGGTGCCCGGCGCCGCCAGCTGCGCGTGTACCCGAGTCATGAAATCGGCTTCACTCAAACCGTGCTCGGTGAGTTGGCCTGGCGTGATGCCGGTGATCGCGCAGGCCATCGGATGCGGCAGGATGTCTTCACTGGGCTGGCAATAAAGATTGACCGGCTCGTCTATGACATTGAGATCAAAGTCAGTGCGAAGCCCCGCCACTTGCAGCGGACGGTCACAACGCGGGTTGATGCCGGTGGTTTCATAGTCGTACCAGAAGATCGAGGTCACGGGCTATTCCTGAACTGAAGATCGGCGAAGTCTAGGCGCTCACATCCCGCCCCGGCCAGCAATCTTGCATTCAATCACCTCTGACCACGCACCGTGCAATACATAGTTATGTCGTTTTCCCCCGTGAGGCTGCTAGCATCGGACCCACAGAGAATCCCGATCAGGCCACATCATCAGGTTGCCCATGCTCGAGACCACAGCACTGCCAAGGAAAGCGACGCTGTCCCCGCCACTGGATACGCGGTATCAGGTTGAAACGCCGGAAGGCATCGACTTGCCACTGCGCCCGGCCGGGTTGATGGTGCGTGCGCTGGCGTTCTCCATCGACCTCGGGCTGCGCGGGTTGATTCTGGGCCTGCTGTTTATTGTCCTGGCGTTTCTGGGGAAACTCGGCGCCGGGCTGGGCTCAATCCTGCTGTTCGCCGTGAGCTGGTGGTACATGGTGTTGTTCGAAGTGCTCAATCAGGGGTGCTCGCCGGGCAAGCAATGGATGGGCCTGCGGGTCGTGCAGGATGACGGCACACCGATCGGCTGGTCCGCTTCGCTGCTGCGCAACCTGCTGCGATTCGTCGACCTGTTGCCGTTCGGCTATTTCCTCGGCGCCATCAGTTGCCTGCAACATCCCAGCTTCAAACGCCTCGGCGACCTGGCCGCCGGCACGCTGGTGATCTACCGCGAACAGCCGCTCACCCGACCGCAAGTGCCCGACGCTGAACCACGACGTCCGGCCTTCTCCCTGACGCTGACCGAGCAACGCGCCATCCTCGGGTTTGCCGAACGCCAGGGGGAACTCTCCGAAGCACGGGTCACCGAGCTCGCCACCCTCCTCGCGCAACCGTTGAAGGTTCCAGCGCCACGCGCCGTGGCGGAACTCAACGGCATCGCCCGCGGCTTGTTGGGCCCCGCATGAAGCAAAGTCTTTTCGAGAATCGCCACAAGGCTGAATGGGCGCAGTTTTCCCTCATGCTCGACAGGCTGGAGCGCAACAAAGACACCTCACGGGTCGCCAGTTTTGCGAAAGACTATCGAAGGCTCTGCCAGCACCTGGCGCTGGCTCAGGAACGCGGTTACAGCAGTTTTCTGATCGACTCGTTGCAGCAACAGGTCCTGCGCGGGCATCAACAACTGTATCGGCATCGCAGCCGTCTGGGTGCCAATGTCCTCGGTTTCATCCTCGCGGATTTTCCGCGGCTGGTGCGCGAACAGTGGCGCTTCGTGCTTGCCGCCAGCCTGATGTTTTTCGGCAGCCTGATCGGCTTCGCGCTGCTGGTGTATCTGTTCCCGGACCTGGTCTACAACCTGATCCCGGCACAACAGGTCAGTGACATGCAAAGCATGTACGACCCCAACGCCGGACACCTGGGTCGCTCGGCGGAACGGGCGGCCAGTGAAGACTGGGTCATGTTCGGCTTCTACATCATGCACAACATCGGCATCGCGTTTCAGACCTTCGCCAGCGGTTTGCTGTTTGGTCTGGGCAGCGTGTTTTTCCTGTTCTTCAATGGCTTGATGATCGGCGCGGTAGCCGGGCACCTGACGCAGATTGGCTACGGGCAAACCTTCTGGTCGTTCGTGATCGGCCACGGCGCTTTCGAACTCAGCGCCATTGCTCTGGCGGGTGCCGCCGGCCTGCAACTGGGCTGGGCATTGATTGCGCCGGGACGTCTGCCACGCGCCGAAGCCTTGCGAGTCGCGGCGCGCAAAAGCGTATTGCTGATTTGCGGGGTCATGCTGTTTCTACTGATTGCCGCGTTTATTGAAGCCTACTGGTCGTCGATGACCGGGCCGACGCCGATGACCAAATATCTGGTCGGCGCGGCGCTTTGGTGTCTGGTGGCGATGTATCTGCTGTTTGCCGGACGGACTCGTCATGCGCCTGAGTGACGCCACCGTGGTGATCCGCCCCCGCACCACCTGGGAAGCCATGGACCTCGGCGTCCTGCTGAGCCAGCGACACCGACGCCTGCTGATGACCAGCTGGGCCATCGTGACCTTGCCGATTTTCGCCCTGCTCACCTTGTTGCTGTGGGATTCACCGTCCCTTGCCGCGTTCATTTTCTGGTGGCTGAAACCGGCGTTCGAACGCCTGCCGTTGTACATCCTGTCCAAAGCCATGTTCGGTGAAACGCCCACCTTGAAACAGGCGCTGCGCCACTGGCCGCGACTGCTCAAGCCACAATTGCTCGCCAGTCTGACCTGGCGACGCTTGAGCCTGAGTCGCAGTTTCCTCATGCCGGTGGTGCAACTCGAAGGCCTCAGTGGGCAAGCGCGGCAACAGCGCTTGCAGGTGCTATTGCAACGCGACGGCGGCGCGGCGCGCTGGCTGACGATCATCGGCGTGCATCTGGAAAGTGCGCTGTGGATTGGCTTGATGGTGCTGTTTTATCTGCTCCTGCCGCAACAGGTCGAACTCGACTGGAGCTGGCAGACATTGCTGTCCGCCGCCACACAAGACTGGAACTGGCTGGAACACCTGACCAACGTGTTTTACGTGTTGGTGCTGGTGGTGTGGGAACCGATTTATGTGGCCTGCGGCTTCAGCCTTTATTTGAACCGGCGCACGGTGCTGGAGGCCTGGGATATCGAGTTGGTGTTCCGTCGCCTGCGCCAGCGCTTGAGCAGTACCGCCGTCGCCCTGCTGCTGGCGGCATTTTTACTGATGCCAGCGGCGCAAAACCTATGGGCCGCTGAGTCAGTCGTTTCGCCGGACAGCCCGCGTCTGCTGGACCAGCCTCTGACCAGTCAGGCGTCCCGGGACAGCATCAAGACGATCCTTGATCAGCCGCCGTTCAAGAACAAGGAAACGGTCACCCGCTATCGTTTTGGCGGCGAAGACAAACCCGACGCCGAAACTCAGGACGATGGCAAAGCTCCCGAGTGGCTGAAGGCGCTGCTCAAGTTGCTGGATACCCAGCGTTTCGGTGCCTTGGCGTCCCTGATTGAAGTGCTGCTGTGGGGGACGGTGGTCGGGGCCATCAGTGTGCTGGTCTGGCGTTACCGTGACTGGTTGCAGGCGTTCGTCAGTCGCCGGCCGGGGTTGCCGCGCAACGTCGCACGGCCGCTACCACAGCAAGCATTCGGCCTGGACCTCAGCCGCGAAACCCTGCCCGCCGACATTGCCGCCAGCGCTGAAAGTCTCTGGCAATCCAATCCGCGTGAGGCGCTCGGGTTGCTCTATCGCGCCCTGCTCAGCCACTTGCTGCACGACTACAACATGGCGCTGAAACCGGCCGACACCGAAGGCGAGGTGCTGGAGCGCGTCGAACACCTGCGGCACCCCGCGTTGTTGGCCTTCAGCAAAAAACTGACGGGGCACTGGCAGAACATGGCGTACGGGCATCACCTGCCCCCCGCGCAGGTGCAACAGGAACTCTGTGACGGCTGGCGAGCGCTGTTCAGTCCGGGAGCGGCGCATTGAACCGGCGGCTCTGGCGGGTGGCCGGCGTGTTCTTCGCTGTGCTGTTGGCTGCGCTGAGTGTTTATCTGTATTTCAAGGCAACGCCCTATCAGACGGACATCGATCACGGCCCCTCGCCCGAAGCCTTGGCCAACCCTTATCTGGCCGCCGAGCATTTCCTGCGCAGACAGGGCCTGACTGTCGGCCATGCCAACAGCCTCGACGTGCTGCCGGCTCTGGACCCGCGCCAGCACAGCCTGTTGCTGTTCGGCGACCGGTACAACATGACCCCACGGCAGATAGACCAAGTGATGAACTGGACCCGCGCCGGCGGGCGTCTGTTGTTCATCGCCGAATCGCTATGGGATGAAAAAACCGGCCAAAGCAATGACCTGCTGCTCGACCGGGTCCAGGTGCATCAGTCATTGAGCAAAGATCTCAAGGACCCGCCGCCGGATGCCGGCAAGGATCCTTACCCCAACCTGACCAAACTGTATCTTGAGGACGAAGACGCGCCGGCCTACGCCACCTTCGATACCGCATTCCATCTCGAAGACCCGAAAAATCTCGCGCAAGCCTGGGCCAACAGCAGCAAGGCCACGCACATGATGCAGCTCAACCACGGGCTCGGCTCGATCACCGTAGTCACCGATGCCGACCTGTGGAAAACCCCGGCCATCGACCAATACGACAACGCCTGGCTGCTCTGGTACCTGACCGCGAACACCCAAGTGACGTTGATGTTCAACACTGATCACGACAGCCTGCTGACCTTGTTGCTGCGCTATTTCCCTCAGGCACTGGTCGCACTTATCGCCCTGATCGGCCTTGGCCTCTGGCATGTCGGCGTGCGCCACGGCCCAGTGATTGAACCGATGCCCAGAGCCCGCCGGCAACTTCAGGAACACCTGCGTGCCAGCGCCGATTTCATCTTGCGCCACAGCGGTCAGGACCGTCTGTTGCAAGCCTTGCAGCAAGACATCCTGCGCCGGGTGCGGCGCCGTCATCCCGGTTTTGAACAACTCGGCGTCGCCGAACAATGGTTGGTGCTCGCACGCCTGACCGGCCAACCCACACGCGCTATCAGCCAGGCCATGAGCCCGCGACCGAAGCAACGGCTGTCCAGCGTTGAATTCAGCCGTCAGGTCGCCCACCTGCAAACCTTGAGGAACGCCTTATGAGTGAACAGATCGAGCCCGGCGCACCGAGCCACGCCGAGCAGCAACGCCAGCGCGCCAGTCACCTGGCCCAAGCGGTAAGAGTCGAACTGCAAAAAGCCGTGATCGGCCAGAACACAGTGATAGACGACGTGCTCACCGCGCTGATTGCCGGCGGCCATGTGTTGCTCGAAGGCGTGCCAGGGCTGGGCAAGACTTTGTTGGTGCGCGCCCTCGCCCGCTGCTTTGGCGGCGAATTCGCGCGCATTCAGTTCACACCGGATCTGATGCCCAGCGACGTCACCGGGCACGCGGTGTACGACCTGCAGACCGAGCAATTCAAACTGCGCAAAGGGCCGTTATTCACCAACCTGTTGCTCGCCGATGAAATCAACCGCGCCCCGGCGAAAACCCAGGCCGCGTTGCTCGAAGCCATGCAGGAACGGCAAGTCACTCTCGAAGGCCGCGCTCTGCCCATCGCGCAGCCGTTCATGGTGCTCGCCACGCAAAACCCCATCGAACAGGAAGGCACTTACCCGCTGCCGGAAGCCGAACTCGACCGCTTCATGCTCAAGGTGCGCATGGACTACCCTGACGCCGAACAGGAGTTGAACATGGTGCGTCAGGTCAGCCGTTCGACCCGGGCCGACATGCTCGATGTGCAGCCGCTGCGCACTGTGTTGCAAGCCAAGGACGTGTTGGCCTTGCAACGCATCGCCAGTGATTTGCCGCTGGACGACCAAGTCCTCGACTACGCCGTACGCCTGGCCCGCACCACCCGCAGCTGGCCCGGCCTGACCCTCGGCGCCGGGCCTCGGGCGTCCATTGCGCTGGTGCGCTGCGCCCGGGCGCGGGCCTTGTTGCGTGGCGGTGAATTCGTGATTCCGGATGACATCAAGGGCTGCGCACTGGCGGTGTTGCGCCACCGCGTGCGCCTTGCACCGGAGCTGGATATCGAAGGGCTGGAGGTCGATCACGTGCTGCGGCAACTGCTCGATCAAGTGCCGGCACCGCGCCTGTGAAACCCTCGCGCCTGCTGCTGATCTGGCTCGCAATCCTGCTGGCCATTGGCATCGTACTGGGCACCTTGCGCGCACTGGACATTGCGCTGCCTTCAAGTCTATTGGCGATCAACTGGGGTTTACTGCTGGCGCTACTGGTCCTGGCAATACTCGATGCTGCCCGCCTCACACGCCTGCCCTCACCCCGGGTAACACGACAAATGCCCGGCAGCCTGGCACTCGGTCGCTGGAGCGAAGTGCGGCTGGAGGTTCAGCACAACTTTCCCCAGCCATTGACCCTGCGAATTTTCGACCACGTCCCCGACGGCCTGAGCTTCGAAAACCTGCCCCTGCCAGTCGAACTTCAGCCCGGCCAGCACAGCCTGGTCGGCTACCGCGTGCGCCCACTCAAGCGAGGTCACTTCAGCTTCGATCACTGTGAAATCAACCTGCCAAGTCCATTGGGCCTGTGGTCCGGCCAGCGCCTTTTGAGCGTCACCGACCACACCCGCGTCTACCCCGATTTTGCCCGCCTCTACGGCGGCCAACTGCTGGCCGTGGACAACTGGCTCAGCCAACTCGGCGTACGCCAGCGACAGCGGCGCGGCCTGGGCCTGGAGTTTCATCAGCTACGGGAGTTTCGCGAAGGCGACAGCTTGCGTCAGATCGACTGGAAAGCCACCGCCCGCCAACGCACCCCGATTGCGCGGGAGTATCAGGACGAGCGCGATCAACAGATTATTTTCATGCTCGATTGCGGAAGGCGCATGCGCAGCCAGGACGGTGAACTGGCGCATTTCGATCACGCGCTGAATGCCTGTCTGCTGTTGAGTTACGTGGCGTTGCGCCAGGGCGATGCGGTGGGGCTGAGCACCTTTGCGAGCGATCAACCGCGTTATCTCGCGCCGGTGAAAGGGGCAGGGCAACTCAACGTGTTGCTCAACACGGTGTACGACCTGCACAGCACTCAACGCAGTGCGGATTATCAAGCGGCCACAACCCAATTACTGGCCCGACAAAAGCGGCGGGCATTGGTGGTTCTGGTCACCAATTTACGGGACGAAGACGATGAAGAACTCCTGACCGCCGTCAATCGGCTGAGCAAGCAACATCGGGTACTTGTCGCCAGCCTGAGAGAAGACGTGCTCGACACCCTGCGCCAGTCACCCGTGCAAACGTTGAACGAAGCGCTGACGTATTGCGGGACCGTGGATTACATAAATGCACGAGCCGAATGCCATGAGCGGTTGAACGCTCATGGCGTGCCGGTGGTAGATGCACTGCCCGGGGAGCTGGGGGCGGCGTTGGTGACGCGTTACATGAGCTGGAAAAAAGCAGGGATGAGTTAACCGACTGTCATGCCCTGCCCCCCATTCACTCGCGCCCAAGACTGCCGCAGCCATCAACGGTTGCGCAACACACAAACTCAGGCGGGTACCTCATAAGACCTTCCGTCGACATCGAGCTTGCTCAACTTGAGAGGCACGAGATGCAGCTCCACGCTGATGTCAGTGATTCGCAATCCAAACGACTCACTTAAATCAGAACCCTGCAGGCGCAAAGTAATTTTTTTATCGGCCGCCTCCACATCCTTGATCTCATAAGAGGGATAGTGATTCCAGTCGGCTAGCGGCTGCCTGTTTTTTTTGCCGCTCAAATCAATAAAATCTCTCTTCCCGGAATCATTTTCAATCTCTACCCCGGCGTTGCCGCCCTCCCCGTAGTTTTCATACTGAAATGAAATCCGATAACTTGCCCCCGTCAGTTGCTCCTCAGTAAAGGTCGCCGTATCGAATGCCTGAGAAACACCAGCCTTTTGATTCATCATTAGGTAGTTACCGTAATCAGAATCCGCACGTGTCACCGCGTTCCCGACGCCATCGTGGGTCCAATTACTTCTCCACGTCGTCGGAGGAAACCTGCCATCTTTAACCAGATTACGGCCCTGGATTTCGTCTTCGCTCATCATGATTTCACCTCTATTGATCCATGGTTGTAGATGCAGCCCACTGCCATTCATTGCGTTTGTCAGCACCCCGTACTCAGGGCCGCTTCGCGCTCAATCGCCCAGTTTGTCCAGTACCGCTTCGGTGTAAGCCGTACCACCGGCCTTCGCCAGATAACGCACGTGCACAATGATGTCCGTCAGACTGCTGATCAGCTTATTCTGGTCAACTGATGTCGATCGCGGAAACGCGAGTCGCCATTGCGAAACAGCGCCGGTGCCCTCAAACGGTAGATAGCGTTCATCACCGAAATTCACCTGATGCATGCCGGAATCCTCAACGCCGTGGCTGACCCCTACTTGCTGGTGGCTCCGTGGGTTGAGCAAAACATCGAGGGGCGGCATTGGGTTTTCTTCGGCACCATAAAAATAATCAAGCGAATCGATGTTGGCTTTGAGCACCGTGGCGCTACTGATTTGCGTAAGGGTTGCGCGAACATCCTGATAAGGGCCAAGCACCGCCGGAAAAGACAGTGAGAGGCTGGTGATCTGTCGGCAGTAATGACCTGGGTAATCGCTGTCGAACATCCGCTGGCTGAACTCGAAATCGAGTTTGCCCTTCTTGAGTTCACCGATCACCGACTCCCAGGGGGTTGCCAGTGCGTACTTGCCTTGCTCGAACAGCTGGCGCAAGGAGATCGTCTTGGTCAGCTCCAGTCGACGCTCGTTGCGCTCCAGGAACATGCGTTCCATGCGCAGCAGGTCAAGCTGCATCGACTGCCCGGCGCTCAGGCCGTGGCGATTGTCCATCCAGACGTTGGGACGAATCACCCGCGTGTCGAAATCACCCATCTCGTACTGGAAGCTGGCTTCCGCGCTCAAGCACAACGCCACGACGGCGTCATAGGCCTGGAAGTACAACGTGGCCATCTGGCTCAATAGCCAGCGATAGAGTTCGACGTTGGTGGCCCGGGTTTTGTAGAACGCGTAAATCTCCTGGGCATTTTCGTTGGCTTTTTTCGTTTGAGCCAGGCTGGCTTTGGCTGCGAGGAGTGTGTGGTGATGGCTTTTGAGCTGCTCCTCGATGACCATCAGTTCGCTGTTTGCCTGGCTTTCGAGATGTGCCCATTCCTGATCTCGGCGATAGTAGTAAGCAGCCCGCTGCGAGGCCTCGCCAGCCGCATAGGATACTGCGCTGCCAGCCCTTATCACTGCAGCGGACTTGTTTAATGACGCACCGCGTTGACCGCCACCGACAACTGTGACGAGAGTGGGAGGCAGGCTTGCCGTTGCTGTTGCCATGACAGTGTTGGGGGGAGTGTCAGCAGCGCCGGAAGCAGCGTCTGGCACTACAGAGGATGCACCAACAATCTTACCCGCGAGCGCCAGAACATCCCCACCTGCTTCCCACGCCAAAAGGCCTTTATCACGAACCTCCCTATAGTAGGTAACCTTCTCTTCAATCATTTTTTTACTGTTCTTTGAAGCGGCTTCGGAAGCCTGCAACTGCTTGATCGTCTCCTCCTGAATGGTGACCGCATGTGCCCCCAGTGCAATGACATGGCTGTGCTGCAATTCTTCCAGCTGCCCACGATCACGCTGTTCCATCAACTGAAGCACCTCACGGCCAAACCCGATAAGGGTTTGCACCGCATTTTGCGCCGTGGACAGCATCGTGCGAAAACGATAGTGCGGAATATTCAGCCAGCCCCCCGCGTTGCGCGACGCGCCCGATGAACCACCGGCCTGTGCATGCAGCAGATCGAGCGGGTTGGTCGGCGGCGCATACAACAGCAACGACATTGGTTTGCCATCGATGGTCAGGTTGTGCCGCATGTTCCAGAGGCACTCTTCAATGTATTTCCAGGTGTCGAGCAATTGATCGTTGGTGAATGGGCGCAGCACATCTTCCAACCCCAACAGTTCGAAGTCGGGCGTCCCATTGACTCGTGCCGGCAGGTTCGCGACGTCGACGTTCAATGACCGCGCGAACGTCTCCAGCGACGAGGCACCGGCCACTGGTTTGGCGCCGAGAATGTCTTCTGCGGACTGAGGCGTCCAGCGGCTCATGGCTTTTGCAGTGGGGGCCGGGCCCATCAGCGACAAGGCACGCACGTATTGCAGTTTCGCCGCCACCAGGCTGTCGCGGGTCAACCGCCGGTAAAGCGAATCGGCGTGGGCAATGATGCAGCGCACGTACCCCATGAAAATGGCTTTGCGGTAGTGAATCCGGTCCGAAAACGCGATGGCATCGGGGTCCACCAGGCTTTTGGCTTCGTAGCTGAGGTCTCCTGGTTCCAGCAAGGGACGACAGAGCCAAAAGCGTTCACTTGGGTCCTTTTCCCCCGGGCGTGCGGTTCGAATGTGCGGGTTGAATATGTATTGGTACCAGCGCTGCGATTCCTGGTAGTTGCGCTCTTCACACAGGCGATGGGCAATCAGGAACGGCAAATGAAAAAACAGCTCCCAGTAAAACTGCCCGTGGGCGCTGTTGAAATCGATAGCGACATTGCCGCTCACTGGTCCGGGCTCAAAGGTATTCTGAGTGGCCAGGGACAAGAGCTCATCGATGGAAATAGCTGCCTTGGCCACCAGTTGAGGGCCGAAAAGAGAGTTGAGGCGTATCCATTGGACCCCCGTGACTGCCAGTGGTCGAGTATCCAGAAACTGCGCGCCGGAGGCCTGTTTGCTGAGCAAAGGTACGTTGCTGGCGTTGGGAACCTGTTTGATCTCGATGTCATAGCGGTCTCGACCATAACGGCCTTCAGGGTTTTCACCCCAGACAACACTCAGTTTTTTACCGACTGGGTCACCCGTCCAGCGATACTCGATCCAGGGGGTTTCATACCAGCCCTCTAATGAACTTTGGGATTGCCATTGGCCTGGAAGAACTGTATTACCGTCCAAAATTTTAAGAGCCATTGCGACTTTTTCAGTGGACCGTGACACAGACAGCGCGAACGCAGTACCTGTCTTTTGTTTGAACGACCAGGATTTATCAAACATAAAAACACTGAACCCTGCACCACTCTCAATCTCTGAACGCCTGATTAGCCAGAGCGCTTCCATCTGCTTAGGCGTAAGAACAATGTTTCTAGACAACGTATACCAATTATTATTGTCTTTTACGAAATCTCCAACCGAATAAACGCCTATATCAACTGGCTTCCCATTTACATCATCCAGACACAATGAAAAGGGGAAGGCTTTCTCCGTCACCACCGACAGACTAATGGAATTAGCACCGATTTTATTTATCGTATATTGCGCAGTCCAGCCCCCCTCCGGTAATTCGAAAACGTCCTTAATATGCAATTTTAACAATTCAAAATCATAACCAGCAAGATCATAGACACCTTGAACTTGTAATACGTTGGTCGCCTGAAGCGCCCCCTCCACTACACTTTTTCGACTCGCGAAATTTAAATTCAAGGAAATAAACTTACTTAACTTCCCTTCTCGAGTCTGATCAACAGCAGCCACGACTGATGGAGGCAACCGTTTTTGACTCAGTACCGCGCGTTCGCCAAGCAAAAGCTTGTGCTGTAAACCGTTCTGATTGGCAAAGCGCCCATTGGCCAACACCTTCAGACTTGCGATGTCGGGAGTTTGCGGCTCAAACAAGGCATTACGCTGAGCGAAAATCCATCCGAGCTCCTGCTCATCCGTTTCCTCCGCTATTGTTAAACCAGCAGGCAAGTCCGTAGTGGTAAAGCACACCGCCAGCGTGTCGTCGACATCTTTTGTCGTCCCGGAATAGGTCACCACCACCAGACGCGCAGACGCCTCGGACGCCTTGGCAAATTCCTTTTTGCCCAGGCTCAAAGGCGTCGACCAAATTCCGTTCACGGCCAGATAAGACAGCTTGACCTCAACCTGCCAAGTGCCCGGCACGGTGATGTCCTTACCGTCATTGTCTTTTTCAACCTTGTCTGGCCCTTGCAACCCTTCGGCCTGAACGATCATCAGACGCCCAGCGAAAAACACCGGCCGCATCGCCAGCACCGTCGCCGAAACGGGAATGCCAATGGGTTTCCATTCGGTCCAGGCCGCCGGCGGGAGAAACGTGCTGTTGGCATTTAACTCGACATGGGCTTTACGCCAGAAATAGCCAAAAGGTTGCACCCTTTGCCGAGCAATCAAGTAGTAATCGGCATTCTTGAAGTTCTCCCCCTTTCCCGTTCCCGTACCGTCAAGACTGTCGATGTACCCCGCACACATATCGAGGTTGCAAATTTCTTCAAAGTTTTTCAAGTGTTCAAACAAGGCCATCTGCACTGATGCATCGCTAAGGCTTGCTTGACCGAGGTTATTTTCAAGCTCTTTGAATGATTCGGATTTTGTCAGGCGTAGCGTCGGATTTATCCAGTTTTCCGAATAATCGCACAACATCTGATAACCTGCCCAGTCGCTGATATTGCAATAGCGCTGATGCCAGGCCACTAACTCATCGCGGGTAAACTCCTTTGTATGCCCAGGTTCCAGGCCACTGTAAATTGCGCCAATGTACTGTTGCAGACAAGCAATGGCCTCAGCCAGACGCGATGTCTCTAATTGCTGGCCGACCTGACTATCCAAAAGCAAGTAGTGATACAAATCATGGAGCGAGGTGAGCTTTAGCGGTTTGCTTTCAGATTCAGTCGGTGCAACTTTCCCAAGATAGAAGTCCGCAAGGGCCATGCAACGACGCTCTTCCAAATTACCAATAATAGAATTTTCCACTGTTATTCTCCTGAAACCCTGCATGACCCTGGGTATTGTTCGGCATGATGAAGTCCGCGAAAGACTGGATACTGCACTGCAGTTTCCAGTCTTTCGATAGTGCGCCTTCATCTTTCAATCAACTTTACAACAACAGGTTTCGATACCGACTCGTTAAGATTTTGGAACAACTGTCAACGACAAGCCGGTCCACTGCGATGTTTCTAGCCCCTCCACATAAAACCCAGCCGCTAAGGCATGTGCGCCCGGCAGAAGGTTCGGCTTGAACTGGACCCGCCAATGGCCGTTTTTGTCCACTATCCCCTGGGCATAAATTACTGTTGGAGAATTGGCCTTCACCACACGCACTTCAACGCCAGGCATGCCCAAACCCTCAATCCAGGACTCAACCCTGACCGTGCTGCCCGAGGCGGGTCTCAGGACTGTTGGTTTGTCGACAAACGCGCCAGTCACTGTTACGCGAGCATCCACTGCCCACGCCTCGGTCGTATCGATATGCCGCTGCTTGACCGACAACACATGCGGCCCCGTCGACAGCAATTCGGCCAACCTCACCGACCATGTGCCATCGTCACGCACGCTGGTCCGGGCCAGCAGGGCCTTCTCATCCCGGTTTTCAAAGATGTAGATCTGGGCTGACGGGCTGCCCTTGCCGTGGAGCAGCGTTTGGACTTCCACTTTTTGCGAGCCATCGGCGGGGTAGATCAGTTGCGGCGCCGGTGCATCCAGACGGCCAGGCAACACCAGGCGCTGGTCAATCCGGTTGCAGGAGAACGTCAGGTCAAACGTGCTGTTGCGCAGATCCTTGCAGACGATGTCCCAACTGAGGGTCTTCTTGTCACCTACCAGCACATAGGCACCGGTTTTCGGAGTGAACTCCATCCCCAGGCCATTGGCGGAGAACTCACCGGTCCAGGCCAGCATGGCCCGCGCATCGGAAAGGTCGACTGATTCCGGCATGTCGATCTCAAGCGTATAGCGACGGCCCCTGATAAATTCCAGTCGCTCCCGGGCAGTCACTTGCCGGATGACGGTCGCTGTTGTGGTGTCCGTCAATTTGAATACCCAATTGATAGCCGCGACGACCGTAATGTTGAACGTGCGTTTGTCTTCCGGGGTACTTAACCGGTCTGCCGTCACCACATAGTCGCCCGCCTCTGGAAACTCGTAAGGGAAGGTCGAACGGCCCAACGCGTCCGTCGGATAGGAGATCGGGCCTGCGACCGTCTTTCGAGCGTTGGTGGTTTTTTTGGTCACTGTCCACCAGATCGGGCATCTGGCAACCGCTTTCGCCTGATTGTGCGTGGCCTCCCGCGTTTCGACCCACAACGAGGTGGGTGCCCCCGCCACGGGAAATTTATAGTCCAGAGACTCGCCGTGAATAGTCACACCGCTGGCCACGTAAATGTCGAGTTGCTGCTGCCCCATTTTCACCTTGGCGGTGAAGGACTGATTTCCTGCTTGCGGCGCGCTCACCGTGAATTTAGCGATACCGTTTTCGTCGGTTTTAATCGTTTCGATCGGGTCCGTGCCGGTTCCCGAATACAATCCGACCTCCTCGCCGACCGACGGAAGTTTGCCAAGGCCAATCACATGGCAATGAATCACCATTGGCTGCCCTGCAACGGCCATCGAAACCACCTCCAACAGTTTGATGAACGGCTTGTCGACAAAGGTAATGCTAGTGATGACAAGCGGATCCCTGTTGCTGTAACTGGCCACTGCGCTCGCGTTCTGAATGGGTTCGATACTGGTGATTCGGGTGCGGGCAAAGCCATTTTCATCCGTGCTTACCGACCACGGGTCGGGAACGACTCCCCGCCCGGCAAATGTCACGGTACGACCAACCCCTGGGTTGCTGTAACCATCCACGAGACGAACAGCCGCTTCAAAAAATGCCTGTCCACCCGCCAAAAATTCTTTGCCGACGGGATCGCTACTTATGGTGTCGAAGTCCAGCGACGACTCATCGTAATCAATAAGAATTTTCGGCGAGTACACCACTTGGGCCAGGCCATAAGTGGCTTTGACTTGCACAGCCCCCATCCACTTCGATTTTTCCGGTTTGAAGCGAACCACCGCACGCCCCTCATTATCGGTGATCGACGTACTGGCGAGTAATCCGGGACGATCACTGCTCCAGCTCACCGTGACATTCGGCACGACCTGGTTGGTGAGATCACGCAAGGTCAGTTCGATCAAGGCGTATTGATTGTCCACATTGGCGATCAGGGTGTCGTTGATGCACCTGATTTCATGAGTCACGCTCTGGCCGACTTCACCGATCAACTGCGCCTGGCCCTGAATGGCCGACTCGGACAATTTTTCCAGGACATGTTCTGCTGCGCTTCGGCAGGCGTACTTGTCGCTGTCCGGCGTGAGCGCGCCCAACCCGATGATGGCCTTGGCATCCAGCCCGGTCCTGATCGCCAGTGCACGGATTCGCAGCAGGGTATCCAGGGACGACATATCGCGAATGATCGGGACTCTCGAGGCCTCCGGCTTCAGATAAAGGATGCATTCAAGCACCTCCCTGACGCCCCACTGCACCACTTCCGCCAGCAAGCTTGCCGCAGAGTCACGAATCAGGCGCACATCCTCAGGGGTCAGACTCTCCGGAAGCCCATTGACCAGTTCCAGGTAATGCAGAAGTTTTTCCGCGGGCTGTCCGGTTTCGGCCACCACCCGCTGAAACAGCGTCAGGTAATACAAGGTGCTGAGCGTGAGCTCTTTTGGATGCTTGAGGCCAAACCACTCCCAGTTCTCTCGCAGGGTCAGGGCCATCAGCATGGCGGAACTCAGCCCCAGTTGTTGAACCACTTCAGCACGTCGTACCAGGTGTGCCAGCAAGCTGAGCACATCATCGCCGACCTTGACCTTCTCCGTACCTGAAGTGACGGCGTCCAGCGCTCGCGCCGTCTCCAACAACAGCAGGTAAACACCGTTCGTATTGACCCAACGGAGTAACGGCAGCGCCAGGTCCTGTGAAATGCTCAAATACACCGACAAACTTTCCTGCACCACTGCCCGTTGCGCATCCCTGGCTTGCAGCAGCAATGCCAGAATTACGCTGCGAACACGCTCAACATCCCCAGGCGGCAAGTTCGCCATCTCGACAGCCGTTTGAATTTCTCCGCGAGCCACCCGCTCGTAGTCCTCGTCATCGCCTTCTTTCCCCAACACCAGGCCATTAGCGTCAACGACATTATCAAGCAGTGTCAGCCAGCCCGCCTGCGCGGAATCATTGCTTTGAGGTACGCCTGCGGCCCGAAGCGCGGCCTCGGAGAATCGCACCGGGTGCAGTCGCTTGTGGACTTCCTGCAGCAGCGTGACTTCTGCTTCAGTGGCCAAAGGAGGTGCGATCACGGGCGCCACCTTCTGCACGAGCCAAAGCACGCTCAAGTCGTTTTCCTGCGCCCACTGGACGCAGGATTGCACCGCCTGCATCACGTTCAAAACGTCGCCAACGCCGCTGGTGCCGCTGATCAGTAACCTGGATTCGCCGAGCACGCGTTGGAGCAATTCGCTGCCGTTTTTCTCGCTGAAGGTCTCCAGCAATGCCGCCAGTTCTATGGCGCTGATGCGCAGGAACGAAGCCAGCAATACCAAACGATACAAGGAAGAGAGTATCGGCAGGCTGCGTTGCAGTTCGTCCCTGAGGTTGTAGCTCTTGGCCACGAAGCGTGCGAGGTAGCGCCAGGTCTCCTGATTGATGCCCAGGCTGGTGCAAATCTGATCGACGGTGCGCTTGTCGGCGCGAGTTTGCGCTTCGATCGCGAAGTAACCGTTGTCCGCCTTCAGCGGCGTATCAAAAAATGCCTGGGCGTTGAAGATACGGTCGAACTGTGAAAGTCCTTCCCCACGGCTATAAGGGGAAATCTCATCAATCAGGGCCGCAAATTGCTCGGCTGAGCATTTGAAGCGCAGGCGAAACTCCTGAAACAGGCCGATGGCCCGCAAGGTATTGGAAGTGATCCGGGAAGGTTTACTTGACAGCGCGATTTTGCGGACTTCCGGGTCAAGGATGTCCCCCCGCAGCTCCGCTTTGAACGCGGCCATGATCAGCCGATCGCATTGGTCCACAGGCAACTCCAGCCAGCGACTGAGGCGAAGAATCCGGTTTATCCGCTCAAACCGGTTGCCGATGGCGTTGGTGAATTGACGAGTTTTACCCGCTGCGGGATCCGACAGCGTAATCACTTTTTCGTCGCCATGATTGATGTAGGCCGAACCGAACTCTTTGGATAACTGCGAGTCTTCCGGCCCTTCCGGTTGCGGCCACTCCACATTGCTGGAACGCTTCGGTGCGTAACCTTCAATCGACAACAATGAGGTCAGGGCCTCTGCCTCAATTGAGGTCTTGGCGCAGAAATGCACCGAGTCCAGCAGCTCAGTGCCCGTCGAGCCAAAATTATCGCTATAGAACTTTGTCCATTCGGCGGTAGTCGCTCTGACGGGAAGAAAACTCTCGGTCAGCAAGCGTTGCCCTTGTGGCCCGATGTTGCAGGATTGATGCAGCGCAATGTCCGAAAAAACGCCACGGGCACCTGGTTGTTTGAAGTAGGGGCCGGACTCATCGATGGTCCGCACGACCTCCCCCAGAGACAGTTTGTTCACCTCCAATACCTGCTTCCATTGTTCGAAATACCACTCGAACGGCATGGAGCGGAATGGAAAACGCTGCTCCAGCAAATGGTCATCGACCACTTGATTGTTCAACGCTGCCGGCGTGAGGAACGATTCGATGATGCTTTCCAGCACTTCATTGACCAGGGATACGGTTGGTTTGATCTGGAACATGCTCGTTGTGTCAAGGATGAGCTTGACAAGATCGGGCCGCCGGGTTTCGAACTCAATCAACCCTGCGTTGTTCTTGGATCGGGCTTCAAGATCTCGGGCCAGCAACACCAGTCGCAAAAAATACGCCACCGGAGAAATGCTCGAATCCGGGCTCTGTGACGGGCTCGCACCTTCCCAATCCGGGTCGAACAAATCGTCGAAAGTAGGTCCGCCCGCCCACGCACTGATACCGGTCCGATGCAGCGGATTGGGAGGTCCAGGCCTCACCAGGCGTTGTTCGCGAAACTCACGAGCGGTATGCACCGCCAGGACCTGGGCTTTGTCCAGCAGCACTTTCGCGTCACTGCTGTGCAGTCCGAACGTCTCCACCAAGCGCTGAGGCCCCATCTTCAACATATTGAAAACCGAGCCGCCTTCTTCAATGTAGCGCTCGACGTTTCCCATGGCCGATGCGTCTTGCACACCTGGTGTCATGTCGAACAGTTGCTTGAGGGGTGGGTTGGTGAAGTCCTTGCTCATTGTTGCCTCCAGCCTGTCAGGAAGTGCGCTCTGATTGGCCCGAAGGCTGGAGAGCGAATATGCGACTGCATCCGAGGTCTTTTTTACGCTGTACGCCACAAGTGCCACACCTGTGAAAACTGACAGTCCCGACGAGTGGTATGTGCGAAATTACGTTGACCAACAGCCTCGACAACAAGGCACACCCTATGGCCGTGGGACTTATCAGTTGAGTGAGTTGGGGATGGATAAGTCGCTGGAGAGCGATCAGGCAGAGGGGGTCGGCGGCGTCGCGCAGTCGTTGCTTTTGGGGTGTCTGGATTGACGCCATCGCGAGCAAGCTCGCTCCTACAGTTGATCGAGGGAGTTCATAGCCGATCTAACGTGGGAGCAAGCTCGCGATGCCGATTCAACTCACGCCGAAGCCGGCAACGGCTGAAAACTGAAGTACTGCTTCAACGCCCCGACCAATTGCCCATACTCCGGCGGTGCCCGTTGCAGGCTGAACCCGGCGTCATAGTGGTGAGGGGTCGTGTCTTCATGGCACCACAGGCAGAAAGCCTTGAAGTCGATGACTTGCTGGCAGCCATCGATCATGGGGATTTTCAGGCGCAGATCGAAATCGGCGCCGATCATCATCGGGAACTGACTGATGAGCATCAGCCCATCAGCGGAGACGTTACCCAGGAAACCAATCGGTTTGTCGGTGACACCGTTGAACACTTTCAGAAAATACGGCAGTTGATGCCGCTCGATCCGGCGGTCAGTGAACATGCGCAATTCGCCCGGCAAGGCCCTTAAGCAGAGCCGCACTAATACTTCGGAACGGGCCTGCCTGCCTTTATCAAACAAGAGCCAGGCAATGGGCGCGCTCTCCCCGATCCCGGTGCGCCAGTCCATGCAACCGCTGTCGCTTACTCCTGCCGATCACAGGTGTTACCTCGGTTGAGAGGCAAGGCTCTGAACCGGTCATTGGACTATAGCTCACCGTCGTGGGTGAGCCAGCCTTGGGATGACAACTGCAATCAGAACCGGGTCGGGCGAACCACGGCGGCTGTGCTGCGCAGCGGATAATGACCCAGCGACTGCAAGGTTTCCAAGCGGGCGCGGGCGCGGTAGGCGTACTCGCTTTGCGGGTACGCCGTCTGGATGAACTGATAGGTTTGCGCCGCATCGACGAACATTTTCTGCCGTTCCAGACACAAACCGCGCAGCATCGATACCTCTGGCCACACATAAGGCCGCGCGCGGCTGGCGCGTTCGACTTTGGACAGTTCGAGCGTCACCTGCTCGCAATTGCCACGGTCATAAGCGCTGTAGGCATTATTCAAATGATGGTTCATCGAAAAACGGGTGCAGCCCACGACACTGAGGGCAAGGGCGGCTATGAGCACGAATCGCATTGGGGGTTCTCCTGTCTTGAACTCTGTATCGACCCGTGAGCGGAAATCTTCAGGATTGTTCGGTTAAAGAAAGAAACGAATAACAAAGCTCTTCACAAAAAGTAGTGCACATGAACAATGACTACACCCACGGACCATAGTAGCCTCACTCAGCGCTTGAACTCAGGAGTCTTTGCATGTCCGTCCGTCGTACCAAAATCGTCGCTACCCTTGGCCCGGCCAGTAACTCGCCGGAAGTTCTCGAACAGCTGATTCTGGCTGGCCTGGACGTCGCCCGCCTGAACTTCTCCCACGGCACCCCCGACGAGCACAAGGCTCGCGCGAAACTGGTGCGTGACCTCGCTGCCAAGCACGGCCGCTTCGTCGCCCTGCTGGGTGACCTGCAAGGCCCGAAAATCCGTATTGCCAAATTCGCCAACAAGAAGATCGAGCTGAAGATCGGTGATCAATTCACCTTCTCCACCAGCCATCCTCTGACCGAAGGCAACCAGCAAGTGGTCGGCATCGACTACCCGGACCTGGTCAAGGACTGCGGTGTGGGCGACGAGCTGCTGCTCGACGACGGCCGCGTGGTGATGCGCGTCGATACCGCCACCGCCACCGAACTGAATTGCACCGTGCTCATCGGCGGTCCGCTGTCCGACCATAAAGGCATCAACCGTCGCGGCGGTGGCCTGACCGCGCCAGCCCTGACCGAGAAAGACAAGGCCGACATCAAGCTCGCCGCAGAAATGCAGGTCGACTACCTCGCCGTGTCCTTCCCGCGCGACGCTGCCGACATGAACTACGCCCGTCAACTGCGCGACGAAGCCGGCGGCACTGCCTGGCTGGTGGCGAAGATTGAACGTGCCGAAGCCGTGGCTGACGACGCGACCCTCGACGCGCTGATCGAAGCGTCCGACGCGGTGATGGTTGCTCGCGGCGACCTGGGTGTGGAAATCGGCGACGCCGAGCTGGTGGGCATCCAGAAGAAAATCATTCTGCACGCACGCCGCCACAACAAGGCTGTGATCGTCGCGACCCAGATGATGGAGTCGATGATCCAGAACCCGATGCCGACCCGTGCCGAAGTGTCTGACGTAGCCAACGCCGTGCTCGACTACACCGATGCCGTGATGCTCTCGGCAGAAAGTGCTGCCGGCCTGTACCCGCTGGAAGCCGTGCAAGCGATGGCGCGCATCTGCGTCGGCGCTGAAAAGCACCCGACCAGCAAGACCTCCAGCCACCGCATCGGCAAGGTCTTCGAAAGCTGCGACCAGAGCATCGCGCTGGCGGCCATGTACACCGCCAACCACTTCCCGGGTGTGAAGGCGATCATCGCCCTGACCGAAAGTGGCTACACGCCGTTGATCATGTCGCGCATCCGTTCTTCGGTGCCGATCTACGCGTTCACACCACACCGCGAAGCCCAGGCGCGCGCAGCGATGTTCCGTGGCGTGTACACCATCCCGTTCGATCCGGCTTCGCTGGCGCCTAATGAAGTCAGCCAGAAGGCTATCGACGAGCTGGTGAAGCGCGGCGTAGTAGAGAAAGGCGACTGGGTCATCCTGACCAAGGGCGACAGCTACCACACCACCGGCGGCACCAACGGGATGAAAATCCTGCACGTTGGCGACCCGCAGGTCTGAGTGAACGGTTGCTGAAAAACAAAAGCCCCGCCATGTGAATGGCGGGGCTTTTTTGGTTTCTGATCCAAAAAATGTTTCGCTTGATCTGGCCCCTTCGTCGGAATGCCGCCCAGACCAAGCCCGCTCCCACAGGGTTTTGTGGCGGTCACACGATTTGTGAACAATACCGACCACTGTGGGAGCTGGCTTGCCAGCGATGAGGCTCGCCCGGCCAACGCCAATTCAATGCCGATTGATAAACCCCGACAACGCCGCAATCGCCTCCGGCGAGCGCAGCCGTTGGGTGAACAACGCGCCCTCTTCTTCGATCACCTTGCGCAGTTGCTCGCGGTCCGGGGCCTTCATCAATTGCTTGCTGATGCGCACCGCTTCCGGCGGCAGCGATTCGAAACGCAGGGCCATTTCCCGTGCCTTGGCCAACGCCGCTTCGCCACTGCCCAGGGCTTCGGTGGCAATCCCCCACTCGGCCGCTTGCTCCCCGCTGAAGCCTTCGCCCAGCAGCAACAACTCAGACGCTTTGGCATGCCCAAGCAAGCGAGGCAATAAAAGACTGGAGCCGAATTCCGGGCATAAGCCAAGATTGACGAAGGGCATGCGCAATCGCGCGTCACGGGCGACATACACCAGATCGCAATGCAGCAGCAGCGTCGTGCCGATTCCCACGGCGGCGCCAGCCACGGCAGCGATCACCGGTTTGCGGCATTCGAGCAGGTTGAGCATGAAGTGGAACACCGGGCTGTCGAGGTTGCTCGGCGGTTGTTGAATGAAGTCGGCGATGTCATTGCCGGCGGTGAAGCACTCGGCGCTGCCGGTGATCAGCACGGCGTTGATTTCGGGGTCGATATCAGCCTGTTTCAACGCTTCGGCCAAGTGGCCGTACATCGCACGGGTCAGGGCGTTTTTCTTGTCGGGGCGATTCAGGCGCAAGGTCAACAGGCCGCGTTCGCGTTCAATCTGGATGGCATCGGTCATGGAAGGTCTCGCGTCTGAAAAATCAGCGCTCAACCGCGAGGCAGGAAGACGTCGGCCAGCAGTTGATTGCGCGGCAGTCCCGCCAGGTACAGGCGCCGGGCGAAGGCGTCGACGCTGTCGGGGGACCCGCAGAGTAAGGCTTGGGTTTGCCGGGAAACAAGCCGCAGTTGCGCCAAAGCCGCGGGCAACTCGGTCGGTGTCCACAGCTCGATACTGAGGTTGGGGCGGCTGGCGGCCATGGCTTGCAGGGGTTTGGCCAGATAATGCTCATCGGCATCATGAGCCAGGTGAATCACGCGGATGGCGCCTTGGTGATCCTGGCGCAGGGCTTCGCGCAAGACGCCGAACAACGGGCCCAGCCCGGTGCCGGCGGCCATCAGCCACAGCGGGCGGGCGTGCCAGTCGGCGTCGTAATGCAGCGCGCCGCCACGCAGCTCGCCGAGCCGCAGCGAGTCGCCGATCTGCAAATGACGCGCGGCGGCACTGAATGCGCCGGGCTGGCGACAATCAAGGTGAAACTCCAGAAAGCGGTCTTCTTCCGGCAGGCTGGCCAATGAATAAGGCCGCGCCACGTTGCCGCTCCACAACACCAGATGCTGTCCGGCGCTGTAGCGCAACGGGCGTAGTGGCGTCAGGCGCAGACGCAAAACGCTGCTGCTCAACCAATCGACGGCGGCGACCTCGGCCGGACGACCGTCCTGTTGCGGGTCGAAGGCATGTACCTGCAAATCCTCGACCACCTGACACTGGCACGCCAGGCGCCAGCCTTGCTGACGCTGCTCTGCACTCAGGGCATCGGGGCGGCTGTCACTCGGCAATCCTTGCGTGCATTGCACCAGGCAGGCATGACAACTGCCGGCGCGGCAACTGTAGGGAACGGACACGCCGTTTTGATTCAGCGCGTCGAGCAGGTTGCTGCCCACTGCCACCGACCATTGCCGATCGCCGACCCGTAACTCAGGCATCGACGTTCTCCCACGCCGCCGCGCAACGATTGCGGCCGCCGCGTTTGGCGCGATAGAGCGCCTGATCGGCACGCTGCAAGGCGTCGTCGAGATCGTCGCCCAGTTCCAGCAGGGTCATGCCCGCCGACAGGCTGAGATTGCCGACCTTCAGGCCGATCAACTCGACGTCGGTGAAGGCAATCCGCAACCGCTCGCAACAGGAGGTCAGGCGTTCGGCACTGCAATCGGGCAGCAGCACTACGAACTCTTCACCGCCATAACGGGCCAGCACATCGCCCTCGCGCAGGCAAGCGCTGGCCACACCGGCAAAGGCTTGCAGCACCTGATCGCCAGCAGCGTGGCCGTGCACGTCGTTGATGCGCTTGAAGTGGTCGAGGTCAATCAACGCCAGGCCATGCACCACGCCGGGCTCCATGGCGTTGAGCTCACGGGAGGCCATGCGCAGGAAATGCCGGCGGTTGAACAATCCGGTCAATTCGTCGGTGGCCACCAGGTCTTCGAGCTGGCGCATCATCCCGCGCAGGGTGTCCTGATGCGCCTGCAAGGCAAAGCGGCGCTGACGCATCCGTTGACGCGAGGCCTGGACGTATCGAGCGTAAAGCTCCAGCCAGACCAGCACGATAAACAGCACGCACACCTGCAACGCGGCCAGCGCCGGGTCGGCCAACTGAAAGTGGTAGCCCTCCCACAGCGTGATCGCGCTGAAACTGAAAAACACCAGCAACGCGCACCGCGCAAAGGCGCGGCGCGACAGGTGAAACAGTCCGAACAACAGAATTAGCACGTAGAACACCAGGAACGCGCCACGGGCCTCGTCCAGATTGGCGATCAGCCAGGTTTGCCAGCCCAGCCCGAGTAATACTTGCGTTTCAGTCAGACTGGGATCGGAAAACCGCAGATTGCAGCCGCTGTAAAACACCGCGAACAGCGCTGCCTGGCTGATGACCACCAATGCGCTGCCAACGGCGACGTTGGCCAGGGGCTCATCGTAGTGGCCGGTGAAAAACGCCAGCCACAGCAGCAGTAGAGCCAGGGCGTAGGTGCCGGCCGCAAGGGCAAAACGTTTGAGCAAAAGGCGCTGGATAGCGTTATGGGTCAATCGTTGACTCACCGTGCGAAAGGAGGCTGATCGAGTGTCCTACTCTACAGACCGAATGCCACTTTAGTGGCGTGTCTGATAAATGACCATTCAATTTTTGAGCTTTAAACTGGCGCCAATGCGATGACCGACTGAACACTAATTTGCGCACGATCCTTTGTGTGCGGGCTTGCTCGCGAATGCGGACCTGTAGGAGCCGGCAAGCCGGCTCCTACAGGGGATCGTGCTCGCAGACTCAATCCGTATCGACGACCTATGCGACCAACGATTGACTGTCGGCGCGTGTGCCCGCCTGCGAGGCGCGTTATACTGCCGCGCCTTTTTAGCGTCGCGCCAGCATGCCCGGCGTGCCTTGAAAGGTGCTTGCAACCGACCGATGCACCCAAGCTGCAAGCACCTTATTGAATGTTCCCGTCTTTTAGAGGAGCGCGACTCATGACCGTGATCAAGCAAGACGACCTGATTCAGAGCGTTGCTGACGCCCTGCAGTTCATTTCCTATTACCACCCCGTGGATTTCATCCAGGCGATGCACGAAGCCTACCTGCGCGAAGAATCGCCAGCGGCCCGTGACTCGATGGCGCAAATCCTGATCAACTCGCGCATGTGCGCCACCGGCCACCGCCCGATCTGCCAGGACACCGGCATCGTCACCGTGTTCGTCCGTGTCGGCATGGACGTGCGTTGGGATGGCGCCACCATGAGCCTGGACGACATGATCAACCAAGGCGTACGCCAGGCGTACAACCTGCCGGAAAACGTCCTGCGTGCCTCGATCCTCGCCGACCCGGCGGGCGCTCGTAAAAACACCAAGGACAACACACCGGCCGTTATCCATTACTCCATCGTTCCGGGCAACACCGTGGAAGTGGACGTGGCGGCCAAGGGCGGCGGTTCCGAGAACAAGTCGAAAATGGCCATGCTCAACCCGTCCGACTCGATCGTCGACTGGGTGCTGAAAACCGTTCCGACCATGGGCGCCGGCTGGTGCCCACCGGGCATGCTCGGCATCGGCATCGGCGGCACTGCCGAGAAAGCCGCGGTGATGGCCAAAGAAGTGTTGATGGAATCCATCGACATCCACGAGCTGAAGAAGCGCGGCCCGTCCAACCGTATCGAAGAGATGCGCCTGGAGCTGTTCGAGAAGGTCAACCAGTTGGGTATCGGCGCCCAGGGCCTCGGTGGCCTGACCACCGTGCTCGACGTGAAGATCATGGATTACCCGACCCACGCCGCTTCGTTGCCGGTGTGCATGATCCCGAACTGCGCCGCCACCCGTCACGCGCACTTCGTGCTCGACGGTTCCGGCCCGGCCTCCCTGGAAGCGCCACCGCTGGACGCCTACCCGGAAATCGTCTGGGAAGCAGGCCCGTCGGCCCGTCGCGTCAACCTCGACACCCTGACCCCGGAAGACGTGCAGAGCTGGAAGCCGGGCGAAACCGTCCTGCTCAACGGCAAGATGCTCACCGGTCGCGACGCCGCGCACAAGCGCATGGTCGAGATGCTGAACAAGGGTGAAACCCTGCCGGTAGACCTGAAAGGTCGCTTCATCTACTACGTCGGCCCGGTTGATCCGGTGCGCGAAGAAGTGGTTGGCCCGGCTGGCCCGACCACTGCAACGCGGATGGACAAGTTCACCCGCCAGATCCTCGAGCAAACCGGCCTGCTGGGCATGATCGGCAAATCCGAACGCGGCCCGACCGCCATCGAAGCGATCAAGGACCACAAAGCCGTTTACCTGATGGCAGTCGGCGGCGCGGCTTACCTGGTGGCGCAAGCGATCAAGAAATCCCGCGTGGTGGCGTTCGCCGAACTGGGCATGGAAGCGATCTACGAGTTCGACGTGAAAGACATGCCGGTCACCGTTGCCGTTGATAGCAAGGGTGAGTCGGTGCATATCACTGGGCCTGCGATCTGGCAGAAGAAGATCAGTGAGAGTCTGGCGGTGGAAGTGCAGTAAGCGACTAGCTGCTGATGAAAAAAAATCGCGCTGTTTTAGAAAAACAGCGCGATTTAATAAAACCGCTACATCCACTTTCTCCGTTCATACACCTGCGACTGCTCTCAACATCAAAAAACCACTACGACAACTGTCGACAATGCAATATATATTCCGCATCAAAATAAATAAAACGCAACTTCAGATTAAAAGAGCTACTTTGCGAAACACCGAGAACTCTCCATTGAACGTAATGGTTATTCGAAAAATATCGAACCTCACCCAAAGGAGGTTCAAATACCAGATCAGAACCTAAACCATCATCTACTGCTTCTAAAACCACCCCTATTCCTTGTAAAGCCCCATATGTATTGGTTGCCCCCTTGAACTGCAACTCTATGACATTTTTACCCGAATTATCAAATCCAAGATCCATCAGACTCAGATTTATTGACTTCTTGTTAAGAAAGAAGTATTGAATTTCATCCAAGAGGTTTTCCGATAAGTGTCGAGACGAGATACCCATACTCGCCATCTCTACTATGGGTGCTCTATCCCCTCGCACACTAACAGTGACACCATTGAAAGTGCTGACCCCAGTGTTATTTACTTGCCAATTAACAGTTAGATCATCCGGAATCTCAACGGACTCCATTAATGGCGGATTAGACACTATAAATTTGCCATCACTACCCAAGTACGTATTAAGCCCTTGCATCCAAGGCTGAAAAGTCACGGAGATCTGATGCGTTTTTCCATGGAGAAAAACCACTAGAGGCGCTGTAACAACCTTACCATCGACCTCAAGCCTTGTTACTTCATCCGAAACATTTTTAGATAACAACCGACAAACTAAAGGCAAAACTGCATCGATTTCGATAAAGCGTAAGTGCAGCCCGAAAAGCCCGCTTTTGACCTTGCCCGGGCGGACCCCCCACAATAGTTTTCCGTCAGCAGGTATCACTCTCGCATTGGACTCCCCCAAATCTGGAACATAACTCATCCCAAGATCCGGATCACCGTCCACAGCTACTAAAGCGACCTTCATGCCAATCAATGCACTCTCGGGCTTTATCTGCAAGATTAGTTGGTTCGTGGTGTCACGAATAAATTTGGGTTCCGGTTTTTTGAGGTCGAGAGTCACCCAACCGAGCCGGAGAGCCTCTATTTCTTCGGCCGCAATTCTGGATACCACCCTACCCTTGATACCAAATGGTTCCGATACATCAGGGCACACGATCTGTAGCCAGAAAATACCGGTGCTCTCCCCTCCCGTAACCTGCCAACTCAGTTTCAGACTCTCCGGTACTTGAACCAGCGTTTTGAGCGCCGGAGAGTATTTCATTCCAAGAGCCGGTTCACCGACCTCCTCCAACGCCACCCACAATCCACGCATTCCGGGTTCAAAGGTCACCGTCAGCGGGCGAGTGTCTTCGCGGAAAAATATCGCCCCAAGCTCCGAAATAAGCAGGTCGTTGACTTCAACCCGTGCCACTTCGTCCGCCATTGACTCCGAAATCAGGTGTGCGGTTACATCCCAGTCTTTTTTGAGCTTCGAACAGGCGACTTTGAATGTAAACAGGCCACTTGTGTGGTTACCGGGCGACGAGCTGATAGACCATGGCATTTCTTTTGCTTCCATTGTCCGTGCCATGCCTAAATCTGGATCAAAGGAGAGACCCAAAGTTGTCGGATCACCGTTTGAATTCAAGGTAAGCGTAGAGTCCTTGAGCAGCAGGTTTTCATTCAAAAGACTCAACGGATACGACTTCCCACGCGTGAAGACGAGCCCTCGATCAATGACATCTACCACCGGCTCCCCATCTAACTCCAAGACAGCATCGTTGCCCCATGGCGTCAGCGTCAACGCATGGACCGAGACCTCTTTACGGATTTCGCCCTGCTCATATTACAAACTAGGCACTGTGACACTCAGAGCGTGGACGCCCGCGGCGGGTGGAATGAATGTATGCCGCACCCAGCCGTCGGCATCAGGCTCAGCCCACTTGATTTCCCTATCTCCCAACTTCCAAAGGGCCGAAACCCCCGCAGCCCCCTTGGTGTAGTTAGAACTCTCAAGCACCTCGAGCTCAGCCTGTTCGCCATACTCAAGCACCTGAAACTGCTCACCACCGATTACATCATCAAGAACTAGCCGGTGATGCCCCAGTGAGGCATCAACTTTACAGGCCGGCGAGGTGTACTCGATTTGAACCCAAAACTGGAGCGCTTCCACCGGCGCATCAGGACCTTTAGGCGGGCAATTGATCGTCCAGACAGCCCCGCCCTCCTCAAATTCCTGGTTGACCCAGGGACTGTGCTCTTCAGCCTTCAAAGTGAAGGTATGGGAACCACCATGGCAAAGGTACAACGGTGTAGCGGAAAAGCTTGCTTCAGATTTTCGATCAAGTGCCATTGGGGCGTCTCCCGATAGTCGAACATGACTGTAAAGATCCAGTTACTTCACTATCGGTAAAAGTACGATCGGCAGCGACTGTCATACATGACAGTTTTTTAGCTCTTGTAGGAATAAAAAGAACACATTAATTGTTCTTTTCGATATATCAGACAGGAATTAACTATTCGGCACGGTCTTTTTCGTTTTTTAAATCGGGAAGCTGGCTGTTTAATCCCACACACCGAAAGTACTTTTCAACAATGTTGAACACCTGTCAGATATGACAGGTCACAACCCCCAAATCCCCTGATAAGTTGAATGCACTTGTGCGTCCTTGTCAGGTGGAAAATAGAAATGGCCACGGAAGAACAAAAAGGCACTATCAATATTTCAGCCCCCGCCCAACCGAAAATCGGCGGCGCGATTGCCAGTTTTGGCGGCTGGGGTGCGGTCGGTACCACGGGGGCCGCCTCGCTGAGTCTGCCGCTGCCTGTCTCCCAGGCACCCAACCGGGAAATGGTGCCGGCCCTTTCGCTTGGCTACAGCAGCCATGTGGGCAACAGTATTTTCGGTATCGGCTGGCATTTGACCGTGAATGCGATAACGGTGCGCACGAGCAAGGGCGTTCCGCTGTACGACAAGCGGCAGGATCTGATGGTCGGCCCCGACGGCGAAACCTGGATGCCGGAGCTGGACGCCAATGGCGAGATCGTCGACAGACCCGTCACCCTCGGGACCACAAGCTATCGAGCCATTCGCTATCAGCCACGCATCGAGGGCGGTTTTGCCAAAATCGAACGGCTGATCAGTACCGACGATGCGGCAGGTTTCTGGCTGATTCATAGCGCCGATGGCAATCTCCATGTCTATGGCAAGACGCTGGCCTCGCGCCGGGCAGAACCCAGGGACGCCAGCAACCCACAGGAACCCGAACGCGTCGGGGTCTGGCTGCTGGACGAAACCGTCACTCCCCGCGGCGAGCACATCGTCTATGAGTACAAGGCCGAAACGGAAGAGCCGGTCGCGCCGGATTTTCGCGATTACCGTGCCCAGCGGTATCTGCACCGGGTGCTGTATGGCAATGCGGTAGCGCAGGCAGAACTGTATTCGTTGAACGTCGGTGGCTGGAAAGACGTCGTTTTCCACTTTCATCTGCTGTTCGATTACGGCGAACGCAGCCACGACCTGACGCAAATACCGGCCTACGGCCTTGAGTACTTAGAGCAAGGCGATCAGTACGGCGAATGGCTCGAACGCAGCGACCCGTTCTGGAATCACGATTACGGATTCGAACTGGGCACTCGCCGCCTGTGCCGGCAGGTCTTGATGTTCCACCATTTCCCTGACGAACTGGGTGCCTCACCGAAACTGGTTCAACGGCTTTTTCTGCAGCACCACCAAGGCGCCCTGGACTACAATCATCTGACCGCCGCTCATCTTCAGGCTTATAGCAAGCATCACGATATCGAGAGCCGGCCACCGTTCGAATTCAACTACGCGCCCTTCGATCCGGAAAAAGCCGATCAACCTGGCTGGAAAGATTTCCCGCAGATGCCAGGCCTCAACGACGGTCAGCGTTACCAGTTGGTGGATTTGTACGGCAAAGGCATGCCCGGCATTTTATGTCGCTACGACAAGGCCTGGTATTACCGCGAACCGTTGCGCGCGAACTACCCCAGCGATGACGTTCGCTACGGCGACTTGACAGAACTGCCGTACATTCCGCTGGCCGACAGCAGTAAACCGCTGCGTCAGACGCTCACCGACCTGAACGGTGACGGCAAGCTCGAATGGGGCGTGCACGCCCCGAACATGAATGGCTGTTTCACCATGAATCCTGACCGCCAGTGGTCAGGTTTTGTCCCCTATAAAGCCTTCCCGCTGGAGTATTTCCATCCCCAGGCGCAAATGGCCGACCTGGTCGGTGACGGGCGCACTCACGTGGCCCTGATCGGCAGCAACAGCGTGCGGTTGTACACCAATCTGGGCGATGACAAAGGCTTCAGTGCCGGGCGGAATGTGCCCCACGACAATGACGACGACCTGCCACTGCCGAGCAATTCGGAAACTGAAGTGGTGGGTTTCAGTGACGTGCTGGGCAGCGGCAAACAGCACCTGTTCCGTATCCGTCACAACAGCCTGGAGTGCTGGCCCAACCTCGGTCATGGGCGCTTCGGAAAAAGAATCGTGCTCAGCTCACCGACGTTTCCTTACGAGACATTCAATGCCTCGCAAGTGCTCCTCGCGGACCTCGATGGTTCGGGCGCAACGGACCTGATCTATCTGCAATCCGATGGCTTTCTGATCTTCATGAACCACTGCGGAAAGGGCTTCGCCACCGAACCGGTTGAAGTGCCCTGGCCTGAAGGCGTGCGTTATGACCGCTTGTGTCAGGTCACCACGGCGGACCTGCTGGGACTGGGTTGCACCAGCCTGGTCCTGACCGTACCGCACATATCCCCTCGACACTGGCGCTACGATTTCGTCCACGCCAAGCCGTACCTGGTCAACCGCAGCAACAACAACATGGGCGCCCTCAGTTTCATCGACTATCGCAGTTCGGCGCAGGAGTTCCTCGATGAGGAATACGAACACCACCTGATCGACAAAGACGCTGTCGTCGAGTCCGAAGTGCCATTCGCCATGCATCTGGTCAAGCGCCAGGTTCAGGTCGATGAGATCACCGTTAATAAACTGACCCAGCTCATGAGTTACCGCCAGGGTTACTACGACCCCTTCGAACGGGAGTTCCGCGGTTTTGGCCTGTTATTGCAGACCGACACCGAAGCGACCGAGGCCGAGCGCGCAAGCGAGGGGTTCACCGCGCCGATCCTGAGTAAAACCTGGTTTCACGTTGGCAAATCCATTGATCAGCCAGGGGTCGGGTATTACAGCGGCGATGCGCAGGCTGTTGCGCTGCAACCGACCAAACTGGAACGCTTCCACCTACGGGACAGGGCTGGCGAACCGCTTGAGCCTGACGAGGAAACGACCCGCCAGATCGCACGATCGCTCAGCGGCTCGACATTGCGCTCTGAAATATTCGCTTCGGATAATCCCGTGGTGCCCTATGCGGTGACGGAAGCTCGCTTTCTGGTACGCCTGCTGCGGGCAAAAAGCGAGCACTACCCCTATGCCGTACTGCAACCCATGGCGCTGGAATCGATCAGCTATCAGTACGAACCTGAAATGCCCGACGATCCACGCTGCGAGCACACCCTCAATCTGAAATGGGATGAGTTCGGCAGTCTGCTGCACGCCTTCATCGTCTACTACGCACGGCGCAAAACCGATAGCACACCGCCCTTCGACGACGAGCATGAAAACCGATACTGGAAGGACGCCCATGATGATGCGCAACAACGCTGGTATTTGACCGAGTCCAAGGCCGAGCCCATCCATCTGTACGATGACGCGACCTGGAAACCGGGACAGCCTTTTCGACTGGGGTTGCCGTATCGCGAGCGCGGCAATGCGCTGGTGCTGGAAAAGCTGCAGTTGACTGCCAAAGATATCCACCACAAGAACTTTCTGGAGTGGAGCAAGGACGAGGGTGAATGGGCGAAGCAGTCGGTGCTCGCCGGCATGTCGATGCAGTTATACATTGACCCTGACACCCACCAGCCCCTGGAAAAAGGCAAAGCAACTGTTCACGCGCTGCCTGGCTACGTAGAAATCGCCGAACTGGATGCCCACGCCTTGAGCGCTTACGACAAACTCAAAAATGAGCAGGGTCAGATGCCCTTCAATCTCAAGGAGAAGCTTGAATCACCCGAGGTCGGCTATCACATCATGAAGTGGTTCCTGCCCGAGGTGGAACAGACCGAACCTGACGATCCGAGCGAGGCGAAAAACTACCTGTGGTCTGTGCACCGTGGTTTCCCGAAATACCATGACTCCGAGGGTTTCTACAACGTCGAATCCTTCCAGCAGACGCAAAGTCACGGCGTCACCAAAGTCACGTATGACCCCTACTGGTGCCTGCACACGGCAATCGAATTACCGGACGGTTGCATCACTCAGACCATCGCCACTGATTACTGCACGTTTCTACCCGCGGCGATCAGAGACCCCAATCAAAACACTCAGGAAGCCTGCTACAACGCCTTTGGCGAAGTGCTGGTCACCAGTTTTTATGGCACGGAACTGGGCGAGAAAGTCGGCTTTCACTCGCTGCGCAACTACCTGCCACTTGACGACCGCAGCCCGGCCCATGCCATCGAAGCTCCCCGGGAAGCCCTCGGCAATTTCGCCATGGCCATGTTCAGCGATCCTTTCAGTTGGATGGGTCGCATCCCGCAGACCGAACCACCGAGTGCCGAATGGTTGGCCTGGGCCCGATCCGAAGGTTTTGTGCTCCCCAGTGGCCACCTCTGCGACCGCGCCCGCCAGCATGTGCTGGAGCTGGAAGCGCCGAGCGAGCACGAAAACCTGCTTGGGGATTTCGTGAAAACCGTTCGCCGGGAACCGGTGCACGTCGCGACCCTGCAGGCGGACCGTTACCCGGGCGATCCAGAATTGCAGATACGCGTCGCCGTCATCCATCAGGATGGCTTTGGCCGGGTGCTGCAAACCAAGCAGGAAGTCGAGCCCGGCAAGGCCTGGGTGGTGCTGGAAGACGGCACGCTGAAACTCAAGGAAGACGGCACCCCGGAAGAAGCCGAAGCTCCACGGCGCTGGCGGGTCAGCGAACCGGTCGAATACAACAACAAGGGCGAGAAAGTGCGGATTTACCGGCCTTACTTCGCGGATCAGTTTCGACGTATCAACGATGACTCGCTACGCGTGTTCGCCTATCACGACCAGCAGCTCTACGATGCCGCGGGCCGGCCGACCCACACCATCCTGGCGAAAAAAATGCCGCAAGGCGAAAACTCGGAACTCAAACCGCTGCGCCGGGAACAGCGCTATCGCTGCTGGTACGTCATCGCCTTCGATGAAAACGATCTGTTTGATGAGCCACCGGCCAAAAAACGCCGCGATAACAGGACGCTGCATTGAGCACAAACATTCATTCAAACACCCCGCGACCGACGCGTGCCGGTGCGTCAGGTGGTGTACTGCCGGCGGAACATTAACGAGTTCATCGCTGAAGCGCGTGTGGCTGTCCAACGGCACGCCCCCGTCGGACGCTGGGTGGCGCAACGCGATCCGCGTGTTCTGGCGCCTGCAGTGCAACCGAATCTGGCCACTGTTTACAGTCTGTCGGGGACGGTGTTCTGCGTTGACAGTGTGGATGCCGGCCGGCGCCGGGTGGCTCATTGACCTGCAGGCGGCGCAGAAACGACGGGGCGAGCCCGACTTCTACCCATCATCGATGGCTGTGCCTTTGCCAATGAAGTGATCGATGCGTCGGCAGAAACAGGGCTGAGCAAACCGGGAGAACATCGCGCATGCTATGGTGCTCGCCCCTCTTTCCGCCTGTTGCTCACCGCATGCTGCCGACTTCCAGAACCCTGCGCCTGACGCTCTATACTTTCCTGATCCTCGCCGGCGCAGCCCTCGCAGCCACCCTGGCCATGCGCCACACCGAGCGTCAGGCCTTGGTGGAAGACGCTGCCCGCGCCAATCAACAACTGGGGTTGTACGCCACCTCCCTGCACACCCTGATCGAACGTTACCGCGCCCTGCCCGCCGTGCTGGCGCTGGACCCGGAGTTGCGTTCGGCGCTTGACGGGCCGGTGACGCCCCAATTGCAGGACGCGCTGAACCGCAAACTGGAAAAGATCAACGGTGCGGCCAAGTCCTCGACCCTGGAACTGCTCGACCACACCGGCCTCGCCGTGGCGGCGAGCAACTGGCGCTTGCCCAGCAGTTACGTTGGCCACAACTACGGTTTTCGTCCCTACTTCAGCCAGACCCGCACCCAGGGCACCGGGCGTTTTTATGCGGTAGGCGTGACCAGCGGGATTCCCGGTTATTTCCTGTCCAGCGCCGTCAACGATGACGATGGCCGGTTTCTCGGCGCGATGGTGGTGAAACTCGAGTTTCCCGAACTGGAGCGCGAATGGCGGCAGGGCAGCGACACGCTGCTGGTCAGCGATGCACGCGGAATCATCTTCATCGCCAATCAGCCGGGCTGGCGCTATCGCCAGTTGAAACCGCTGAGTGACAGCGATCACGCCGAGCTCAAGGTCACCCGCCAATACGACAAGCAGCCGCTGACGCTGCTGGACTATCAATCGCTACGGCGCTTTGACGACAACAGTGAACTGGCGCGGGTGCAAGGACCGGACGGCCAAGCGGATTACCTGTGGGAATCCCTGCCGCTGAGCACCGAAGGCTGGACGCTGCACTTGCTGCGGCGCCCGCAAGTGGCGTTCGAAGACAGCCGCAACGCCGCGCTCGCCGCTGCCGGGTTGTGGTTGGCGCTGGTGTTTCTGTTGCTGTTCCTCAACCAGCGCTGGCGTCTGGCGAAGCTGCGCCAGCGCAGTCGCGAAGAGCTCGAACAGCTTGTACAAGAGCGTACCCGCGACCTGCGCACAGCGCAGGACGGGCTGGTGCAATCGGCCAAACTGGCCGCCCTCGGCCAGATGTCCGCAGCGCTGGCCCATGAAATCAATCAACCGCTGACCGCGCAGCGCATGCAGTTGGCGACCTTGCGGCTGTTGCTCGATCACGGCCGGGTCGACGACGCCTACAAGGCACTGAAACCGGTGGATGACATGCTGACGCGCATGGCCGCCCTCACCGGCCACCTGAAAACCTTCGCCCGCAAAAGCCCCAGCGGCTTGCGCGAACGCCTGGATCTGGCGTCGGTGGTGGACCAATCGTTGCAACTGCTCGACACGCGTCTGCGCGATGAACAGGTCAGCACCGTGCTGCACCTGACACGCCCGGCGTGGGTGCGGGGCGATGCGATTCGTCTGGAACAGGTGCTGATCAATCTGCTGCGCAATGCCCTGGATGCGATGCAGGACAAACCCTGCAAACGCCTGGAAATCCGCCTCGAAGCCGACGAACAACTGTGGCGCCTGAGCGTCATCGACAACGGTGGCGGCATCGCCGAAGAGAATCTGCCGAAGGTCTTTGATCCGTTTTTCACCACCAAACCGGTGGGCGATGGCCTGGGCATCGGTCTGGCCGTATCCTTTGCCATCGTTCACGAATCGGGCGGCCGCCTGAGTGCCGACAACCACGACAACGGCGCGGTGTTCACCCTCACCCTGCCCATCGATCCGGAGGCGCCCGGCGCATGCTGAATTCAGTGATGGTGGTCGACGACGAAAGCAGCATCCGCAGCGCCGTCGAGCAATGGCTGAGCCTGTCGGGTTTCGAGGTGCAGCTGTTCAGCCGCGCCGATGAATGCCTGGCGCAGTTGCCGAAGCATTTTCCCGGGGTGATCCTCAGCGACGTGCGCATGCCCGGCATGACCGGGCTGGAACTGCTCGCCGAAGTGCAGTGCCGCGATGCCGACTTGCCGGTGATTCTGCTGACCGGGCACGGCGACGTGCCGATGGCGGTCGATGCGATGCGCGATGGCGCCTACGACTTCCTCGAAAAACCCTTCAGCCCGCAAACCCTGCTCGGCAGCCTGCGCCGTGCGCTGGACAAGCGCCGCCTGGTGTTGGAAAACCGCGCGTTGCACGAGCAGGCCGATAACCGCGCCAAACTCGACGCGACGTTGCTCGGCGTGTCCCGTGGCTTGCAGACCCTGCGTCGGCAAGTGATGGATCTGGCGGCGTTGCCGGTCAACGTGTTGATTCGCGGTGAAACCGGCAGCGGCAAGGAGCTGGTCGCCCGTTGCCTGCACGACTTCGGCCCGCGTGCCGACAAGCCGTTTGTCGCGCTCAACTGCGCGGCGATCCCCGAGCAGTTGTTCGAGGCCGAGCTGTTCGGGCACGAGAGCGGCGCGTTCACCGGCGCTCAGGGCAAACGCATCGGCAAGCTCGAATACGCCGACGGCGGCACGCTGTTCCTCGATGAAATCGAAAGCATGCCGCTGGCCCAGCAGGTGAAATTGCTGCGGGTGTTGCAGGAACAGAAGCTGGAGCGTTTGGGTTCCAATCAGAGCATTCGCGTGGATTTGCGGATCATCGCTGCGACCAAACCCGATCTGCTGGACGAGGCGCGGGCCGGGCGGTTTCGCGAGGATCTGGCCTATCGGTTGAACGTCGCCGAGTTGCGCTTGCCGCCGCTGCGCGAACGCCGCGAAGACATTCCGCTGTTGTTCGAGTCATTTGCGCAAAGCGCTGCCGAACGATTGGGGCGCACATTTCCACCACTGAGTGGCCCGCAGTTGAGCCATTTGCTGAGCCATGACTGGCCGGGCAATGTGCGCGAACTGGCGAACGTGGCCGAGCGGCAGGTGTTGGGGCTGGGTGAGCCGGAACCGGTCGAGATCGATCCAGGCCAGTCGCTGGCGGCGCAAGCGGAAGCGTTCGAAGCACATTGCCTTCGCGCGGCGTTGACGCGGCATAAGGGCGATGTGAAAGCGGTGCTTGAAGAGTTGCAACTGCCGCGTCGCACCTTCAATGAAAAGATGCAGCGGCATGGGCTGACGCGGGAGATGTTCCTGCACGGCAGCTGATTTTTTGTTGCCTGATCCAGCCTCATCGCGGGCAAGCCCGCTCCCACAGGAATAGGGGTTGACCACTATTTTGCGGCCAACTGATAACCCTGTGGGAGCGGGCTTGCCCGCGATGGCGTCAGTACAGACACAGTAAATCCAAGCCCGAAATAAGCGACTTTCCGCCCACCAACCCTCCACAATAAGCGGATTTCCGCTCACTCAAGCGTCAACCCCCCTCTAAACCGGCCCTCTCTCGATTGGCACACCTCCTGCTATAGCCCTCGCAGGCTGCGTTTCAACGCGCTCCACAAAAACAATTAAACGAAGGATCCTTCAATGGATAACTCCAACGCCCTGCCCCTTGGATCGGCCGCCGTGCCTGCCAAAGAAAGAACCACCGCCAGTCGCATCAAATCGATCTTCAGCGGTTCGGTCGGCAACATGGTCGAGTGGTACGACTGGTACGTCTACGCCGCCTTCTCGCTGTACTTCGCCAAAGCGTTTTTCCCCAAAGGCGACACCACCGCCCAACTGCTCAACACCGCCGCGATCTTCGCCGTGGGCTTCCTGATGCGCCCGATCGGTGGCTGGCTGATGGGCCTCTATGCCGACAAGGCCGGGCGCAAGAAAGCGCTGATGGCTTCGGTGTACCTGATGTGCTTCGGTTCACTGCTGATCGCCCTGAGCCCCGGTTATGAAACCATTGGCATCGGCGCACCGATCCTGCTGATTTTCGCCCGTCTGCTGCAAGGCCTGTCGGTCGGTGGCGAGTACGGCACCTCGGCCACTTACCTCAGCGAGATGGCGACCAAGGAACGTCGCGGTTTTTACTCCAGCTTCCAGTACGTGACCCTGATCTCCGGCCAGCTCATAGCACTGGCGGTGCTGATCGTATTGCAACAAGTGCTGACCACCGAAGAGCTGTACGCCTGGGGCTGGCGCATCCCGTTCGCCATCGGCGCGCTGTGTGCCGTGGTCGCGCTCTACCTGCGTCGCGGCATGGAAGAAACCGAGTCGTTCACCAAGAAAGAGAAGGCCAAGGAAAGTGCGATGCGCACCTTGCTGCGCCATCCCAAGGAACTGATGACTGTGGTCGGCCTGACCATGGGCGGCACCCTGGCGTTCTACACCTACACCACGTACATGCAGAAATATTTGGTGAACACCGTCGGCATGAGCATCTCCGACTCCACCACCATTTCCGCTGCCACGCTGTTCCTGTTCATGTGCCTGCAACCGATCATCGGCGGGCTGTCGGATAAAGTCGGTCGTCGGCCGATCCTGATTGCCTTCGGTATCCTCGGCACGCTGTTCACCGTGCCGATCCTCACCACCCTGCACACCATTCAATCCTGGTGGGGCGCGTTCTTCCTGATCATGGCAGCGCTGATCATCGTCAGCGGTTACACCTCGATCAACGCGGTGGTCAAAGCCGAGCTGTTCCCGACTGAAATCCGCGCACTGGGCGTTGGCCTGCCATACGCGCTGACCGTGTCGATCTTCGGCGGTACCGCTGAATACATCGCACTGTGGTTCAAGAGCATCGGCATGGAAACCGGTTACTACTGGTATGTCACCGCGTGTATTGCCGTGTCGTTGCTGGTGTACATCACCATGAAAGACACCCGCAAGCATTCGCGGATCGAGACGGACTGACCGTTGCGTTTTTCAGATAAAACGTGGTGAGTTCATCGCTGGCAAGCCAGCGCCTACAGGACGCAGACATTCTGTAGGCGCTGGTTTGCCAGCGAAGGCCGCGACTCGGTATCAACTCAACTCGCCAACCGCCTGCTTCCCGTACTTGTTCTGCGCATACGACGCGCCCGCAATCATCACCAGCAGAATCCCCGCCAACACCAGCGATGAACCAATGGTGCCGAAATCCAGACCGCCTTTTTCATGAGGTTTGGTCAGGAAGTCACCCAACGTCGCGCCAAATGGCCGAGTCAATACAAACGCCACCCAGAACAGCACCACCGACGAAATCTTCGTGAAGTATTTGAGCAACACCACCACCGCAATCGTCGAGCCGATCAGCAACGCGCCCCCGGCAAAGCCCAGGCCCGAATCGTCGGCCAGGTAATCGCCCAGCGCCGTGCCCAAGGTGTTGGAAAACAGAATCGCCATCCAATAGAACATCTCGCCGCGAAAGGACTGGACCTTGGTGACGTTCAGCGAATCGCCGCTCAAGCGCCACGCCGCGAAAATCCCTGCCAGTATCGCAATCAGAATCATCGAGCCGGTGGCATAGCCCAACTCAAGGGTACGGTCCATGAAGTCGGACATGGTGGTGCCCGCCGTGCTGGTCGACAGAATCACGATCCAGTACAGCACCGGTTTGTAGGTCTTGGACATCAACTGCGTAACCAGCGTCAGCACGAACACGCTGATCAGTATCAGCGAGCTGAGGGCGTAACCGACGTTGAGGGTCATCGACAGCAAATCGCCTGCGGTCTCCCCCAGGGTCGTCGCGCAGATTTTCATCACCCAGAACGCCAAGGTGATTTGGGGAAGTTTATTCATCGGGGGTGAACTCCATTGTGCGTGCAAGCCTGTTCTCAGGTTGCGCGCAGACTGGAGGCAAGACGGTGAAAAACAGGTGAGTGCTTTATGAAAAAACTGTCATGAATGCAAATACGCACAGTCGTTTGGCCGGTTCCGACGCTGGAAATAACCCGTCAGTCCTTGCACTATGGCCGTCTTTGCCAAGAACCGAATTCAGGAACCCGAGCCATGGCTGACGACATCCACTTCTACGAACCCGCCAACGGCCACGGCTTGCCCCATGACCCGTTCAACGCCATCGTCGGCCCGCGCCCAATCGGCTGGATTTCTTCGCAGGATGCCGAAGGCCGCTTGAACCTGGCGCCTTACAGCTTCTTCAACGCCTTCAACTACATTCCGCCGATCATCGGGTTCTCCAGCGTCGGACGCAAAGACAGCCTGAACAACATCGAGCAGACCGGCGAATTCGCCTGGAACCTGGCGACCCGGCCGCTGGCCGAGCAGATGAACCAGAGCTGCGCGATGGTCGGGCCTGAGGTCAACGAGTTCGAGTTGTCAGGGCTGACGCCTGTCGCGTCGAAAATCATTCAGGTGCCACGGGTCGCCGAAAGCCCGGTGTCCTTCGAGTGCAAGGTCACGCAGATCATTCAGTTGCAACGCGCCGACGGCAACGTGGTGCCGAGCTGGCTGATTCTCGGCGAAGTGGTCGCCGTGCACATCGCCAAATGGCTGTTGAAGGACGGGGTGTACGACACCGCCGCCGCAGAACCGATTCTGCGCGGTGGCGGGCCAGCGGATTACTTTCAGCTGGGCCCGGAAGCGTTGTTCAAGATGTTCCGCCCGGGGGCGGTCAAGTAATTACCAGATCAGCTCGCCGTCTTCGCCGACGCCCTTGAGGTGCGTCAGTTTCAGGGCGGCAGCCTCGTCCGCGTCTTTGGCGGTCTTGAAGGTCTGGTCTTCCAGCAATTTGTTGAAGCGCGGTGCGCCCGAACCACCGATGGCTTTGGTGGCAATCGCTGCGTAATAACCGCCCTCGCGGGGCACTACGGCGGAGACGGCTTCGAAGGTGTCAAAGGCTTTGCGTGCCATGGTCGCGGATCCTGGCTGAGGGAGAGTTGCGCCATTAAACCCTCAACCCGCGAGTTTGTGTACCCACGACCGGGACTGCCCCAACGCTTGGGCCGCAGACACTTCCTTGAAGGTATGAAAATCCAGGCTGTTGACCACCAGCTCCTGCACCAGCTCGGCGAAAATCTCCATCGCCGGCGTGCTGAAATAGGCGGTCATGGCTTGCTGATGGGTCCAGAAACCGGACACCAGCCACAACTCCGGATCGCACTGTGAATGCTGCAGGGAAAAACTCAGGCAGCCAGGCGCGGTGCGCGACGGTTCGATCAAGGCGCTCAGGCGTGCGCCGAGTTCCGCCGAACGCCCGGCACGGGCCCGAACGAAGGCCATATGACTGACGGGGATCTGCGTAGACATGTTCAACCCTCCCAGGTACTCGAGTGGCAGCCGTGGAACGGGCTGCGACAGGATTCAAGGTTAAGCGCCCGCACGCCGCCCCGTTAGTCGATTCCTGCCGGCTTGTTGCACAATCCTGCGAAGCTGCCTTCAGCACCTGTAACAATGTGTAAAACCTGTCACGGGGCTGAAACACGAGGTTCGAGCAAGTTTTCCCTGCGCTAAACAGACATCGCCACCCACCTCTGCAACCCCGTGCAGAATCAGGCAAGCTTTTCGCAGGATGTGTCTACCGCCCTGACTTGCACAAACTTAAGCTCTGCCCATCACCACTGCTTCGCCGAGGATGCCCTGCATGTCGTCGCTCGATCACTTTCAAGCCCCGCTGGACGCCGACATGGAGAAGCAGCGCGCGGAACTGGCGGCCATCATCCGTCGCAACACGATGGAGGATGGCACTTATGCCACTGCCGTCACCTCGCTGTTCATGGGCAAGCACAGCCAGTCCCATGACTTCGCCCCGGTGCTGGCGCAACCGGCGTTGTGCATCATGGCGCAGGGGCGAAAAGAGGTCAGGCTGGCCGACGAACTCTTCAATTACGATCCGCTGAACTACCTGGTGGTGTCGGTTTCCATGCCCCTGAGTGGGCGGATCGTGAACGTAACGTCTGAGGAACCGATCCTCTCGGTACGGCTGGACATCGATCCGGCGGAAATCACCGCGCTGATTGCCGACGCCGGTCCTTTGGGCGTACCAACCCGGCCGACCGGTCGTGGCTTGTATGTCGAACGGATCGACACCGCGATGCTCGACGCCGTGCTACGCCTGGCGCGTTTGCTGGACGCGCCAAAAGACATCGCGATGCTCGCGCCGCTGATTCGTCGGGAGATTCTCTATCGGTTATTGCGCAGTCAGCAGGGCTATCGGTTATACGAAATTGCCATCGCCAACAGCCAGAGCCATCGCATCAGCCAGGCGATCAAATGGCTCAACGGCAATTACGAGCAGCCGCTGCGCATCGATGATCTGGCCAAGGAAGTGAATTTGAGCGTGTCGACCTTGCACCACCGGTTCAAGGCGATGACGGCGATGAGTCCGTTGCAGTATCAGAAGCAGCTGCGCTTGCAGGAAGCGCGACGGTTGATGCTGGCGGAAGGATTGGAAGCGTCGGCGGCGGGGTATCGCGTCGGGTATGAAAGCCCGTCGCAGTTCAGCCGGGAGTACAGCCGGTTGTTCGGGGCGCCGCCTTTAAGGGATTTGGCGCGGTTGCGGTTGACCGTCTGATCCGGAACCAGCGGTGGCGCTACTGGCCTCATCGCTGGCAAGCCAGCTCCCACAAGGATTGTGGGTGATCACACAATAAGTGAACACCGATGTAACCTGTGGGAGCTGGCTTGCCAGCGATGAGGCCAGGTCAGGCTATAAAAATTCAGGATCAGGCGCCGAGCACCCGACAAGCCTCCCACAAGGATTGCGGGTGATCACTAAATCGTGTGAACACCGATGAACCTGTGGGAGCTGGCCTGCCAGCGATGGGGCCAGTAAGGCCCACATCAATCGGGATCAGGCGCCGAGTACGCGGCAAGCCTCTGCCGGCAAGGTCACCGACACCGGGTTGCCAATGCTCAACCCAAACCCCTGACACGGCGTGCTCAGCGCCGTGAACGACACGCCCGAACACTCCACGGTGGTCTCGATCGTCGCGCCGATATCACGCACGAACGTCACGGTGCCCAGCAAGCGATTCCCCGCCGTTGCCTGCGGGTGCGACAGTTGCAGGTCTTCCGGACGGATCAGCATTTTCACCTTCTCGCCGACCACAATGCTGCTGCAGATCGGCACTTCCAGTGCATCGCCGCCAGGCAGGCCCACTTTGCCGTTGCCCAGTGCCGTGGCCGGGAAGATGTTGCCCGAGCCGATGAAGTCGGCGACGAATTCGTTGGCAGGGTGCCGGTAAATCTCAATCGGCGTGCCCACCTGCTGCACGCGATGCTCACCCAACACCACAACGATATCGGCCATGGTCATCGCTTCACGCTGATCGTGGGTGACCATGATGGTGGTGATGTTCAGGCGTTGTTGCAGTTGACGAATCTCCACCTGCATCGACTCACGCAGCTTGGCGTCCAGCGCCGACAGCGGCTCATCCAGCAGGAGGATTTTCGGGTGGCTGGCAATCGCCCGGGCAATTGCCACACGCTGGCGCTGGCCGCCCGACAGTTTCGCCACCGGGCGATCAATCATTTCCTGCAACTGAATCAGCTCCAGCAGTTCCACCACCCGCGCCTGCTGATCAGCCTTGCTGACCCCGCGCAGTTTCAGCGGATAAGCGATGTTCTCCCCCACGGTCATGTGCGGGAACAGCGCCAGGGATTGAAACACCATGCCGAAATTGCGTTGATGCGCCGGGGTGTGGCCAATGTCTTCACCGTCGAGGCGAATCTCGCCGCCGGTCAGGGTTTCGAGCCCGGCGATCATTCGCAGCAAGGTGGTTTTACCGCAACCCGAAGGTCCGAGGAAACACACCAGTTTGCCTTCCGGCAAATGCAGGTTCACATCCTTTACCGCGCAGGCCGAGCCGTAATGTTTCTCGACGTTTTCCAGAATCAGACCAGACATATGAATCACCTCAAGAATCAGAACGAAACGCCACCTTCACCGACCAGCTTCTCCAACGCCCAGATCAGGACGAAGTCGATCAGCACGATCAGCACGGCAAACGAAAATACGGTGGGGTCGAGCGACGACACGGTGCGGCTGTACATCCAGATCGGCACGGTCATCACGTCGATGGTGTAAAGGAAATAGGTCACGGTGAATTCGTTGAACGAGACGATGAACGCCAGCAGCATTCCCGCGAGAATCCCCGACTTCATCAGCGGCACCACCACATCGATGATCGCCCGCGTTGGCGAAGCACCAAGCATTTGCGCGGCCTCTTCGACTTCGCTGCCGATGGAGAGCATCGCCGCCGTGCAGTTTTTCACCACAAACGGCAGCGCCAGGATCACGTGGGCAATCACCAGCCGCGAGGTGGTCATCTGGAACGGCAGGCTGTCGAACACCAGCAGCAACGCCAGGCCCAACACCACCATCGGGAACACCAGTGGCAGCGACATCAGTTGCAACGCCACCGCTTTGCCGCGGAACTCGCAACGGGTCAGCGCGTACGCCGCCGGCACCGCGATGAGGGTGGCGAAGACCATGGTCAGGCACGCGACCATCAGACTGGTGGTCATGGCTTTGCCGAGGCTCAGCACATCGCTGGAATCCGGCGAGACAAAGGTGTGCCAGGCGGCCTTGTACCATTGCAGGCTGTAGCTGCTCGGCGGGAAGTCGAGGTTCGACGCACCGCTGAACGACATGACGATCATGGTCAGGATCGGCAACACCGCCAGCAGCAGAATGAAGCCTGAGAGGATGCCGGCAAACTTGCCGGTTTCACCGGGCAGCAGCCCATAACGCTTCTTGATCACAGAGCTCATTGCGAAGCCTCCAGCATGCGCCGACGACGGCCGGTGATGTATTCGGACAAGGTCATGATCGCGAGCGTGGTGACAATCAGCACCACACCGGCGGCGGACGCGGCGGGCCAGTTCATCAGCGGGGCGATCTGGTCATGCACCATCACCGCCAGCATCGGCACGCGCCGGCCACCGAGCAACAACGGCACCACGAAGCTGCTGGCGTTGTAAGCGAACACCAGGGTCGCGCCGGTGATGATCCCCGGAAAACTCATCGGCAGAACCACCTGACGGAACACCTGAAAGCGACTGGCGCCCAGCGTGGCGGCGGCCTCTTCGTAAGTGCGGGCGACGCCGCGCATGGCGCTGGCAATCGGCAACACGGCCAATGGGAACGCGGTTTGCACCAGGCCCATCAACACGCCGTTCTGGTTGTACAGCAGCATGATCGGGCGCTTGATCAGGCCCAGGCCCATCAGCGCCTGATTGAGCATCCCGCCCGGGCCGAGAATCACCAGCCAGCCGTAGCTTTGCAGCAGCAGGTTGACCAGCAACGGCAGCAGCACCGCGGCGAGGAAGATTCTGCGCACAAACGGCGAAGTCAGGCGCGACATGGTGTAGGCCACCGGGATCGCCAGCACCACGGCGATCACTGCGCTGATCAGCGCCAGGCGCAAGGTCAGCAGCAAGGATTTGAGGTAATACGGTTCCAGCAACTGGGCGTAGCTGGCCAGGCTGAACCCGGTCCATTCCGCGCCTTTGGTGCCGACGCTCATGCGCAGCACCAGCAGGCTGGCGGCAATCAGCACGCCGAGAAACAGCATCGATGGCGTGAGGAAAAGCCAGGCACGGGTCGTCGGCGAAACACCCCGATTGGCGCGCGTTGCAGCGGCGGCGACCGGATGAGTCAGAGGTTGGTGTTCCATAGCAAGGGTCTCGTCAATGGAAAGCAGCTGACAAACACAAGACTTGAAGCGACAACGTTCTAGTGTGGGAGCGGGCTTGCTCGCGAAGAGGCCGTGTCAGCCGACATCAATGCTGAATGTCACACCGCGTTCGCGAGCAAGCCCGCTCCCACATTTGATTTGTGGTGCTCTTAAGACTTGTGTTCGCCACTCAATCAGGAAGAAAAGATTTCCGTGTAGCGACGAATCCATTGGTCATGCACGGTGGCCAGGAAGGCGTTGTCGTGCATGATCGCCTTCTCGGCAATCTGCTCAGGCGTGAGGATGTAAGGGCTCTTGCGCGCTTCGGCGGAGATGATCGCCTTGGCGTTGACCGGACCGTTGTAGATGTCTTCAGCCATCTTGCCCTGCACCAGCGGGTCCAGAGAGTGGTTGATGAACGCGTAGGTCAGGTCGGTATCGCCCGGACGATTCTTTGGCATGACCGAGAGCATCAGGTCGGTGTAGAAACCTTCTTTCATGCCGAACGTGGCGCCCAGACCGTAGGCCGGATCGCGGATCTGTTTCGGGAAGAAAGCCGGTGCGTACAAACCACCCATGTCCAGGGAACCGGTACGGAACAGCTCGGCGATCTGGTTCGGGTTTTCACCCAGGGTCACTACGCGATCCTTCAACTCGGCGAGCTTCTTGAAGCCTGGTTCGATGTTGTGTTCGTCACCACCGGCCAGTTTGGCGGCGATGATGATCAGGTCCATCGCTTCGGTCCAGTTCGGCGGCGGCAGGAAGATGTTCGGCGCCAACTCGGGATCCCACAGCGAGGCGTAGCTGGTCGGCGCCTCTTTGATGGTGCGGGTGCTGTAAACCAGGCTGTTGCACCAGAGTAGGTAACCGATCCCATGACCATTAGCGCCGGTACGGTATTTCTCCGGAACATCCACCAGGTTGGGAATGCGGTTGAGGTCGGGTTTTTCGAGCAGGTTGGCGGCGGCCAGACCTTCGGCGCCGACGCCGGCCAGGGTGATGATGTCGTATTGCGGACGATCACCGCCGGCTTTCAGTTTGGCGACCATTTCCGAGGTACTGCCGGTGCGGTCAGCGATGACCTTGCAGCCGTACTTGTCTTCGAACGTTGCCGCAATGTTGCGCAGCGCTGCCAGGCCGGTGTCGTCGGACCAGGTCAACAAGCGCAGGGTCTTGCCTTGGAATCGAGTGTCGCTGGCATTGGCCTTGACGAAGGGCAAGCTCATGGCCGCCGCTGCAACCGAGGCCACGCCCACGGTTTTGATGAATTGACGTCTGTTCAGATCGTGCTCGCCCATTACGGACTCCCTTTGTTTTTTTAAGTATGAGGTTGGTCGCAACCGTTGCATCCGCGCGGCCAGGTCTGCGTTAGCCCACGGTTTCAAAGGGCTGAAGCTGAGCCGGCGGTTTCATCCTGAGGTCGTGCAAAACACCTGACTATCGATAAAAATTCATTGAAGCCATGACGCCAGCGCATGCCTCCTTTCAAGGCATGCGCTCACCTTTTTCGTGCCGTCAGACCGCGCGAATCACGTGTTTGATTTCCTGAAAAGCCTGCAAGCCCCACGGCCCCAATTCGCGGCCGATGCTGCTCTGCTTGTAGCCGCCCCAGGCGGTCTGCGGGAAAATCACTTGCGGCGCGTTGATCCACACAAGCCCCGCCTGCAAAGCGTTGGCGACTCGATCCGCCGCCTCGGCATCGCGCGTCACGACACTGGCCACCAAACCGAACTGGCTGTCGTTGGCCAGGGCAATCGCCTCAGCTTCGGAGGTAAAACTGCGCACGCAGATCACCGGGCCGAAAATCTCTTCACACCACAACGCACTGTCGAGGGGCACTTCGGTGAAAATCGTCGGCTGCAAAAAATATCCGCGAGGCAGGTCCGCAGGGCGATTGCCGCCGCAAATCAGCTTGGCGCCGGCACTCAAACCGCGATCGATGTGGCCGAGCACGCGCTGGTATTGCGCCTGGTTGACCAATGCGCCCATTTCCACGTTCGGGTCGAACGGGTCGGCCACGCGGATGGCTTCGGCGCGGGCCTTCAGGCGCAGGAGGAATTCGTCGGCCAGTTCATCGGCGACCAGAACGCGGCTGGTGGCCGAGCACATTTGCCCGGCGTTGAAGAAACCACCGCCACAGGCCACTTCCACGGCCAGTTCGATATCTGCGTCGGCGAGTACCAACAGTGACGACTTGCCGCCCAGCTCCAGGCTCACGCCCTTCACGGTTTCGGCGGCGCGTTGCATCACCTGCACACCGACCGCGTTGCTGCCGGTGAAGGAAATCTTGGCGATGCGCGGGTCTGCCGACATCGGCGCGCCGACCGCCAGACCGGTGCCGCAGACCACGTTGAACACGCCCTTCGGCAAACCAGAGTCAGCGATGATCGCCGCCAGCTCCAGCTCCGGCAGCGGCGTCACTTCAGAGGGCTTGAGCACCACGCAGCAACCGGCGGCCAGGGCCGGCGCAAGTTTCCAGGCAGTGGTGACCATCGGGAAATTCCACGGCACGATCAGGCCGACTACACCCGCAGGCTCGCGGCGCACACGGGCGCTGAAGTCGTCGGTCGGCAGCTCGACGTTGCTGTCTTGCTTGGCATCGAGGCCTTCGGCCAGGCCGGCGTAATACTCGAACGTGGCGATCACGTCATCGACGTCGATGGACGCTTCGAACAGCGGCTTGCCATTGTTGCTCGACTGCAGATGCATCAATTGCTCGCGACCGGCCTGTACGCCGGCGGCGATGTTGCGCAGGATCGCGCCACGCTCTGCGCCAGTGGTTTGCGACCAGGCCTTGAAGGCTTCGGTCGCTGCGTTTGCCGCTTGGTCGACCGCGTTTGCATCGCCGCCATTCACGGTGGTCAGCAGCGCTTCAGTGGCCGGGTTGATCACACGCAGGTGTTCGCTGCCGGCTGACCATTTTCCGTCAATGAACAGACCGTCGAGGGTGGTGGGAAAAGTCATTTCGACACCGCCTTCATCCACTGGGTCTGATCGATTTCAATCAGCGTCGGGCCTTGACGATCGGCGGCGACGCGCAAGGCGCTGCGCAGTTGCTCGACGCCGTTGACCGCTTCGGCCGCACAGCCCAATGCCTTGGCGACACCGATGAAGTCCGGGGTATAGATGTCTACGCCGACCGGTTCGATGGCGCGGTTGACCATGTATTTCTTGATCTCTTCGTAGCCCTGGTTATTCCACAGCAGGACGATCACCGGGGTGCGCGCTTCAACGGCGCTGGCCAGTTCCGGCAGGGTGAATTGCAGACCGCCATCGCCGATCAGGCACACCACCGGAGGACGCTCACCGTTTTCAGCGTTACCGCCGAGCCACGCGCCAATCGCCGCCGGCAAGGCGTAACCGAGGGTGCCGTAGCCGGTGGACGAGTTGAACCAGCGGCGTGGGCGTTCCGGGTTGAAGGTCAGGTTGCCGGTGTACACCGGTTGGGTCGAATCGCCGACGAACACCGCGTCCGGCAATTCCTGCAGGACGGTTTCGAGGAAGCAGGTCTGGGCCAGTGTCGGCGCATCCCAGGTGGCGGCGAGGTCTTCGCGCAGACGTGCGGCACGGACCTGACCCCAATCGTTGCGGCGCTCGGCCAGCGTTTTTTGGGACAGCGCGCTCAGCAAGGCTTGGGCAGCGTTGCGCGAATCGGCCACCAAGGCGACCTTAGGCGGGTAGTTGCGCACGGTCTGGTCAGGGTCGATGTCCACGCGCAGCAGCACGCCGGGAATCTCGAAACCTCCGGCGAAAGTGACGTCGTAGTCGGTCTCGGCCAGTTCGGTGCCGATCGCCAACACAACGTCGGCCTCGGCCACCAGGGCGCGGGTTGCGACCAGGCTTTGGGTCGAACCGATCAACAGCGGATGGCTGGATTCGAGCATGCCTTTGGCATTGATGGTCAGGGCGACCGGCGCGTCGAGCAGTTCGGCCAGCTCAGTCAATTCGGCAGCGGCATCGATGGCACCGCCACCGGCCAGAATCAGCGGACGCTTGGCGCCAGCGAGCAGCTCGGTCATGCGGCTGATCGCGCTTGGCGCAGCACCGGCACGGTCGATGTTGACCGGCAGACTGCTGAGCAGGTCGTCGGCCTCCTCGACCAGCACGTCCAATGGAATTTCGATGTGCACCGGACGCGGGCGACCGGCCTGGAACAGCGCGAAGGCGCGGGCCAATACGCCCGGCAATTCCGACGCCGACATCAGCGTGTGGGAGAACGCTGCCACGCCGCCGACCAAGGCGCTCTGGTTCGGCAGTTCGTGCAGCTTGCCGCGACCGCCGCCCAACTGGCTGCGCGATTGCACGCTGGAGATCACCAGCATCGGAATCGAATCAGCGTAGGCCTGGCCCATCGCGGTGGTGATGTTGGTCATGCCCGGGCCGGTGATGATGAAGCACACACCCGGTTTGCCGCTGGTGCGTGCATAACCGTCAGCCATGAAACCGGCACCCTGTTCGTGACGCGGAGTGACGTGGTTGATGCTCGAACGGGCCAGCCCGCGATACAGCTCCACGGTGTGAACCCCAGGGATGCCGAATACCTGCTCAACCCCGTAATCTTCGAGTAACTTGACCAATACTTCGCCGCACGTCGCCATGTTTTTTGCCCTTTTTGTTCGTTTGAGACGCCGGGCCTGCGCAGTGTTTATGATGAGCGGGCAGGTCCAGGGATGGCCTCATTGGAACGGGCGACACGTAGCCGCAACAATGGATAAAAAGTCATACTAGCCATGTCCTCACGTCATACCTTGGATCCCAATGAAACGATTGCCTCCCCTGCCGGCGCTGCACACTTTTCTGATCACCGCGCAGTGCTGCAACTTCACCCGTGCGGCCGAACAGCTGTTCATCACCCAGGGCGCGGTGAGTCGACAGATCGCCGGGCTGGAAGAACATTTGGGTTATGAGCTGTTCATTCGCCAGGCCCGCGGCCTGGATTTGACCGCTGAAGGACGGGAGTGGCTGCCACGGGTACAGCAGATTTTCGGCCTGATCGACGAGGCGGTCGAACAGATCGGCGAGAAGCGCGAAACCCTGCAACTCAAGGCGCCGACCTGTGTGATGCGCTGGTTGTTACCGCGCCTTTTACAGTGGCAACGGGAGCGTCCGGATGTGCCGGTGGAGTTGACTACGACGGTCAAGCACGGCGTGGATTTTCATCGCGAACAATTCGATGCGGCGGTGATGTATGGCGCGCCGCCGGACAGTGCGTTGACGTCTTATCTGCTGTTCGACGAGCAACTGACCCCGGTGTGTTCACGACCGATGCTGGAAGGGCCACAGGCCTTGCAGACGCCGGCGGATCTGCAACAACACTTGCTGCTGCACCCGACGCGGGATGAGCGCGACTGGAATGCCTGGTTGAAAGCGGCGGACCTTAATTTGAGCAATGTCAGCAAAGGCCAGCATTTTGAAACCCTGGACCTGGCAATGTCGATGGCGTCCCAAGGGACCGGTGTGGCGATTGGCGATTGGTCATTGATTGGCGATGACCTGAGCGCCGGGCGGCTGGTCATGCCGTTTGAATTGAAGGTGAAAACCGGGTTGGCGTATTACCTGGTGTTTCCGGAAAAACCCGGGCCTTCGCCGAAGTTACGTGAGTTGATGGGGTGGTTGGTGGAGCAGGCCCAGAGTCGGTGAAGGCCCAAAAGCATCGCCAGCAAGCCGGCTCCTACCAGGTTCATATTGCCCACCTGTAGGAGCTGGCTTGCCAGCGAAGGTATAAGCCGCGCCATCAATAGCCGACAGTAAACCGCTGACGGGAGTGCTTCGGCGTCTCGACTTCATCCAGCATCGCAATCGCGTAATCAGCAAACGTAATCCAGCTGCGCCCCGCCGCACTCACCAGCAAATCATCCTTGCCGATCCGGAACGACCCCGTGCGCTTACCTTCGACAAACTCTGCCGAGGGCGAGACAAACGTCCAGTCCAGTTGCGGTTCCTGACGCAGGTTCTGCAGAAACAACGCACCGGCACTGGCCTCGGTTTTGTAAGCTTCAGGGAAACCTTTGCTGTCGATAACGCGAGTACCGTCCGGCAGCAACAGCGAGCCCGCACCGCCGACCACCAACAGACGTTTCACTCCGGCCTGTTTCACCGGCCCGATGACGGCGCTGGCAGGAAGGGTCGCGAAGTGTGCGGCGCTGATCACCACGTCATGACCTGCGATTGCCGCTTGCAACGCTTGGGCATCGAGGGCGTCAACGTTCTTGCTGACCACCCCGGCACGCTGGCCGATTTTCGAGGTGTCGCGCGCGATGGCCGTAACGCTATGACCACGACGCAGGGCTTCTTCCAACAGTTGGCTGCCGGCACGGCCGGTGGCACCGATGATTGCGATGTTGCTCATGACGTTCTCCCGTGTGGATCAGTTTGAGTGGGGCAATCGGGTTACCACTTCATCTCGCCCTTGGCGACTTTGGCGCTCAGCTCCAGCGAGCTTTCTTCGCCCAGCTTCGGGTAGCGTTTTTTCATCGCGGCGATCAGCGCGGCAGCGTCTTTGGCCTTGGCGGTTTCTTCGTCGAAGGCCTTGATGTAATCGGCAGTGAACTGCACGGAAGCCAAAGAACGGGCGCTCTCACCGAGGTAGTGACCCGGCACGATGGTGTGCGGTTTCAGGGTTTCGATGGAATGCAGTGTAGCCAGCCAATCAGCGTGGGACTGCGCGGTTTGGGTATCGGCCATCCACACGTGAATGTTTTCTGCGACGACCACGCCACCGACCACTGCCTTGATCGAAGGGATCCACACAAAGGTGCGATCCGGTTGTTGGCCTTCAAGACCTACGACCTGCAACTTCTGCCCTTCGAGCATCAGGCTGTCGCCCTTGAGCACGTCCGGCACGATGGTTTTGGCCGGCACGTCGGCACCCATTTTCGGACCCCAAAACGCCAGTTTGCCGTCCACGGTTTGCTTGATGTGGTCCACGGTCGGCTGCGAGGCCAGCACCTTGGCGTTGGGGAACGCGGCAGTCAGGGTGTCGAGGCCGAAGTAGTAATCCGGGTCACCGTGGCTGATGTAGATGGTGGTCAGTTGCTTGCCGCTGGCGCGGATTTTTGCCACCACTTGCTCGGCCTGGAATTTGCCGAATTGCGCGTCCACCAGAATCGCGTCTTTCTCGCCGCTGACCAGCACCGAGGTCACCGGGAAGATCGCTTTCTCGCCGGGGTTGTAAACATCTAGCGTCAGCGCCGATGCCGACGCGTGAGCCGCGAAACCGAGGGTGGCCGTGGCCAGCAAAATACGCTTGAGCGAGGTGAAACCGATCATCTGATTCTCCGTTGTCCGAGTGCCATGATTGGCGATGGAACAGAGCTTAGTTGCCTGACTCAGTACAAAAAATGCGATGCTGGAACATAGTTTGTTTCTGAAATCGGGCAAATCATGGATCGTCTACAAGCAATGCGCGTATTTGTTACGGTGGTCGACCTCGGCAGCCAGTCGGCCGCCGCCGATCACCTGGACCTGTCGCGGCCAGTGGTTTCGCGGTATCTGGCGGAACTGGAAGACTGGGTCGGCGCGCGTCTGATGCATCGCACCACACGCAAATTGAGCCTGACCGCTGCCGGCAGTGAAATCCTGCCGCGCTGTCGGCAGATGCTCGACCTGTCCACGGACATGCAGGCCGCTGTCAGCGAACCCGACGATGCGCCACGTGGCTTGCTGCGGATCAGCGTCAGCACCTCGTTCGGCCAGGCGCAATTGGCGGAGGCGATGGCCGCCTACGTCAAACGTTACCCCGGCGTCAGCATCGACCTGCAGATGCTCGACCGCACCGTGAACCTGGTGGATGAGCGCATCGATCTGGCGATTCGCACCAGCAATGACCTGGACCCGAACCTCATTGCGCGGCGGCTGACGGTCTGCCGCTCGGTGATCTGCGCTTCTCCCGCTTACCTGCAAGAGCACCCGACGCCAATACGGGTGGAAGACCTGAGCCAGCACAACTGCCTGACCCACTCCTACTTCGGCAAAAGCCTGTGGCATTTCGAACAGGACGGCGAACCGGTCTCGGTACCGGTGCAGGGCAACATCAGCGCCAACGAAGCCAGCACCCTGCTGCGCGCCGCGATGGCCGGTGCCGGGGTGGCGATGCTGCCGAGTTATCAGGCGGGTGTGCATATCCACAGCGGCGAACTGATCCGCCTGCTGCCCCAGGCCGAACCGCGCCAGATGAATATCTACGCGGTGTATGCCTCACGCAAACACATGCCGGCGGCCCTGCGCAGCGTGCTGGATTTCCTGGTGCTGCGGTTTCCGGAAGAACCGGCGTGGGATATCGGCTTGTAACCGCCCTTGTAGGAGCCGGCTTGCCGGCGATAGCGATCTATCAGTCACATCATTGTTGACAGGAAGGCCGTCATCGCGGGCAAGCCCGCTCCCACAGGGAACATCAGTGTTCTGAATGTCGGCCTACATGCGCACAACGCGTGACTGGCAACTCACCGACGCTGACCTATGCTGAAAGGAGTACCGAAGGGTATTCGTTCAGAGGTCAACGCCATGAACACGAAAACAAGAAGATACCTCGCTATTTTCATCACCTGCGCGGCGACGCTGGCGCTGTACGGCACTGCGGCCTGGCGCGTTGAGCAGTTGCGCAACCTGCCCCGTGAGTACGCGAGCTGTAACTTCGAGCGCTGTATCCCCCACAACGCGACCCTCAACGCCCTCCGGTGACGCAGGGGCTCAGGCCTCGTTGTCCTGATCGGCCTTCAAGCGGTCGCGGAATGCCTTGGGCGAGATCCCCACACGCCGTCGGAACAGGCGCGTGAAGTTGGTCGGATCGGAAAACCCCAACACATCGGACATTTCGTAAATGGTCATGCTGGTGTAGGTCAGCAAGCGCTTGGCTTCCAGCAATTGCCGCTCGTGCATGATCTGCAACGCCGGTTGTCCCGCCAGTTCACGGCACGTGCCGTTGAGGTGCGATACCGAAATCCCCAGCCGATGCGCCAGGTCTTCGACCTTGACGTGCTGGCGATAGGTCTCTTCCACCAGTTGAATAAACCCGTTGAGGTATTCCCGCGCGCGCTGCGGACGCTGAGTCGCCGAGCGTCGCTGCAGCGCCTGACGGCTGACCCACACCATGATCACGCTGACCAGCGAATGCATAAGCATTTCCCGGGCCGGTTGATGACCGGTGTATTCGGTTTGCAGCGCAGAAAACAGGCTGTTGAGGTAATCGCTGTCGTTGCTGGCCGGATAACTTTCGGCCTGGGCCAGGGCATTCACCGAGTTGCCCAGTTGCGCCTGAAGATGGGCGACCAGTGGCGCGGCGAGCGTCACGACAAACCCTTCGACATCTTCGGAAAAACGATAACCGTGCACCGATAACGGCGGCAGAACCAGGATTGCCGGCTCGTTCAGCTGCGTGCGCGTGCCTTCGATTTCAAGCTCTGCCTGACCTTTGAACACGAAGAGCAACTGGCATAAATCGGCGTGGCGATGGGGTTTGATTTCCCATTGATGCTCGCGGCTGCGTTTGGAAATGGTTTCGCAGTGCAGCAAGTCCGGGGTCGGCCAGTCCAGGCTTTCACCGTAGAGCTTGAACACCGGTATCGAAGGCAGGGCAGGCTTGTTCATAACTTCAATCCAGGCCTCGGGAGGTGGCGGGCGATAATCGCACCGATTGGCAGAATGTTCAGCTATCGGCTCAGTTTTCACCTTCAATTGACAGACCCGCAAGTGAAAAATGCAAGCACTCGATCCATAAAAATCATTCACCGACGCAGGTCGTGTGGAGCTTGCGAGTCATAAAAACAATGAAAACGCTGAAAACCCAAATCGCCATCATTGGCGCCGGCCCCTCTGGTTTGCTGCTCGGCCAATTGCTGCACAACGCCGGTATCGACACCCTCATCCTCGAACGCCAGACCCCGGACTATGTGCTCGGGCGAATTCGCGCCGGTGTCCTCGAACAAGGCATGGTAGAGCTGCTGCGTCAGGCCGGCGTCGGCCGCCGCATGGATGCCGAAGGGCTGGTTCACGGCGGTTTCGAACTGGCCCTCGACGGGCGCCGGGTGCACATCGATCTGCACGCCCTGACCGGGGGCAAAAACGTGATGATCTACGGGCAAACCGAGGTCACTCGCGACCTGATGGCCGCTCGTCGGGAGGCCGGCGCGCAGACGATCTACGAAGCCAGCAATGTCGTACCTCACGGCATGAAAACCGATGAAGCGTTCGTGACGTTCGAAAAGGACGGCGAAACGTATCGGCTCGATTGCGATTACATAGCCGGTTGCGACGGTTTCCATGGTGTGGCGCGGCAATCGATTCCCGCTGAAAACCAGAAGGTGTTCGAACGGGTTTATCCATTCGGCTGGCTCGGCATTCTCGCCGACACGCCACCGGTCCACGATGAGTTGGTCTACGCCCGTCACGAACGCGGGTTTGCCCTGTGCAGCATGCGCTCGGCGACGCGCACCCGATATTACCTTCAGGTTCCTGCTGACGAACACGTCGAGAACTGGTCCGATCAGCGTTTCTGGGATGAGCTCAAATCCCGGCTGCCTGCTGCGTTGGCCGAGTCCTTGGTGACCGGGCCGTCCATCGAAAAAAGCATCGCGCCGTTGCGCAGTTTCGTGGTCGAACCGATGCAATACGGGCGGATGTTTCTGGTCGGCGACGCCGCGCACATCGTCCCGCCGACCGGTGCCAAAGGCCTGAACCTGGCGGCCAGTGACGTCAGTACGTTGTTCAATATCCTGCTGAAGGTTTACCGCGAGGGCCGCGTCGACTTGCTGGCGAAATACTCCGAGGTCTGCCTGCGCCGGGTCTGGAAAGCCGAGCGGTTTTCCTGGTGGATGACCTCGATGTTGCACCGCTTTGACGATCACGACGAGTTCAGCCAGCGCATCAGTGAGTCGGAACTGGACTACTTCGTCAGCTCTGAGGCGGGTCGAAAAACCATTGCAGAAAATTATGTCGGGCTTCCTTACGAGGCTATCGAATAGCCTGCTACCGACTTACACTGGCGAGCATCCCCGCTCGCCATTACCTCTTGCGGGACTTTCACTGCCCGCAGGTTCCAACGTGACCAATCTCAACCAGCCTGACACGCCTAAACCGGCCATCCGCAGCGTGCTGATCGCCCTGATGCTGGCGATTTTTCTCGGCGCGCTGGACCAGACTATTGTCGCCGTATCGATGCCAGCCATTTCCGCGCAGTTCAAGGACGTCAGCCTGCTGGCCTGGGTGATTTCCGGCTACATGGTGGCGATGACCGTGGCGGTGCCGATCTACGGCAAACTCGGCGACCTGTACGGTCGGCGCACGTTGATGCTGTTTGGCATGGGCTTGTTCACGATTGCATCGCTTTTCTGCGGCATGGCCCAGAGCATGGAGCAATTGGTGCTGGCGCGGATTCTTCAGGGCATTGGCGCCGGTGGGATGATTTCGGTCAGCCAGGCGATCATCGGCGACATCGTGCCGCCCCGCGAACGCGGTCGCTATCAAGGTTATTTCAGCAGCATGTACGCGGTGGCCAGCGTGGCCGGGCCGGTGCTCGGCGGTTACATGACCGAATACCTGTCGTGGCGCTGGGTGTTCCTGATCAATCTGCCGCTGGGTCTGGGCGCGTGGCTGGTGGCCCGCCACACCTTGGTCGGACTCCCGATACCGCAGCGCAAGCCGATCATCGATTACCTCGGCACCGTGTTGATGATCATCGGTTTGACGGCTTTGTTGCTCGGCATTACTCAGGTCGGCCAGGGTCATTCTTGGCGCAGCGCCGAGGTGTTGGGGTTGCTGGGTTGTGCGGTAGTAGTCCTGGCGTTGTTCGTCTGGCATGAGCGCCGTGCGCGGGAGCCTTTGCTGCCGATGCACCTGTTCGCCAACCGCAATGCGATCCTGTGCTGGTGCACGATTTTTTTCACCAGTTTCCAGGCGATTTCGCTGATTGTGCTGATGCCGTTGCGCTTCCAGAGCGTGACCGGCGCCAGGGCCGACAGTGCCGCGCTGCACCTGTTGCCACTGGCCATGGGTTTGCCGATCGGCGCGTATTTCGCCGGGCGCCGAACCTCGGTGACCGGACGCTACAAACCGATGATCCTCACGGGCGCCATTCTCATGCCGATCTCGATTCTCGGCATGGCGTTCAGTCCGCCACAGGCTGTGGTACTCAGCAGTCTGTTCATGGTGCTCAGCGGGATCGCCTCCGGTATGCAGTTCCCGACGTCATTGGTCGGGACGCAGAACTCGGTGGAACAACAGGACATCGGCGTGGCGACCAGCACCACCAACCTGTTCCGCTCCCTGGGCGGCGCGGTGGGCGTGGCGTTGATGTCGGCGTTGTTGCTGGCGTTCCTGCAGGACTCGAGTTTCGCCCACCTCGCTGGCTCGACGCTGATTGCCGAGGGCAGTTCGGGGAACGTCTTGCTGGACGGTCTGAACGCCGCGCCGGGGGATGCGCAGAACGCCTTGCGTGCCGAGTTGCTGCTGACCTTCCGGCATTTGCTGATGGTCAGTGCAGCGGTGTCGTTGCTCGGGTTGGCGGCGGCGATTGCCATGCCGAACCGGGTGTTGCGTGGGCGCGAAGACAAGGCTCGATAGATACACCGAGTCGCGGCCATCGCCGGCAAGCCAGCGCCTACAGGGAGCGCGCGCTGGCTTGCCGGCGATGACGTCATCCCATGCACCCCATCATCAAGGGCTGTAATACCCGACCGCCACCAGAAAATGCCCGACTTTCTTCAGGTACGCATGCTTGTCCTCGACCTTGCCGGTCACCGGGTTTTTCCACCGATAGGCGTATTCGCCGTAATCCTGCTTGCCAATCAACGCGAGGATCGGCTCGCCAACCGGTTTGCCTTCAGGGTCCTTGATCTTGCCGAAATCGGTATTGATCAGCCGCAGGTTGGTACCGTGGGCGACATAGCGCTGGGTGTCCAGATCGACGACAAACACATACAGGTCATCCTGCAAATAACCGCCCTTGAGCGAGTTGATCGCCGTGAGCGTGCCCTTCTCGTCCTTGGCCAGGTCGGTTGCCGCTTTGTTCAGTAACGCCATCGCCTGCTCCGCCGAGGCCCGTGGCAAGTAGTAACCCACCGCCAGAATCCGCTGGCCGACCCGTTGATAGAACACATGCTTGCGTTCGACCTTGCCATCGGACCAGTTCTGCCAGCGATACTCCGCCTGCTGAATGCCATTGCCCTCGGGCACTTTCAATGCGTCCTTGAAGGCTTTCTGCAAATCCGGCCCGAGCACATCCGACACCTCTCGCCCGATCAACGCCGAAGAAGGCCCACCGCTGGCGAGCATCACGCCTTTGGTATCGAGCACGAATACGTAGCGGTCCTTGTCGACAAACTCGCCCTGACGACTGAAGGCCGCAAACGCCTTGTCGCCATTGTCGTGGTAATAAGCCAGAGCTTTTTCCAGCAAGGCCTTGGCGGCCTGGCTGTCATCCTTCTCGGCCCCGGCGGCTTGCGCCTGCCCCAGGCACAGCAACAACATCCCGCCCAGGAGGGCCAACCTGTGCAAAAACCCCATTGCGCATCCCTCGTTCTCTTCGGTGTTTGAAGAGCGTAGACGGCAATGGGGCATGTATGGATATTCAGCGAACCGCAGTCTGCAAAATGGTATTGCAGCGAATTACCGCGCCTTCATCCTCAAGGCTTGGCCCGCAACTGCTGCTGCAAATTCTGGATCTGCGCCTGCAGGGTGTTGATATTGCGGGTGACAGAAGCGCGGAAAGCGTCGAACTCGGCGGTGTTGGACGAGGCAGGCCCGGCGGCCGGGCGGTTGTCCTGTTCGCTTTTGAGCACGATGATGTCTTGTTCCAGTCGTTCGATGGCGGCGCTCGGGTTGCCTTGTTTTTTCAACGCAACGATGTCGGCGCCGAGGCTTTTCAGCTGCGCGTCGAATTTGTCAGTGTCCGCCGGGGCGCTTTTCAGGGCGGCCAGTTCGCTGCCCAGGGCTTTGACCTGGGCCTGCAATTGCGTGTTGGCGGTCTGGTGCTCGGTGTTCTGGGCGGTGGCTTGCGCCAGGCGCTTGTCCAGATCGGTGGTTTGCGCGGTCATTTGCGCCAGGCGCTTGTCCAGGTCCGAGGTCTGGCCGACAACGCCTTGCTGCTGCTTGCTCTGGTCCTGGAGTTTGCTTTCCAGCTGCTTGATTTGCAGTTTCAGCGCTTCGCTGTCGCTGGTGACGTTGGTCTGGCTGGCGACCACCTTGCCGGAAATGTCCTGCAAGCGCCCCGCTGCATCCTCACTGATACGCGCGAAACTTTCCTGGGTCGCCACCAGTTGCTGTTCCATCAGCGAAATCTGCTGAAAGCTCCACCAGGCAAGGCCCGCGAACGCAAAGAACAAGGCGCCGACCAGAGCCCACAACGGACCGGTGCTGGCAGCCCTGACCTTGACCACCGGCGGCGTACGCGAATGCACGGCGGTGCGGGCGGTGGGCACAAAATCATCGTCGTCGAGGCTGTCGGCACGCAGGCTCGGTACATCGTCGAAGTCGTCGTTGGCATCGTTACGCATGGACATTGAGTCAACCTTTGTGGAACGCGGTGATGGCTTGATGCGGCGAAGTATAAACCCGTCAGCCGCATCGATTGACCCTGAACCCTACTCTGCGTTCAGTAACGGGATTTGTCAGTGAATGTCCTGAGCCTTCCACCAGCCGCAGAACTCGTCGAGGGCCGTCCACAGACTGACCTTCGGATCGTAATCCAGATAATGCCGCGCGCGACTGATGTCCAGGGTGAAATTTTTGTTCATGACCTGCATGCCCAGGCGCGACAGGGTCGGCTCGGGGCGACCCGGCCACAGCTTGCACGCGCCCTCGTTGAGCGCCGCCACCGCATAGGCCAAGCCGTAGGAACGGTAGCGGGTGACCTGTGGGACGTCCATTTTACGCATGACGTAATTGACCACATCCCACAACGGAATCGGCGTGCCGTTGCTGATGTTGTAGGCCTTGCCCAAGGCCGAACCACTGGCCAACAAGCTGCTGAGCAAGGCTTCGTTGAGGTTTTGCACGCTGGTGAAATCGACCTTGTTCAAACCGTTTCCGATGATTGCCAGGCGACCTTTGCGTTGCATTTTCAGCAGTCGCGGGAAGATGCTCATGTCGCCGGCACCGGTCACGAAACGCGGGCGCAAGGCCAGGGTTTCGAGGCCGAACTCCTGGGCGCCGAAGACCTTTTGCTCGGCGAGGAATTTGGTCGCGGCGTAGGGATGTTTGAAGCGTTTGGGCACCTGCTCTTCGGTCAATCCGAGGTGATCGCGGCCGTCGAAGTAGATCGACGGCGAGGACAAATGCACCAGTCGGCGTACCCGTTGCTTGAGGCAGGCTTCGACCACATTTTCGGTGACCTGCACGTTGCCCTGATGAAAGTCCTGATAGCGTCCCCACACGCCGACAGCCCCGGCGCAATGCACCACGGCTTCGACGTCGGAACACAGGTCGCGTGCCAGTTGCGGGTCGCTCAAGTCGCCCGCAATGAACTCGGCGCCACGGCGCACCAGGTGTTCGACGCTTTCGGCCCGGCGACCGTTGACCCGTACATCAAGGCCCTGCTCCAGGGCGAAACGCGCAAAGCGTCCGCCGATGAAGCCGCTTGCGCCGGTGACCAGAATCTTCATGTAGTGCTCCGAATATTTCGTTTTGCGTAGTGCGTGAGGTCTTGACGCTGCCGCTCAGGTCAACGGCACCAGCCATTGCCTTGACGAGCGCACCAATTGATCAGTCAGCAACCCCAGCAACTGACCGCCATTGCGCCAATGATGCCAGTACAGCGGCACATCGATGGGCTTATCTGGCAAAAGCTCCACCAGAACGCCGCGCTCAAGTTGCTCGCGCACCTGCAATTCCGGCACCAGTCCCCAGCCAAGACCGGCCTCCGTCAGGCGAATGAAGCCTTCGGATGATGGGCACAAATGGTGTTCGAAACCGCCGTCTACGCCGAGGGATGCGAGGTAGCGATGCTGTAGGAAATCGTCCGGCCCAAACACCAGCGCCGGTGTTTTCGACAACTGTTCGGCGCGAACGCCTTGCGGAAAATGCCGGGCGATGAACGCCGGGCTGGCCAGTGCGCGATATCGCATGGCCCCCAACAGGACGCTGCGCGCCCCGGCCACCGGACGTTCACTGGCACAGACACATGCCGCCACTTCACCTGCACGCATGCGTTTAAGGCCGACGGTCTGGTCTTCGACCACCAGATCCAGCAGTAAATGTTGCTCGGCGCAAAAGTCACCGACCGCCTCGGCCCACCACGTGGCGAGGCTGTCGGCGTTCAGGGCGATACGCAGACGTTCCGGCAGGCCTTCTTCATCCAGCGCCGGGACCAGCGTCTGCAGATCGCGCTCCAGCAAGCGAACTTGCTGCACATGGTTGAGCAAGCGCCGACCGATTTCCGTCGGCGCGGGCGGCGTAACCCGCACCAGCACCGGTTGGCCGACCCGCGCTTCCAGCAATTTGATGCGCTGCGAGATCGCCGATTGCGACAACCCGAGCACCTGCGCGGCACGTTCGAAACCGGCCTGCTCAACCACCGCAGCCAAGGCAGACAGCAATTTATAGTCGAACATCAGTTTTCCTAATGAGCGATCAGCATGATTGGTTTTTCTTATACAGGTTAGCAGCAGAGAATGCCCGGCAAGAACTCTTGAACAAGGATGACCGACATGGCTGGCGAAACTTCATTGGCCACATTGCTACGCAGCATGAGCCCGCAACTCAACGCAGGCGAATACGTGTTCTGCACCCTGCGTGACGGTCAGTTGCCATCGGGCCTCGAAATTGTTGGCAGCTTTCGCGAGCAGGAAGGTCTGACGGTGATTCTGCAACGTTCCCACGCAGAACAGGCCGGTTTCAGCTTCGACTACGTTGCAGCCTGGATCACCCTCAACGTGCATTCGGCCCTGGAGGCCGTGGGGCTGACCGCCGCATTCGCCAGCGCATTGGGTCAGGCCGGGATCAGCTGCAACGTGATCGCCGGTTACTACCACGATCATTTATTTGTCGGCCAGGCCGATGCCGAACACGCCCTGCAAGTGCTGCGGGATCTGGCAGCCAACGCGGAGTAAAACTTATGTGGCAAAGCTATGTGAACGGCCTGTTGGTGGCCGCGGGGCTGATCATGGCGATCGGTACTCAGAATGCGTTTGTACTGGCCCAGAGCCTGCGACGTGAACATCACCTGCCGGTGGCGGCGCTCTGCGTGACCTGCGATGCGTTGCTGGTGGCGGCCGGCGTATTCGGTCTGGCGACCGTGCTGGCGCAAAACCCGACATTACTGGCCATCGCTCGCTGGGGTGGTGCGGCGTTCCTGCTGTGGTACGGCAGCCTCGCACTGCGTCGGGCCTGCTCAAAGCAAAGTCTGCAACAGGGCGAAACCCAGACGGTACGTTCGCTGCGCGCGGTGATGCTCAGCGCCCTGGCGGTGACCTTGCTCAACCCGCACGTTTATCTGGATACCGTGTTGCTGATTGGCTCTCTCGGTGCGCAACAAACCGAGCCTGGGGCTTATGTGGTCGGAGCGGCCAGTGCGTCGTTGCTGTGGTTTTTCACCCTGGCGCTCGGCGCCGCATGGCTGGCGCCGTGGCTGGCCCGGCCAGGTACCTGGCGAATCCTTGATTTGTTGGTGGCCGTCATGATGTTCACCGTAGCCGGCCAACTGATCATCGCTTCCTGATATTCCAAAAGGCTCTGGAACCTCTATTCCACACAGTTGTTGCGTGGTTATGCCGCACCCCCGGTGCTATGATCCGGTTCGATGCGCCGCAAAGAGTACAAACTCCCCGGCGCTTGTATGGCCGCCCGTGATCGGCCTTGCGCTCACCGCAACTGACCTGATTAGGAGAATCATCATGGCTTTCGAATTGCCGCCGCTGCCTTACGCACACGATGCCCTGCAGCCGCACATTTCCAAGGAAACTCTGGAATACCACCACGACAAGCACCACAACACCTACGTCGTGAACCTGAACAACCTGGTGCCAGGCACCGAGTTCGAAGGCAAGACTCTGGAAGAAATCGTCAAGTCTTCCTCGGGCGGTATCTTCAACAACGCCGCTCAAGTCTGGAACCACACTTTCTACTGGAACTGCCTGGCGCCAAACGCCGGCGGTCAACCAACCGGCGCACTGGCTGAAGCCATCAATGCTTCCTTCGGTTCGTTCGACAAGTTCAAGGAAGAGTTCAGCAAGACTTCCATCGGCACCTTCGGTTCCGGTTGGGGCTGGCTGGTGAAAAAGGCTGACGGTTCCCTGGCCCTGGCCAGCACCATCGGCGCCGGCAACCCGCTGACCAACGGCGATACCCCGCTGCTGACCTGCGACGTCTGGGAACACGCTTACTACATCGACTACCGCAACGTTCGTCCGAAATACGTCGAAGCGTTCTGGAACCTGGTCAACTGGAAATTCGTGGCTGAGCAGTTCGAAGGCAAAACCTTCACCGCTTAAGCTCGACGCCAGTCAAAAAACCCGGCTTTTGCCGGGTTTTTTTATAGGTTCGAAAACGTTCGAACGTCCGGCATTCCGGGAGATTGGGTCGGCCGTTCTGCCGCTATCGCTGGCAAGTCAGCTCCTGCAAGGTCTGGGTACATCCACAAAAACAGCGCCATCGCTGCGGTGCGGCGATCCGACAAGCCAACGCCTACAGTGGAACAGGCATTTCCCACAATGAAACCAGCTGTCCCCCCCCCTTGCCCCTACGCCACAGACGTCTACCATCAACCAAAAGGAAAAAATGTCCAAATCCCCCTAAAGTTGAAGGACTCGACTACCGACACAGTACTAATTGGGCAAATACTCCAGGCAACAGCATTTCGGCCAACCCCACAGGCAAATTCCCCTGTGTTTGATTGTCCCTTTGACTGCCATCACGGGATTGCCAATACTCATGGCAACTTGATGCTACCTGCACGGAACAAGGAATGACTCTTTGAAGCTGGAACTCAAGAACAGCTTGTCGGTGAAGTTGCTCCGGGTCGTGCTCCTGTCGGCATTGATCGTCGGCGTGGTCTTGAGCTGCGCGCAGATCGTTTTCGATGCCTATAAAACACGCCAGGCCGTGGCCGGCGATGCCCAGCGCATCCTCGACATGTTCCGCGACCCCTCGACCCAGGCCGTCTACAGCCTGGACCGGGAGATGGGCATGCAGGTAATTGAAGGCCTGTTTCAGGACGACGCCGTACGCCAGGCCTCCATCGGCCATCCCAATGAAGCCATGCTGGCGCAAAAGTCCCGCGAGTTGCAGCAATCCAGCAGCCGCTGGCTGACCGACCTGATCCTCGGCAAGGAACGCACCTTCACCACTCAACTGGTGGGTCGTGGCCCGTACAGCGAGTACTACGGAGACCTGAGCATCACCCTCGATACCGCCACCTACGGGCAAGGGTTCATCGTCAGTTCAGTCATCATTTTCATTTCCGGGGTATTGCGCGCCCTCGCCATGGGGCTCGTGCTGTATCTGGTCTACCACTGGCTACTGACCAAACCGCTGTCGCGGATCATCGAGCACCTGACCGAAATCAACCCGGACCGCCCCAGCGAGCACAAGATTCCGCAGCTCAAAGGCCACGAGAAAAACGAACTGGGCATCTGGATCAACACCGCCAACCAGTTGCTCGAGTCCATCGAGCGCAACACCCACCTGCGCCACGAAGCGGAAAACAGCCTGCTGCGCATGGCCCAGTACGACTTCCTGACCGGCCTGCCGAACCGCCAGCAATTGCAACAGCAACTGGACAAGATCCTCATCGACGCCGGCAAACTGCAACGCCGGGTCGCGGTGTTGTGTGTCGGTCTCGATGACTTCAAGGGCATCAACGAACAGTTCAGCTATCAGACCGGCGACCAACTGCTGCTGGCGCTGGCTGATCGCCTGCGGGGCCACAGCGGTCGCCTTGGCGCCCTCGCCCGACTGGGCGGCGACCAGTTCGCACTGGTTCAGGCCGATATCGAACAACCCTACGAAGCCGCCGAACTGGCGCAAAGCATTCTCGATGACCTGGAAGCGGCATTTGCCCTCGATCATCAAGAAATTCGCTTGCGCGCCACCATCGGCATCACGCTGTTCCCCGAGGACGGCGACAGCACCGAGAAGCTGCTGCAAAAAGCCGAGCAGACCATGACCCTGGCCAAGACTCGCTCACGCAATCGTTATCAGTTCTATATCGCCAGTGTCGACACCGAGATGCGGCGCCGTCGCGAACTGGAAAAGGACCTGCGCGATGCCCTGGTCCGCAACCAGTTCTATCTCGTCTACCAACCGCAGATCAGCTACCGCGATCATCGGGTGGTCGGCGTCGAGGCCTTGATTCGCTGGCAACATCCCGAACACGGGCTGGTACCGCCGGACCTGTTCATCCCGCTGGCCGAGCAGAACGGCACCATCATTGCCATTGGCGAATGGGTGCTGGATCAGGCCTGTAAACAGTTGCGCGACTGGCATGACCAGGGCTTCACCGACCTGCGCATGGCGGTGAACCTGTCCACGGTGCAGTTGCACCACGCCGAGCTGCCACGGGTGGTCAACAACCTGTTGCAAATGTACCGCCTGCCACCGCGCAGCCTGGAGCTGGAAGTCACCGAAACCGGCCTGATGGAAGACATCAGCACCGCCGCCCAGCATCTGCTGAGCCTGCGTAGATCCGGCGCGTTGATTGCCATCGACGACTTCGGCACCGGTTACTCATCGCTGAGTTACCTGAAAAGCCTGCCGCTGGACAAGATCAAGATCGACAAGAGCTTCGTACAGGATCTGCTCGATGACGACGATGACGCGACCATCGTTCGAGCGATCATTCAGCTGGGCAAGAGCCTTGGCATGCAGGTCATTGCCGAAGGCGTGGAAACCGTCGAGCAAGAGGCCTACATCATTTCCGAAGGCTGCCACGAAGGTCAGGGCTACTTTTACAGCAAGCCGCTGCCGGCAAGAGAACTGGGCGCCTATCTGAAACAGGCTCAGCGCAGCAATGCGGCCATTTTGTAAAAATCAAAAAGCTATCGCCGCCTCGTTTCGCTCGACAGTTCCTACAGACGCACCAATGTAGGAGCTGTCGAGTGAAACGAGGCGGCGATCTTTTGACCTGCGACACAATCACGGCCTGAATAAGAAATATTTCCAAGCACAACCCTTTACAGATAATGCGAAAGATTTGCATTATGTCGCAGCTTTGCGCCCTCGCTGCGCTATTCCACCCCCTTCTCGAAGCAGGATGTTCGCCATGATTCGTATGCCTCTGGCTACCGCCAGTCTGTTGGCCATCGCTATTTCCCTCGCCGGTTGTGGCGAAGGCAAAGACAAAGCTGCCGCTCCAGCGCCTACGCCAGCCGCTACTACCACGGCCCCGGCTGCTGCGCCTGCTGCTGCCGGCAAAGTCGACGAAGCCGCTGCCAAAGCCGTTGTCGCGCATTACGCCGACATCGTCTTCGCCGTTTACAGCGATGCCGAATCCACCGCGAAAACCCTGCAAACCGCTGTCGACGCCTTCCTCGCGAAACCGAACGCCGACACCCTGAAAGCCGCCAAAGCTGCGTGGGTCGCTGCCCGCGTTCCTTACCTGCAGAGCGAAGTGTTCCGCTTCGGCAACACCATCATCGACGACTGGGAAGGTCAGGTGAACGCCTGGCCACTGGATGAAGGCCTGATCGACTACGTCGACAAATCCTACGAGCACGCACTGGGTAACCCGGGCGCAACCGCCAACATCATCGCCAACACTGAAGTTCAGGTCGGCGAAGACAAGGTCGACGTGAAAGACATCACCCCGGAAAAACTTGCCAGCCTGAACGAGCTGGGTGGTTCCGAGGCCAACGTCGCCACTGGCTACCACGCCATCGAATTCCTGCTCTGGGGCCAGGACCTGAACGGCACCGGCCCTGGCGCCGGCAACCGTCCAGCTTCCGACTACCTGGAAGGCAAAGGCGCCACCGGCGGTCACAACGATCGTCGTCGCGCCTACCTGAAGTCCGTGACTCAGCTGCTGGTCAGCGACCTGGAAGAAATGGTCGGCAACTGGAAGCCGAACGTGGCTGACAACTATCGCGCCACCCTGGAAGCCGAGCCTGCCGAAACCGGTTTGCGCAAAATGCTGTTCGGCATGGGCAGCCTGTCCCTGGGTGAACTGGCGGGCGAGCGCATGAAGGTTTCCCTGGAAGCCAACTCCCCGGAAGACGAACAGGATTGCTTCAGCGACAACACCCACAACTCGCACTTCTACGATGCCAAAGGCGTTCGTAACGTGTACCTCGGCGAATACACCCGCGTAGATGGCACCAAAATGACCGGCGCCAGCCTGTCGTCCCTGGTGGCCAAGGCCGATCCGGCCGCCGACACCGCGCTGAAAGCCGATCTGGCAGCGACCGAAGCCAAGATCCAGATCATGGTCGATCACGCCAACAAGGGTGAGCACTACGACCAATTGATCGCCGCCGGCAACACGGCTGGCAACCAGATCGTCCGTGACGCGATCGCGTCGCTGGTCAAGCAGACCGGTTCGATCGAAGCCGCCGCTGGCAAACTGGGCATCAGCGACCTGAACCCGGACAACGCTGATCACGAGTTCTGATCAACGCTGGCTGAGTGATTAAATAGGCGACCTTCGGGTCGCCTTTTTCATGCCTGCCAAACACCGCCCCCCCAATGTAAGAGCGCCGTTTGCAGGAAACCCTGCCCCACATCAACCAAACGATAATTCCTCTTATTCAAACTCCCCTGCCCTGTTAGACTTTGCGCCCTTGTTTTGCTCGTATTGCAGGATGTCTGATGCCCTCGCTGCCTCTTCGCTTGTCCGCACTGTTTCTGGCCCTGGGCCTGAGTGCCTGCGATGACGCCCCGCGTTTTACCCAGGCCGAACCCGGTGAAGCCCGGTCCGGTGGCAGCGCGACCGTGCGCAAGACCGATCAGAACGCCTTTTCCCTGCCCTCCGCCAACCTGCCGCCGTCGCGGCGTGTGGACTTCAGCGTCGGCAACAGCTTTTTCCGCAGCCCCTGGGTGATCGCCCCGTCGACCACCACCGCCCGGGATGGCCTCGGCCCGTTGTTCAACACCAATGCTTGCCAGAACTGCCACATCAAGGACGGCCGCGGTCATCCGCCCACGCCCGATGCGGCCAACGCGGTGTCGATGCTGGTTCGCCTGTCGATTCCCGATGCGCCGCAATACGCCAGAGTCATCGAGCAGCTCGGCGTTGTGCCGGAACCGGTCTACGGCGGCCAGTTCCAGGACATGTCGGTGCCCGGCGTGACCCCGGAAGGCAAGGTTCGGGTCGACTACACGCCGGTACCGGTGCGTTTCAAGGACGGCACCGAAGTCGAGTTGCGCAAACCGACCTTGCAGATGACTCAGCTCAACTACGGCCCGATGCACCCGGACACGCGTTTCTCGGCGCGCGTCGCCCCGCCGATGATTGGCCTCGGCCTGCTCGAGGCGATCCCGGAAGACGCGCTCCTCGCCAATGCCGCCGCGCAAGCCAAAGAAAAAAACGGCATCAATGGTCGGCCGAATCAGGTCTGGGATGACGCGCAACAGAAAACGGTCGTTGGGCGATTCGGCTGGAAAGCCGGGCAACCCAACCTCAATCAACAGAACGTTCACGCGTTTTCCGGTGATATGGGCCTCACGACGAGCCTGAGACCGATCGATGACTGCACCGACGCGCAAACCGCCTGCAAACAGGCGCCGAATGGCAACGGCCCGGACGGCGAACCGGAAGTCAGCGACAACATCCTGCGCCTCGTGCTGTTCTATAGCCGCAACCTCGCAGTCCCGGCACGCCGCGATGTCGGCACGCCAGAAGTGCTGGCCGGCAAGAATCTGTTTTACCAGGCCGGATGCCAGTCCTGTCACACGCCGAAATACACCACCGCCGCCAACGCCGCGGAACCCGAGTTGGCCAATCAAGTGATTCGCCCCTACAGCGATCTGCTGCTGCACGACATGGGCGAAGGTCTGGCCGACAACCGCAGCGAATTCCAGGCCAGTGGCCGCGACTGGCGCACGCCGCCGTTGTGGGGCATCGGCCTGACGCAGGCAGTCAGTGGCCACACTCAGTTCTTGCATGACGGCCGCGCCCGAAATCTGCTCGAAGCCGTGCTTTGGCATGGCGGCGAAGCAAAAGCGGCCCAGCAACAGGTTTTGTCTTTCAATGCCGAGCAGCGCGCTGCGTTGCTGGCGTTTTTGAATTCCCTTTAAACGTATTCCTTAGCGGGAGCCCGATATGTTCCGTCCCAAGTTGTTGTTCACCAGCCTTGCCGCACTCGCCCTCGGCGCTTGCTCACCGCAGGATCCGCAGGCCGTCACCTCGGCCGCCATCGCCAAGTCGGTGATCCTGCCCACCTACACGCGCTGGGTTGAAGCCGACCGCCAGTTGGCCGTCAGCGCGCTGGCCTATTGCGAAGGCAAGGAAAACCTCGACACCGCCCGCGCCGACTTCCTGCATGCGCAGAAAGCCTGGGCCGAGCTGCAACCGTTGCTGATCGGGCCGCTGGCCGAGGGCAACCGCGCCTGGCAAGTGCAGTTCTGGCCGGACAAGAAAAACCTCGTCGGCCGTCAGGTCGAGCAACTGGTCAGCGCCCAGCCGCAGATCGATGCGGCGGCCCTGGCCAAATCCAGCGTTGTGGTCCAGGGCCTCTCGGCCTACGAATACATCCTGTTCGACAGCAAGCCTGACGTGGCCAACGACGCGCAGAAAGCCAAATACTGCCCACTGCTCAAAGCCATTGGCGAACGGCAGAAACAGCTGGCCGAAGAGATTCTGAAGAGCTGGAACAACACCGACGGCATGCTCGCGCAGATGAGCAAATTCCCGAACCAGCGCTACGCCGATTCCCATGAAGCCATCGCCGATTTGCTGCGTGTGCAAGTCACCGCACTCGACACCCTGAAGAAAAAACTCGGCACACCGATGGGCCGCCAGAGCAAGGGTGTGCCACAACCGTTCCAGGCCGATGCCTGGCGCAGCCAGTCGTCCCTGACCGGCCTTGAAGCCAGCCTCGCCGCCGCCAAAACGGTCTGGGAAGGTGTCGACAACAAAGGCTTGCGCGGTTTGTTGCCAAGCGAGCAGAAACCACTGGCCGACAAAATCGACGCCGCTTACGCCGCGTCCTTGAAACTGTTCGCCAGCAACCAGCGCTCGCTGACCGAAATGCTCAATGACGACGCCGGTCGCCAGCAGCTCAACGATATCTACGACAGCCTCAACGTCGTCCACCGCCTGCACGAAGGCGAACTGGCCAAGGCGCTGGGCATCCAACTGGGCTTCAACGCCAACGACGGTGACTGATGAGGGTGAGTGCCATGCTGCGACGACAGGCTCTGACGTTAGGTAGTTTGCTGCTGGGAGCAGTGACACTGGGCGGCTGGACGCTGTTCAAGCAAAAGGACAAAAGCCCGCTGCTGCTGTCGGCGCGGGACGATGGCGACGGCAAGCACTACGCCGTCGGGTATCGGCTGGACGGTACGCGGGTGTTCGCCACCCAGGTCGGCCAGCGTTGCCACGACATCATCAACCACCCGACGCGGCCGATCGCGCTGTTCGTCGCCCGGCGTCCGGGCACCGAAAGCCACCTGATCGACCTGCGCGACGGCACGCTGCTGCAAACCGTGGCCTCACAGCCGAACCGGCATTTCTACGGTCACGCGGTGATTCACCGGAGCGGCGACTGGCTGTACGCCACCGAGAACGACACGTCCGATCCCGGTCGCGGCTTGCTGGGTGTGTACAGGTTCGAAGGCGAGCGCCTGGTGCACAGCGGCGAGATTTCGACCCATGGCATCGGCCCGCATCAGGTGTCGTGGATGCCCGATGGCGAAACCCTGGTGGTGGCCAACGGCGGCATCCGCACCGAGGCGGAAAGCCGGGTCGAGATGAACCTCAACGCCATGGAACCGAGCCTGGTGCTGATGCAACGCGACGGTACGCTGCTGAGCAAGGAAACCCTCGCTCAACCAATGAACAGCGTGCGGCACCTGGGAATCGCCAGCGACGGCACCATCGTCGCCAGCCAGCAATTCATGGGGCCCTCCTTTGAGTCTTCGGAGCTGTTGGCAATCAAGCGTCCAGGCCAACCGTTCGTGGCGTTCCCGGTGCCTGAGCACCAGTTGCAAGCGATGGGGCATTACACCGCCAGCGTCGCGGTGCACAGTGATTTGCGCCTGGTTGCGTTGACCGCGCCACGGGGCAATCGCTTTTTCATCTGGGACCTGGACAGCGGTGAAGTGCGCCTGGATGCGCCGCTTCCCGATTGCGCAGGGGTCGGTGCGGTGGCCGACGGATTCGTCGTGACGTCGGGACAGGGCCGATGCCGGTACTACGATTGCCGCCAGACAAACCTTGTTGCAAAACCCCTCGAACTGCCTGCGGGGCTCTGGGATAACCACCTGCATTTGATGGCGTAATGGAGCAGCACCTCGGCAAACGCATTCACCCTGTAGGAGCTGGCTTGCCAGCGATGGCGATCTGAAGATCACCGCAATAGCTTAAGGCCCCATCGCCGGCAAGCCGGCTCCTACAGGCTGGGGAAACCTCGAAAACATCGATTGGAATACCCTGTGCACTCGGAGTAATGTGCCCGACTGTCTCGCCTGATTTTCTCCAAGGAAGTGGAAATATGCTGCGTCGCCGCATGCTGATCATGTTGGGTGTTGTTCTGCTGATCGTCCTGGTCCTGGCCGGTTATAAAGCCTTTTCCATCTATACGATGATTCAAGGCTTCGCTGCGCCGAAACCGCCGATCAGCGTCGCGGTGGCCACCGCGACCGAGCAGCCGTGGCAGGCCCGCCTGCCCACGGTCGGCACACTCAAGGCGCTGCAAGGCGTCGACCTGAGCCTGGAAGTCGCCGGTACCGTCACCGACGTGCAGTTCGAGTCCGGGCAGAAGGTCAAGGCCGGTCAGCCGATCGTGCAACTCGACACTGGCGTGGAAAGCGCCTTGCTGGAAACCGCGCAAGCCGACCTCGGGCTGGCCCAGGTAGATTACGGCCGCGGCAGTCAACTGGTGGGCAGCCAGGCGATTTCCAAAGGTGAATTCGACCGGCTCTCGGCGGTGCTGAAAAAGAACAAGGCAACGGTCAACCAGCTCAAGGCATCGCTGGCCAAAAAGCGCATCGTCGCGCCGTTCAGCGGCACCATCGGCATCCGTCAGGTCGACGTCGGCGACTACCTCGCCAGCGGCACTATCATTGCCACCCTGCAAGACCTCAGCAGCCTCTACGTGGACTTCTTCGTGCCCGAGCAGTCGGTGCCAAAGATCGCTGTCGGCCAACCGGTGCAAATTAGTGTCTCGGCTTACCCGACGCAAAATTTCCCCGGCACCATCAGCGCGATCAACCCGAAAGTTGAAAACAGCACCCGCAACGTTCAGGTCCGCGCGACCCTGGCCAACCCCGATGGCAAACTGCTTCCGGGCATGTTCGCCAGCCTGCAGGTGATGCTGCCCGACCCGCAGCCGCGCATCGTCGTGCCGGAAAGCGCAATCACGTACACGCTGTATGGCAACTCGCTGTACGTGGTTGCGCAGAAAAAAACCGCAGACGGCAGCGTCGAAAAAGACGACAAGGGCCAACCGATTCTGATCGCCGAACGCCGTTTCATCGAAACCGGCGAGCGACGCGATGGTCAGGTGATGATTACCAAAGGCGTGCAGAACGGCGAAAAAGTGGTCACGGCCGGCCAGATCAAACTGGACAACGGCGCGCACATTGCCATCAGCGACGACAAGACCTTAGCCGAGAAGAGCAGCACGCCGCGCGCGGACTGATCAAGGAATCCCCATGGCTTTTACCGACCCGTTCATCCGTCGCCCGGTGCTCGCCACCGTGGTCAGCCTGTTGATTGTGCTGCTGGGCTTCCAGGCCTGGAGCAAGCTGCCGTTGCGCCAATACCCGCAAATGGAAAACGCCCTGATCACGGTGACCACCGCGTACCCCGGGGCTAACGCCGAAACCATCCAGGGCTACATCACCCAGCCGATGCAGCAGAGCCTGGCGAGTGCCGAAGGCATCGACTACATGACCTCGGTCAGTCGCCAGAATTTCTCGGTGATCTCGATCTACGCACGCATCGGTTCCAACAGCGACCGCTTGTTCACCGAGTTGCTGGCCAAGGCCAACGAAGTGAAAAACCAGTTGCCTCAGGACGCTGAAGACCCGGTGTTGAGCAAGGAGGCCGCCGATGCATCGGCGCTGATGTACATCAGTTTCTTCAGCAAGGAGCTGAGCAACCCGCAGATTACCGATTACCTGTCACGGGTCATCCAGCCAAAACTGGCGACCCTGCCGGGCATGGCCGAGGCCGAGATTCTCGGCAACCAGGTTTTCGCCATGCGCCTGTGGCTAGACCCGTTGAAACTGGCCGGTTTCGGCCTGAGCGCCAGCGATGTGACCGATGCCGTGCGCAAGTACAACTTCCTCTCCGCCGCCGGCGAAGTGAAAGGCGAGTACGTGGTCACCAGCATCAACGCCAACACCGAGCTCAAATCCGCCGAAGCCTTCGCCGCGATTCCACTCAAGGTCGACGGCGACAGTCGGGTGCTGCTCAGCGATGTCGCGCGGGTCGAGATGGGCGCAGAAAACTACGACACCATCAGCTCCTTCGGCGGCACGCCCTCGGTGTACATCGGCATCAAGGCCACGCCCGGCGCCAACCCGCTGGACGTGATCAAGGAAGTACGCAAGATCATGCCGGACCTGGAAGCCCAGCTGCCGCCGAACCTCAAGGGTGAAATTGCCTACGACGCGACGCTGTTCATCCAGGCCTCGATCGACGAAGTGGTGAAAACCCTGTTTGAGGCAGTGTTGATCGTTATCGTCGTGGTGTTCCTGTTCCTCGGCGCGTTGCGTTCTGTGGTGATCCCGGTGGTGACGATTCCGTTGTCGATGATCGGCGTGATGTTCTTCATGCAGATGATGGGCTACTCGATCAACCTGCTGACCCTGTTGGCAATGGTATTGGCCATCGGCCTGGTGGTAGACGACGCCATCGTGGTGGTGGAAAACATCCACCGGCACATCGAAGAAGGCAAGACGCCGCTGGACGCAGCCATTGAAGGTGCCCGGGAAATCGCCATGCCGGTGGTCTCGATGACCATCACCCTGGCGGCGGTCTACGCACCGATCGGCTTCCTGACCGGCCTCACCGGGGCGCTGTTCAAGGAGTTCGCCCTGACCCTGGCCGGGGCGGTGGTGATCTCCGGCATCGTCGCCCTGACACTGTCGCCGATGATGTGCGCCTTTCTGCTGCGCCACGACGAAAACCCCAGCGGCCTCGCTCACCGGTTGGACCTGATCTTCGAGGGACTCAAGCGCCGCTACCAGCGCCTGTTGCACGGCACGCTCAACACGCGGCCGGTGGTGCTGGTGTTCGCGGTGATTGTGTTGTGCCTGATTCCGGTGCTGCTCACCTTCACCAAATCGGAACTGGCACCGGACGAGGATCAGGGCATCATTTTCATGCTGGCCAACGCCCCGCAGCCGACCAACCTCGACTACCTGAACACCTACACCGACGAGTTCATCAGCATCTTCAAAGCGTTTCCCGAGTACTACTCCTCGTTCCAGATCAACGGCTTCAACGGCGTGCAATCGGGGATTGGCGGTTTCCTGCTGAAACCGTGGAACGAGCGCGACCGCACGCAAATGGAAATCCTGCCCTTGGTCCAGAGCAAACTCGCAAGCATTCCAGGGTTGCAGGTTTTCGGCTTCAACCTGCCCTCCCTGCCGGGCACCGGTGAGGGGCTGCCGTTTCAGTTCGTCGTCAATACCGCCAACGATTACGAGTCGTTGCTGCAAGTGATGGACCGGGTGAAAAAGCGCGCCATGGCGTCCGGCAAATTTGCCTTCGTCGACGTTGACCTGGCCTTCGACAAACCTGAAGTCGTGGTCGATATCGATCGGGCGAAAGCCGCGCAAATGGGCGTGTCGATGCAGGATCTGGGCGGTACGCTGGCGACGCTGCTGGGCGAGGCGGAGATCAACCGCTTCACCATTGAAGGTCGCAGCTACAAAGTCATCGCGCAGGTCGAACGGCCCTTCCGGGACAACCCCGACTGGCTGAACAACTATTACGTGAAGAACACCAAGGGTGAACTGCTGGCCCTGTCGACCCTGATTACCGTGACCGACCGGGCACGCCCACGGCAACTGAATCAGTTCCAGCAGCTCAACTCGGCCATCCTGTCCGGGGTTCCGCTGGTGAGTATGGGTGAAGCACTCGACGCCGTGCGTCAGATTGCCCGGGAAGAAGCGCCAGCGGGTTTTGCAGTCGACTATGCCGGGGCATCGCGACAATACGTTCAGGAAGGCAGCGCGCTATGGGTCACTTTTGCCTTGGCGTTGGCGATCATTTTCCTGGTGCTGGCCGCGCAGTTTGAAAGCTTTCGCGACCCGCTGGTGATTCTGGTGACCGTGCCGCTGTCGATCTGCGGCGCGTTGATTCCGCTGTTCCTCGGCTGGTCGAGCATGAACATCTACACCCAGGTCGGGCTGGTGACACTGATCGGATTGATCAGCAAGCACGGGATCCTGATCGTCGAGTTCGCCAACCAGTTGCGCAAGGACAAGGGCCTGACGCCGCGCGAAGCAGTGGAAGAAGCGGCGGCCATTCGCCTGCGACCGGTGCTGATGACCACCGCCGCAATGGTGTTCGGCATGGTGCCATTGATCATCGCCACGGGCGCGGGCGCCGTCAGCCGCTTCGACATCGGCATGGTGATCGCTACGGGGATGTCGATCGGGACGCTGTTTACGTTGTTTGTGTTGCCGTGCGTGTACACGCTGCTGGCTAAACCCGATAAGCCTGTACAGCGCGCATAACCTTTGTAGGAGCTGGCTTGCCGGCGATGGAGTGTCAGTTACGGTGATGTCGACTGAGACTCCATCGCCGGCAAGCCAGCGCCTACAAAGGGTGGTGCAAACCGTGAGGCATCGGGCACAAAAAAGGCCTCGCATATGCGAGGCCTTTTATTTGGGCTTCAATCTGGTCAACTCTGCGGCCTCAGTCCTTGAGAAAGTCCGAACATGAACAGCAATAAATCATGATCGGGTTGGGTTGCAACGGTCGCCTTCGCAACCCGCGGCATCGGACAACGCGCGTCCCCGTTCACCGAACTGAGGACTTGCGTGCGGGGCTGCTCCCAAGCAGCCACCGCCAGTGAAGCAACTGCCAAGGCTCCTATCAAGAACAAACCTCGTGCAATTTCGAGTTTCATTGCTATAAACCTTTGATAGCGCTGCCAAACGCCGTCTCGTAAAGGTAGACGAGATTTTTCCAGTCCGTGGTGCTGAACGACGAATGGCGACGCAGTTGCCGCATGTCATGGACAGCGGCGCGACGGGCGGTCAAACGCTGCCGACACTTCTCCAGATCGATCAACGCAACCTCAACGTGGGCGGCCTCGCCTTCGCCGGTGACGCGCACGAATATGTGCTTGGGATAAAGGCAGCCGTGCTGCCACCGGCTCTTGTGCATGCGGGCCAGATTCTCGGCCAGAACCTTCAGGACCCGATCATGCACCGCCTCGCCATGACGCTCGCGACCACCGCCTGCATACCAGTGTTCGATTTCTTCGAAACCGTCCAGTGACTTGGTCACCAGCAATGCGCGCCACTTGTAAACCGGGTCGTGCTGCGCCCCGCAGAAAACGATTTCCGGAACGCGCACGTCGATCAGGCGCATTCCCAGGAGCGCATCTCGCTCACGCAACACCGTAGGCCGACCGAATGGATGCAACCAACTACGATAGATATGTCCGGTCTGACGTTTGGCGTAGAGCAGCTGTCCACTGCTGCTCTTGATACGCTGTACGCCACTTTCGCCACCGCGACGGGCATTGGGTTCTTCAACCCATTCACCGCGCTGATTCCAGAAATAGTCAAAGCGGTCTTGGGAAGCAACGTCCGTTTCTGCTGCACATTGCACTGCCATTGAGTTACCTCTTGCGTAATACATAAACCCGCCACATGGCATAGAGCGGTAGAAAGTCCAGTTGTTCCTGAATACGAAATCCCGCCTGTTCGAACTCCTTTTCGATCGTAGCAGCCGGTAACACAAATCGATTCTGGTAACCGAGATGCCCACGTGTTTTTTCAAGCCTCCTGCGTTTCCAGGCTCTGAAGTTGCCGTCCACCCACAACGAAAGGATCACGCTGTCACGCGTGACGCGCTCGAATTCACGCAGAATGGTCTGTCGATGCTCGGCTTCACCAATGTGGTGCATCAAGCGCATACAAAAAATGCTGTCGACGGCGTTATCAGGCAAGGCGATGTCGAAAGCAGAGGTGTGCAAGGGTTGTACCCGTTTCACCACATCGGCCGGTTGCGCCTTCAAAGCGATCCTCACCATCGACTCGGAGTTGTCCGCTCCGATAATCACCCGGTTGGTTTTTTCCGCCAGTACTGGCCAGAAGCGCCCGGCACCGCAGGGCAAATCGAGGACCAGACCAGGCTCACCGGCCAGTGTCAAAGCCTTGCGCACCAGTTGCTCGTCACGCCAATGGGACAGTCGGCGACCGAGCCCGTCCTGATGTTTGCGCAGGTATTTCTGTGCGTGTTGATCGTCGTATTTTTCGGAAAAATCAAGTTTGATCGGGCCAGCCATCATGAAGGACTCCTGAATGTCTGATGACCACTACCCTAGTGAGTGGCGTGTCAGCGTCAGGTCATGCCTTCGTGAAAAAATCGTGGTGTAAAACCCCGATGTATTTCAAGGTTTTACAGGGTGACGACAATGGCCGAGGGCCACCAACGAAATCAACTGTCTCGCTGGCTCAACTCCACCTGAAAACGGCAGCCATTGGGTTCCATGTTCGTCAGGCCGACAGTCCACCCCTGGTTTTCGCAGATCCGCTGCACCAACGACAGACCCAACCCCAAGCCTTCACCGCGCTTCTCACTGCCACGCACAAACGGCTCGAACATCGCCTCGCGTTTTTCCTCGGGAATGCCCACACCGCTGTCCTCGACCGTGAAACCGGTGGACGTCAGCGTCAAACGGATGAAACCCCGTTCAGTGTAATGCAGCGCGTTGCGCAGCAAGTTGCCCATGACCGCGTGCAGCAGGGTGGCGTTGTAGCAGGTGCTGGCCGGATTGCCCGGTTCAAACATCAGCGACAAGCCTTTCGTCTCGATCGGTTCTCGCCACAAATTGAGCAGTCCGTCGGCGATCTGGCTCAAGGACTGCTGCGGTGCCATGCTGGCGTCTTCACGTTGGGCGCGGGCCAACATCAGGAAGGTCTGCACCAGCTCGCGCATCTCTTCGCAGGCACGGGCGATTCGCTCGACTTGAGCCCGACCGCGCTGGTCGATGCCGGGGTTTTCCAGCAGCAGCTCACAGGAACTGGCCAGTACCATCAACGGGGTGCGCAATTCGTGACTGACGTCGCTGGTGAACAAACGCTCCCGGGTCAACGCCTGGCGCAGTCGGCCTAGAGTGGCGTCGAAGGCCACGGCCAACTCGCCCACTTCATCAGCGGCGTAGTCCGGTGCCAACGGGGGCGCCAGTCCCAAGAGCTGATCGCGATGACGCACCTGCCGGGCGAGGCGCACCACGGGCGCCATCACTTTGCGCGCGAGGATCCAGCCGAGGAATACCGCCAACGCCAGACTCAGGACGAAGCCCACCAGCACCACCGCGAACAACACCCGTTCACGTTCTTCGAAATCACTCTGGTCCTGCAGCAGCACATAACGCCGGCCGTCGACGACTTCGACCATCGCGTGATACGACAGCTGCTCTCGGAACACCTCGTGAAAACCCGGCTCAAGATGACGCAAATCCTTGGGCAGCTCGAAATCGCCCGGCCCGCCGCTGAAATAAAACAGCTGGTCTGGCTCAGGGCGATGGCTCCAGTCCGAGACACTGTCCATCAGCAACAGACGCTGGAGATCGCCGCCCAGACCTGCCGAAATCAGTTTTTCTTCCACCAGGTGCACGGTCGCCACAATGCCCATGGCAAAGGCGCCTGCCACCAATGCGCTCATCAGCGCAAAGGCGATGATGATCCGTTGAGCAAGGCTCTGCTTAAACTCCATCACGGCCCTCGGCCAAGCGATAACCCACACCGTGCACGGTTTGCAGCAAAGGCTTGGCGAACGGTTTGTCGATCACCTGGCGCAATTGGTGGACGTGGCTGCGCAGGCTGTCGCTGTCCGGGCAGTCATCGCCCCACAGGGCCTCTTCGAGAATTTCCCGGCGCAAGACGTGCGGACTTTTCTGCATCAGTACGGCCAACAATTTCAGGCCCACCGGGTTGAGCTTCAAGAAGCGGCCCTCGCGGGTGACTTCCAGGGTATCGAGGTCGTAACTCAGATCGCCCACCTGCAAGGTGCGACGACCGCCGCCCTGCGCCCGACGCATCACGGCTTCGATCCGCGCCGCCAGTTCAGACAGGGCAAAGGGTTTGATCAGGTAATCATCGGCGCCGGACTTGAAGCCTTGCAGGCGGTCGTCCAGTTGATCGCGGGCAGTGAGCATGATCACCGGGGTATCACGGCGAGCGTCTTCGCGCAGGCGTTTGCACAGGGTATAGCCGTCGATGCCCGGCAGCATGATGTCGAGCACGATCAAATCGTAGTGCTCGGTTGCCGCCAGGTGCAGGCCCGACAAACCGTCCTGCGCGCAATCCACGGTGTAGCCCTTGAGCCCCAGGTAATCGGCCAGATTGGCCAGGATATCGCGGTTGTCTTCAACCAACAGAATTCGCATGGGCACCTCCTCCGTACACAGTAACGGCCGTCTTGGCCCGCGCAGCTTAAGGCCAAGTGTGGCTGAGAGCTAGGGCTGCGGGTCGCAGAATCAATTTGCTCAACCGATTTGCTCCGTTAACAAGTTTTTCACTATCGATTCACAAGCCGACTACAGTACCCAGGCGAGACTCTCGCGCAACCCGCATCAAGGAATGTATACACAATGGACTTTTTCAAGACTGCACCCATGCGTTTTCTCCTTTTGGTTAGCGGCATCTGGCTGGCCATTTTCTTCCTGACCCGAACGCTACTCTTGCTCACTCACCTGGATGAAGCCGGCAGCGGCTTGGTATCGGTGTTTGGCATTGGTTTGATGTATGACCTGGGTTTCATTGCTTACGCGATGCTGCCGATGGGCCTCTACCTGGTGTTCTGCCCGCCAGCCTTGTGGCGCCGCAGTGGCCACCGTTGGGTCCTTCAGGGGCTGCTGACAATCAGCCTGTTCGCCATGTTGTTCACGTCCGTGGCCGAATGGCTGTTTTGGGATGAGTTTGGTGTGCGCTTCAACTTCATCGCCGTTGACTATCTGGTGTACTCCGACGAAGTGCTGAACAACCTGCTCGAGTCTTACCCGATCGGCACACTGATGGGCATCCTGGCGGCACTTTCCATAGCCCTGAGTCTTGCGCTGCGCAAACCCTTCAATGCCGCGCTTGAGGCACCGTTGCCGCCCTTGCGCGGCCGTCTATTGAATGCCTTGGGCCTATTGGTCGTTGCAGGGCTGAGCTTACAGTTGTTGAGTCAGGACGCGCCGCGCGCCCAGGGTGGGAACGCCTATCAGAACGAACTGGCAAGCAACGGCCCGTATCAATTCTTCGCCGCCTTTCGTAACAATGAACTCGATTACCCGCAGTTCTACAGCAGCCTGCCACCCGCCGTTGTGGCGCAGCAAATTCGTGACGAGTTAAGGGAACCCAACGCCCGCTTCGTCGGCGAAGACCCACAAGACATTCGCCGGATGATCGACAATCCCGGCACCCTGCGAAAACCCAATATCGTGCTGGTGACCATCGAAAGCTTCAGCGCCAAGTACATGGGCAGCAACGGTGATGACCGCAACCTCACCCCCAACCTTGACGCCTTGCGCAAACAGAGCCTGTATTTCAACAACTTCTATGCCACCGGCACCCGCACTGATCGCGGCCTGGAAGCCATCACCCTGGCAATTCCTCCGACGCCAGGACGTTCGATCGTCAAGCGTGTGGGGCGTGAAAGCGGTTTCGCCAGCCTGGGCCAGCAACTGAGTGCCGTGGGTTACGACAGCGTGTTTGTCTATGGCGGGCGCGGCTACTTCGACAACATGAACGCATTCTTCAGCGGCAACGGTTACCGTGTAGTCGACCAGAGCAGTGTCGATGAGTCTGAAATCCACTTCAAAAACGCCTGGGGCATGGCCGATGAAGACCTCTATACCCAGACCCTGAAGCTGGCCGACGCCGACTACGCCAAACAACAGCCGTTCCTGCTGCAATTGATGACCACATCCAACCATCGTCCCTATACCTACCCGGACAACCGGATTGACATCAAGTCCGGCAATGGTCGCGACGGCGCGGTGAAATACACGGACTATGCCATCGGTCAGTTTCTGGATCAGGCACGCCAGAAGCCGTGGTTTGATAACACCCTCTTTGTCTTTGTCGCCGACCATACGGCCGGCAGTGCAGGCAGAGAGGACTTGCCGATCAGCAACTATCAGATTCCGCTGTTCATTTATGCACCGAAACTGATTGAGGCCCGGGAAACAGCGCAACTGGCCAGCCAGATCGATTTGGCCCCGACGTTGCTGGGTCTGCTGAATCTGGACTATCAGTCGACGTTCTTCGGTCGTAACCTGTTGCAAGACAATCCACTGCCGCCGCGTGTGGTCGTTGGCAATTACCAGCACTTGGGCCTGTTCGACGGGCAAGATCTGGCGATCCTGAGTCCACGCCAGGGCTTGCGCCGTCATGATGAGGCACTTACCGAAAGTCGCGAATCACGCGCCACGCACAGCGATCCCTTGATCACACGGGCAATCACCTATTACCAAACGGCCAGTTATGGCTTCAAGCAACAGCTGCTTGGCTGGAGGGCGCCCATGGAGGGCACCGACCAAGTCAGCGAACGTTAATCCAATCGCCCCGGGCTGATGCCCCGGGGCGTTTTCCATTGTTCAGGATCCGTTATGCCATCAACCGCTGTCCGCCCCGCCTCTCGCCCGCTCAATTTCTGGGTGTGCCTGGGTGTTCCCGCCGCTGCCGCGATCATTTTGTTGCTGCTCGAACTGACGTCCGTGGACATGGACCTGGCCCGGCTGTTCTATGACCCGGTGGCCGGAGACTTCATCGGGCGCCACAGTTTTTTCCTCGAAGACATCCTGCATGACCGTGCCAAGCAAGTGGTTATCGCCTTTTCGGTGTTCTCCATCTTCGGTTTCATCGGTGCCTTTTTCATCGACAGGCTTAAACCGTTCAAACGGGAACTGGGCTGCCTGGTGCTGTCCCTTGGCCTGGCGACGTCTTTTGTCACGCCCGTCAAAGCGGTGACCGCGGTTCAATGCCCATGGAGCCTGGAGCAATTCGGCGGACATGAAACCTACAGCGAACTCCTCAGCCCGCGCCCACCCACCGACAAACCCGGTCGTTGCTGGCCGGGTGGCCATGCCGCGACCGGCTTCACATTGTTTGCGCTGTTCTTCGTGCTGCGCGACCGTCGTCCGCGCCTGGCGCGCAAGGCACTGGTGTTCGCTTTCGCGCTGGGCACGGTGTTTTCTATTGGCCGGATGCTGCAGGGCGCGCACTTTTTCTCGCACAACGTGTGGACAGCGATTTTCTGCTGGCTGATTTGTCTGGGGTCGTATTACTACATCCTGTATCGACCTGCTTCCAAGGCTAAGAGAGAGTCAGAAGCACAGCCGGTCAGCGCCTGAAATACAAAATCAATTAGGGAGCAGCTAGCTTGCTCGCGATGTGGCCATGACATTCACTATTGATGGTGATTGATATACCGCTATCGTCGGCAAGCCGGTCTGCATTCCCCACAGTGGTCCGATGCAATTTCAAGATTCGGTAAATCGAATGCAATAAAAAACCCCGCCTGCTTTCGCAGACGGGGTTTTTAGTACAGGGGTAAGGCTGGCTTACATCATGCCGCCCATGCCACCCATACCGCCCATGTCTGGCATACCGCCGCCAGCACCGCCTTCTTCCTTGATCTCGGCGATCATGGCTTCGGTCGTGATCATCAGGCTGGCGATGGAAGCTGCTGCCTGCAGAGCCGAACGAGTCACTTTAGCCGGGTCCAGGATACCCATTTCGATCATGTCGCCGTATTCGCCGGTAGCAGCGTTGTAACCGTAGTTACCCGAACCCTGCTTGACCTTGTCGACTACTACGCTTGGCTCGTCGCCGGAGTTGGCAACGATCTGGCGCAGTGGCGCTTCAACAGCGCGACGCAGCAACTGGATACCAACGTCTTGATCGGCGTTGTCGCCTTTCAGTTCGGAGATAGCCTGCAGAGCGCGAACCAGTGCCACGCCGCCGCCAGGTACCACGCCTTCTTCAACGGCTGCACGGGTAGCGTGCAGGGCGTCTTCAACGCGGGCTTTCTTCTCTTTCATTTCAACTTCGGAACCAGCGCCAACCTTGATCACTGCAACGCCGCCGGACAGCTTGGCCAGACGCTCTTGCAGTTTTTCACGGTCGTAGTCGGACGAAGTGTCGGCCACTTGCTGACGGATCTGCAGAACGCGAGCCTGGATATCAGTCTCAACGCCGGCACCGTCGATCACGGTGGTGTTTTCTTTGGACAGGATCACGCGCTTGGCATTACCCAGGTGTTCCAGGGTAGTGCTTTCCAGGCTCAGACCGATCTCTTCGGAGATTACGGTACCGCCAGTCAGAACAGCGATGTCCTGCAGCATGGCCTTGCGACGGTCGCCAAAGCCTGGAGCCTTGACGGCTGCAACTTTAACGATGCCACGCATGTTGTTCACAACCAGAGTCGCCAGGGCTTCGCCTTCAACGTCTTCGGCCACGATCAGCAGTGGACGGCCGGCTTTTGCAACGGCTTCCAGTACTGGCAACATTTCGCGGATGTTGGAGATTTTTTTGTCGACCAGCAGGATCAGCGGACCGTCGAGCTCGGCAGTCATGGTCTCTGGCTTGTTGACGAAGTACGGGGACAGGTAGCCACGGTCGAACTGCATGCCTTCAACGACCGACAGTTCGTTTTCCAGGCCCGAGCCTTCTTCAACGGTGATCACGCCTTCTTTACCGACTTTTTCCATGGCTTCGGCAATGATGTCGCCGATGGAGTTGTCGGAGTTGGCCGAGATGGTGCCGACCTGAGCGATGGCCTTGGTGTCAGCGCAAGGCTTGGACAGGGCTTTCAGCTCTTTGACGATTGCGATGGTCGCTTTGTCGATACCGCGTTTCAGGTCCATCGGGTTCATGCCGGCAGCGACGGCTTTCAGGCCTTCGTTGACGATCGATTGGGCCAGAACGGTAGCGGTGGTGGTGCCGTCGCCTGCGTCATCGTTGGCACGGGAGGCAACGTCTTTGACCAGCTGCGCGCCCATGTTTTCGAAGCGATCTTTCAGCTCGATTTCTTTGGCTACGGAAACGCCGTCCTTGGTGATGGTCGGAGCGCCGAAGCTCTTCTCGATGATCACGTTACGGCCTTTAGGGCCCAGGGTCGCTTTTACTGCGTCAGCCAGGACGTTGACACCGGCGAGCATTTTCTTACGGGCGGAATCGCCGAATTTTACTTCTTTAGCAGCCATGATCGATATTCCTTAAATACTTTGTAGTAGCGGGAAAATGAGCGGGGAATCAGCCTTCGACTACAGCGAGGATTTCGCTCTCGCCGATGACCAGCAGGTCTTCGCCGTCAACTTTCACAGTGTTGCTGCCGGAGTAAGGGCCGAAAACAACCTTGTCACCCACTTTCACGGACAGCGCACGCACTTCACCGTTTTCCAGAACTTTGCCTGGGCCTACAGCGAGGACTTCGCCCTGGTTTGGCTTTTCAGCAGCCGAACCTGGCAGGACGATACCGCCAGCGGTTTTCTTTTCTTCTTCGCTGCGACGGACGACGACGCGGTCATGCAGAGGACGAAGCTTCATTGTCGATCTCTCCTAATTGTGGTTTTCATCGGCCGGTGTATTCCCGGCGGGTTTAACAAATCCGGCGGTGCCGGGTGCGACTCGACAAGCGAGACGCGGAAGTCTGTCTGGCGTGATTGCCAGAAACCTTGCGGTGACCGTTACATAAGGGCGCATAAGCTTATTACAAGGGCGGAGATCGAAATTTTTTGCGTTGATACCCCGAAAACAAACACGGCACCCGAAGGTGCCGCGCAGGTGAAACGATTTATTTGGAATCGCGGTGTTCGAACTCACCTTCGATCACGTTCGGCTCACGGCCCAGCGGCTCGCGCGGAGCAGGGCCGCCACGTGGCTGAAGATCTTCGGCGAACGCACGCTGACGGATCGCCGCCTCTTCGGCACGCTGGCGCATTTTATTGGCCAGCAGTCGACGGGAGATTGGCAGCAACATGATCAGCCCCAGCGCGTCGGTGACGAAGCCCGGCAGGATCAACAGACCACCGGCCAGGGCCAGCATCAGGCCTTCGAGCATGGTCTGGGCCGGCAGCTCGCCGCGGTTCAGACTTTCACGCGCACGCAGCGCGGTTGCCAGGCCGGCGATGCGCAGCACGAACACACCGAGCATCGAGCCGAGTATGACCAGCAGCAGCGCCGGGAAAAACCCGATCGCACCGCTGACCTTGACGAATACGAACAGCTCCAACACCGGAAACAGTACAAAGAGCAATAAAAAAGGGCGCATCAAATGGTTCCTCAACGCAAGAATGCCTTGCCAGTCTCCCCTAGATGACGTCGCCCTTTCGTGAATTCAAGCATCGGCCACTTCATTTTTCGGCCAGGCTTCGGCGTGAGCCAGAAAAACCAAGGCTTCGCGGACTTGTGTCGGCGTATTACATGGGACTTGAAACGGTAGCCAGTACAGCGCCTGACCAATGCGCAGGTGCATGCCTTCAGTGTCGATCCCGGCCAGTTGTGCCGGCTCGGTGTTCGGCAGGCCCGCCAGTTCGACGTAGTGGGCGATGGCTTTGGCGTGATCGGCGTTCATGTGCTCGACCATGCTCACTTCGGCCTTGCCGGCGAACGGATTGGCCAACGTCAGCTGATCGACCCAATGAATCGCGCCGAAGCCACCGATGTAACGGTGACGTACAGGCTTGAGCACCCAGAAATCGAAATCGTGGGCCTTGTGATAATTCTGCGAGTCCGGGAAGTACCGATAGTAGCGTTCGGCGGCCGCTTCAATCGCCGCCGCGTCCTCGAGTATTTCGGCTTCGGCGAGGTACGTCAGGCGGCCGACCGCTTGCACGTCTTCGGCCCCGCGCTCGCCGACGAACAGCGAACACTTCGGATCTTTCTGCAGATTGTGAGTGTGCTGGGCGATGCGGCTGATCAGGATCAGCGGCCGGCCCTGCTCGTCCAGGCAGTACGGAACCACGGAGCCGAACGGGAAACCGGGCATCGCCTTGGAGTGCGTCGACAACACTGCGCGGTATTCCTTGAGAAGCAATTCTCGGGCATTCTTGGCCGCTTCAACGCTCAATTTATGACTCCTTATATAGAATCCGTCGAAAAAACGGACAGGCGACTGGTGAAAGTTCCAGTCCGCCATCGGGCAGTTCTCATGTGCACGTCCGGTGCAGATCGAGAGGCTCTCTTGAAGGAAGACCACTCCAACCTGTTACCGGGGCATGCGAATGCAACTCACTGACAAAGTAATCATTATCACTGGCGGTTGCCAGGGTTTAGGCCGTTCCATGGCCGAGTATTTCGCCGGCAAAGGCGCGAAGCTTGCGCTGGTTGACTTGAACCAGGAAAAACTCGATGACGCCGTTGCCGCGTGCAAGGCCAAGGGTGTCGAGGCCCGCGCCTATCTGTGCAACGTCGCCAATGAAGAGCAAGTGACGCACATGGTCGCTCAGGTGGCCGAAGATTTTGGCGCAATCCATGGTTTGATCAACAACGCCGGGATCCTGCGTGACGGGCTGCTGTTGAAGGTCAAGGACGGCGAGATGACCAAGATGAGTCTGGCCCAATGGCAGGCGGTGATCGACGTCAACCTGACCGGCGTGTTCCTGTGCACCCGTGAAGTCGCGGCGAAAATGGTCGAGCTGAACAACAGCGGCGCGATCATCAATATCTCCTCGATCTCCCGCGCCGGCAACGTCGGCCAGACCAACTACTCCGCGGCCAAGGCCGGTGTCGTTGCGGCGACCGTGACCTGGGCCAAGGAACTGGCGCGCTATGGCATTCGCGTGGCAGGCATTGCGCCGGGCTTTATCGAAACCGAGATGACGCTGGGCATGAAACCGGAAGCGCTGGAGAGAATGACCTCCGGGATTCCGCTCAAACGCATGGGCAAACCGGAAGAGATCGCGCATTCGGCGGCGTACATTTTCGAGAACGACTACTACACCGGCCGGATCCTGGAGATGGATGGCGGGTTGCGGATCTAAAATACCACTACAGTCCTGTAGGAGCCCGGCTTGCCGGCGATGGCGGACTTGGATACGTCATCGCCGGCAAGCCGGGCTCCTACAAAAGCGCAGCTCAATCGTCGCTGATGGTGATGTTCGGCATCGCCGGCGATACCGCTTCCTGCAACACGATCCGCGCGCCGACGTGGCGGGCCAGTTCCTGATACACCATCGCAATCGGGCTGTCCGGCTCGGCGATCACCGTTGGCTTGCCACCGTCGGCCTGTTCGCGAATGGCCATTGCCAGCGGCAACGAGGCCAGCAGTTCGACGCCGTACTGGCTGGCCAGCTTCACACCCCCGCCCTCACCGAACAGATGCTCGGCATGCCCACAGTTCGAGCAGATGTGCACGGCCATGTTTTCCACCACGCCCAGCACCGGGATGTTGACCTTGCGGAACATCTCCACGCCTTTGCGCGCGTCCAGCAACGCCAGGTCTTGCGGGGTGGTGACAATGACCGCGCCGGCCACCGGGACTTTTTGCGCCAGGGTGAGCTGGATGTCGCCAGTGCCGGGCGGCATGTCGATGACAAGGTAATCCAGATCGCCCCAGGCGGTTTGTGTCACCAGTTGCAACAGCGCGCCGGAGACCATTGGACCGCGCCAGACCATCGGCGTGTTGTCGTCGGTCAAAAACGCCATGGACATCACTTCGACGCCATGGGATTCAATCGGTACGAACCACTTCTGATCCTTGACCTTTGGTCGGGTGCCTTCGGGGATGCCGAACATGATGCCCTGGCTCGGACCGTAAATGTCCGCATCCAGAATCCCGACCTTGGCGCCTTCGCGGGCCAGGGCCAGCGCGAGGTTGGCGGCGGTGGTGGATTTGCCCACGCCGCCCTTGCCGGACGCCACGGCCACGACATTCTTGACGTTGGCCAGGCCCGGAATCTGTGCCTGAGCCTTGTGCGCGGCGATCACACTGGTGATGTCAACGCGGGCGCTGCTGACGCCGTCGAGGCCTTCGATGGCCATTTGCAGCATCTGCGCCCAGCCACTCTTGAACAGGCCGGCGGCGTAACCCAGTTCCAGCTGGACGCTGACACGATCACCCTGGATCTCGATGTTGCGCACACACCCGGCGCTGACCGGATCCTGGTTCAGGTAAGGGTCGGTGTACTGGCGAAGGACGGCTTCCACCGCTGCGCGATTGACGGCGCTCATGGGCAACTCCGATAGCAAGACTGGAAAATCAGGCGGGTATCGTACCTGTTCTGATGGTTTGGCGGGATGCCGAAAAGATTTGTAGGGGCCCGGCTTGTCGGCGATGGTGTCCACACGTCTGCCATCGCCGGCAAGCCGGGCTCCTGCAGGGACATGTGCCGTTGCGCGAATCCCTGTTGCTCATCCAATGAAACAGGCGCACGGGGTGAAAAATATGCGCCGGCGCTTTATAGTGGCCGACCTCCGTTTCATCAAGTAGCCGAGCCCCATGTCCGAGCCACGCAAGATCCTCGTCACCAGCGCCCTGCCCTATGCCAATGGTTCGATCCATCTTGGCCACATGCTGGAATACATCCAGACCGATATGTGGGTGCGCTTCCAGAAGCACCGCGGCAACCAATGCATCTATGTCTGCGCCGACGACGCCCACGGTTCGGCCATCATGCTGCGCGCGGAAAAGGAAGGCATCACCCCGGAACAACTGATCGCCAACGTCCAGGCTGAACACAGCGCCGACTTTGCCGAGTTCCTGGTGGATTTCGACAACTTCCACTCGACTCACGCCGAAGAAAACCGTGAGCTGTCGAGCCAGATCTACCTGAAACTGCGCGACGCCGGGCACATTGCCCAGCGCTCGATCACGCAATACTTCGACCCGGAAAAGAAAATGTTCCTGGCCGACCGCTTCATCAAGGGCACCTGCCCGAAATGCGGCACCGAAGACCAGTACGGCGACAACTGCGAAAAATGCGGTGCGACCTACGCGCCGACCGACCTGAAGGATCCGAAGTCGGCCATCTCTGGCGCCACCCCGGTGCTCAAGGATTCCCAGCACTTCTTCTTCAAGCTGCCGGACTTCCAGGAGATGCTGCAAACCTGGACCCGCAGCGGCACGTTACAAGACGCCGTCGCGAACAAGATCGCCGAATGGCTGGATGCCGGCCTGCAGCAGTGGGACATCTCCCGCGATGCGCCGTACTTCGGTTTCGAGATTCCAGGCGAGCCAGGCAAATACTTCTATGTCTGGCTGGACGCGCCGATCGGCTACATGGCCAGCTTCAAGAACCTGTGCGCCCGTCGTCCAGACCTGGACTTCGACGCGTTCTGGGCCAAGGATTCCACCGCCGAGCTGTACCACTTCATCGGCAAGGACATCGTCAATTTCCACGCGCTGTTCTGGCCAGCGATGCTCGAAGGCGCCGGTTTCCGTAAACCGACCGGCATCAACGTGCACGGCTACCTGACCGTCAACGGTCAGAAAATGTCCAAGTCCCGGGGCACTTTCATCAAGGCGCGGACTTACCTCGACCACCTGTCGCCGGAATACCTGCGCTATTACTACGCGGCCAAGCTGGGCCGTGGCGTCGACGATCTGGACCTGAACCTCGAAGACTTCGTGCAGAAGGTCAACTCCGACCTGGTGGGCAAAGTGGTCAACATCGCCAGCCGTTGCGCCGGTTTCATCCAGAAAGGCAACGCCGGTGTGCTGGTGGCGGGTAACGCTGCGCCGGAACTGACCGACGCATTCCTCGCTGCCGCGCCAAGCATCGCCGAGGCCTACGAGGCCCGCGACTTCGCCCGCGCCATGCGCGAAATCATGGGCCTGGCCGACCGCGCCAACGCCTGGATTGCCGACAAGGCTCCTTGGTCACTGAACAAACAGGAAGGCAAGCACGACGAAGTCCAGGCGATCTGCGCCCTGGGCATCAACCTGTTCCGCCAACTGGTGATCTTCCTCAAACCGGTGCTGCCATTGCTGGCCGCCGATGCCGAGGCATTCCTGAACGTTGCGCCACTGACCTGGAACGATCACGCGACCTTGCTCAGCAATCATCAGTTGAACGAGTTCAAACCGTTGATGACCCGCATCGACCCGGTAAAAGTGCAAGCCATGACCGATGCTTCGAAAGAAGACCTGACCGCGAGCCAGACCGACACCGGCGACGCGGCACCTGCCGGCAACGGTGAACTGGCGAAGGATCCGCTGTCGCCGGAGATCGACTTCGATGCGTTTGCCGCCGTCGACCTGCGCGTTGCGCTGATCGTCAAGGCCGAAGCCGTTGAAGGCGCTGACAAGCTGCTGCGCCTGACCCTCGACATCGGTGATGAGCAACGCAACGTGTTTTCCGGCATCAAGAGCGCTTATCCGGATCCGTCCAAGCTCGATGGTCGCCTGACCATGATGATCGCCAACCTCAAGCCACGGAAAATGAAGTTCGGTATCTCCGAGGGCATGGTGATGGCGGCCGGTCCTGGCGGTGAAGAAATCTACCTGCTCAGCCCCGACAGCGGCGCCAAGCCAGGCCAACGCATCAAGTAAGCGCCTGCGCTAAACCGATCCCACAGTCGTGCCCGGCGCGCCTGTGGGATTTTCATGTCTGGCCCACCCTCCTTCCTTGCCGGATAATGCCTAACCTTCAGGTAGACAGGCCTTCTCTTGCCGGCACGACCATGACCGAGATTTTTCTTACGCTTATCAGCGCTGCCTTGATCAACAACTTCGTGTTGCACTGGCCGCTGGGCGTCGATCCGCTATTGAACGCGGAGCGCCGTCAGGTGCATGCGCTGGGCATTGCGACGACGTGCCTGATGCTGATCGTCGGAATGCTCGGCTACGCGCTGTACCACTGGCTACTGATGCCGCTGGAACTGACTTCATTGCGTCTGTTCGTGTTCTTGCCGCTGAGCGTGTTGTTGATCACGCCGCTGCTAAAGCTGCTGCCGAAGGTGTTTTCGACGCTTTCGTTCGAAGGGCTCTGGCCGCTGCTGCTCGGTAATGCCGGAGTGCTCGGTCTGGCGTTGATCAACGTTCAGGACGACAAAGGATTTTTCCACGCCACGGCCCTTAGTCTGGGCGCCGGGCTGGGCTTCTGGCTGGTGCTGAGTCTGTTCAGCGACTTGCGCCAGCGCACCCTCGATAACGATGTTCCCCTGCCCTTTCGCGGCCTGCCGATCGACCTGATCGGCGCCGGACTGATCGCAGTGGCTTTTCTCGGTTTCAGCGGACTGATCAAAACATGAGTCTGATTCAATGCATCGACGCCCTCTTGCCGCAGACCCAGTGCGGTAAATGTGGTCATCCCGGATGCAAGCCATACGCCGAAGGCATCGCCAGCGGCGAACCGATCAACAAGTGCCCGCCCGGCGGCAGCGAAACTATCGCGGCCCTGGCTGAATTGCTGAAAGTACCGGTGCTGGAACTGGACGTCAGTCGCGGTTCGGCCCCGGCACAGATCGCCTATATCCGTGAAGCAGAATGTATCGGTTGCACCAAGTGCATTCAGGCCTGCCCGGTAGACGCCATTGTCGGCGCAGCGAAATTGATGCACACGGTGATCATCGACGAATGCACCGGTTGCGACCTCTGCGTGGCCCCCTGCCCGGTAGATTGCATCGAAATGCGGCCGTTGCCGCTGGCCACGGTGCTGCCGATTGTCGGTGGCCTGGCGCTCAGCCCTGAAGAACAACAGGCGCGCACCGCAAAACGCAACCACGCGCGGCGTCGCTTTGAACAACGCAACGCGCGCTTGCACCGCGAAGAAGAACAGAAACTCGCCGAGCGTCAGGCCCGGGCCCATCGCGCTGCGCAGCAGCACAGTGAAGTGACTACGCTCGACCCGGTTCAAGCCGCACTGGAGAGAGTCCGCACGCAAAAATCGGCCAATGCCGACGCGGCGTTGAAACAAGCCAAAATCGACCTGGCGATGAGCCGCGCGCAACTGAACAAATCGCTCAAGGCGTTTGGCCATCCGCCAACCTTCGAACAGCAGTCACAACTGATCGTCCTGCAACAGCAATTCGACGCCGCCGAACACGCCTTGGCGCAGTTGGAAAGCGGCGCCCCCCCCGCCGCTGTGCCTGCGGCGCCAGTAAAGGACGCCGAGCTGAAACGGGCGAAAATCCAGTTGGCCATGCGCCGCGCCGAACTCAAGAAAGCGCAAACCAGTGACGCACCGGCCGAGCAAATCGAAGCCCTGAAGCGCGCACTCGGCGACGCTGAAAAAGCCCTGCACGCGGCAGAAGCCGCCAGCGAACAACCGTTACCTGACCTGGCACGTGTCGAAAAGCGCCCCATGGACAGCCAGCTTCGACAGCTGAAAACCGAATTGGCCTACGCTCGCGCCGATGTCAGCAAACTCGAACGTCGCACCGACACCCCCGCCGAGTTAATGGACAAGGCGCGCGCCCGCTTGCAAGAAGCCGAGCGTCAGGTGGATGCCTATGTCAGCCCTTGAATCGGTCGACGAGCGCCTTCAGCAGGCCATGAAGCTGGTATTGCTGGCCACCGTGCCGGGGATGCTGGTGTTGTTCTGGTTGTTTGGCTGGGGCGTGTTGATCAATCTGATGCTGGCCGGCGTCACCGCGCTGGCCGTTGAAGCGGCGGTGTTGTGGCTGCGCAAACGCCCGCTCAAACCGACCTTGAGCGACGGCAGCGCGCTGGTCAGTGCGACGCTGCTGGCCCTGGCCTTGCCGCCGTACTGCCCTTGGTGGTTGACGGTCTGCGCCACGGCATTCGCGCTGTTCGGCAAACAGCTGTATGGCGGTGTGGGGAAAAACCCGTTCAACCCGGCGATGCTCGGTTTCGCTCTGGTGCTGGTGACCTTTCCCCAACCAATGACTCACTGGCCTTCGTCGCACGGCATGGACCTGCTCGGCGGTTTGCAGCAAGTGTTCGGTTTCAGCCTCAGCCAGACGCCGGATGCCTGGGTCCAGGCCACGGCGCTGGACAGCCTGCGAATCAACAAAAGCCTGACCATGGACGAACTCTTTACCGGTAACCCGGCGTTCGGCCACTTCGGCGCGCGCGGCGTGGAATGGGTCAACCTGGCTTTTCTGGCGGGCGGTTTGTTTCTGCTGCAACGGAAAGTATTCAGCTGGCATGCGCCGGTGGGCATGCTTGCCAGCCTGTTCGTCATCAGCCTGCTTTGTTGGAACGGCTCGGGCTCCGACTCCCATGGCTCTCCCCTGTTTCATCTGCTGAGCGGCGCGAGCATGCTCGGCGCATTCTTTATCGTCACAGAACCGGTGTCCGGCGCCAAAAGCCCCGGCGCCCGCCTGCTGTTCGGCGCGGGTGTGGGATTGCTGACCTACCTGATTCGCACCTGGGGCGGCTATCCGGACGGCGTGGCGTTTGCGGTGCTGTTGATGAACCTCTGCGTGCCGGCGCTGGAGCGCTGTGTCGCGTCCAGGCAGGAGCAGATTTCGCCATGAGCCGAACGTCGAGCGTTGTGATTCTGCTGTTGCTGGCAGGCCTGGGGATTACTGCGACCTACCTTGTGCAGTACAGCAGCGCGCCGCGTATCGAGGCCGAACAGCGACGGATCGACAGCCACAACCTACTCGATCTGCTGCCCGCTGACCGTTACGACAATCAGCCGCTGGAACAGCCGCTGCACCTCGACAACACGGCATTGACCAACAGCACTTTGCTGAGCGGCTACCTCGCCAGCAAGGCCGGCCAACCCGCGGCTGTCCTGCTGCGCAGCCAGACCATCGGGTACGCGGGGGCCATCGATTTGCTGATTGCCATCGACGCGAACGGCAAGTTGCTCGGGGTCAAAACCCTGAAACAATCGGAGACCCCGGGCCTGGGTGCGCGAATCGCCGACTGGCCCAATACCTGGCTTCAGGGTTTCACTGGCAGATCCTTGAACGAACCCGCCGCCAGCGGGTGGGCTTTGAAAAAAGATCAGGGTCAATTCGATCAAATTACCGGTGCGACTATTACCTCCAGAGCCGTGATCAATGCGATCCACGACGCTTTGCGCTACTTCGATGAACACTCGCATCAGTTGATCGGGAGCAACCTCCATGAGTAAGTCCGCGAATGTACAGAACGCGCTGATGCTCGCGCCGCTGATCGGCGCCACTGACTCGTTACTGACTGCGCTGGGTGTGTGGTTGATGTTTATCGCGGTGATCGGTGCGTTTGGTGCGAGCATGGCGGCCTTGCGATCCCGACTGATCCCGACAGCCCGTTTGCTGGCCGGTGTCCTGCTGGCGGCCACGCTGACCAGTTGCGCGGAACTTGTCGCCCAAGTCTGGTCACTTCAATGGCACCAGCATTCGGGGATTTATGCAGGACTGATCGCTTTGCAATGCGTCGTGTTGGAGCACACCGGATTTTTCCAGAGTGCATGGCGGGAGCGCCTGCGCCTGTGTGTCCTGTTCGGCGCGCTGATGGTCGGCCTGGGCCTGCTGCGCGAACTCCTCGGCGACGGTGGCTTGCGCCTGGCCACGTTGGCACCTGGCGGATTCATTCTGCTGGGACTGCTGATCGCCGCCTGGCAAGCGTGGCCCCGCCCCGCTCCCTCACATTGATCACTTTCGAGGAAACGCACTGCACATGAATGCCACAAAACGTCTGGAAATTTTCCGCAGGTTGCATGAAGACAACCCGGAGCCGAAGACTGAACTGGCCTACTCCTCGCCATTCGAATTGCTGATCTCGGTGATTCTCTCGGCACAATCGACCGATGTCGGCGTCAATAAAGCCACCGCCAAACTCTACCCGGTCGCCAATACGCCGCAGGCGATTTACGCGTTGGGCGTGGAAGGTCTGTCCGAGTACATCAAGACCATCGGTCTGTTCAACAGCAAGGCAAAAAACGTGATCGAGACCTGCCGCTTGCTGGTGGAACGTCATGGCGGGGAAGTGCCGCAGACCCGTGAAGAGCTGGAAGCGTTACCCGGTGTCGGCCGCAAGACCGCCAACGTGGTGCTCAATACTGCCTTCCGCCAACTGACCATGGCTGTGGACACCCATATTTTCCGGGTCAGTAACCGTACCGGCATCGCTCCCGGCAAGAATGTGGTCGAGGTCGAGAAAAAATTGATGAAGTTCGTGCCCAAGGAATATCTGCTCGACTCCCATCACTGGCTGATTCTTCATGGACGTTACGTTTGCCTGGCCCGCAAGCCTCGCTGCGGCAGTTGCCGGATAGAAGACCTGTGTGAATACAAGCAAAAGACTTCGGACGATTGAGGCGCTATTAGGTTTTTCGATTTATCGATTGAAAAAATCTTTTTTACCCGCGGGGCGATTGTCGATATAAGGGGCGCCAAAGGCAGTCTTAGCCTGGAGTTAACCTAATGAGCACTGGCAAAGAGCAATTGGACGTAGAAGACGACTTCACACCCGTTGAGGCCGATGACGCGGAACCGGTGGTTGAAGTGGCAAAGACCAACCTGAGCAAACGCCGCACCATCGACAATCTTCTGGAGGAGCGCCGGCTGCAAAAGCAATTGGCCGATTATGATTTTGACCTATGACACCTGAAAGCCTCCCGAAACGGAGGCTTTTTACTAGGTGCGAAACCTTGAAAATGCCCACTCTTTACGCCCCGCCAAGCACTGTGCAGTCATACCAGCCCATTGCGTTGAGCCAGTTCGATCAGGTCAACCAGTGACCGCGCATTAAGTTTCAACAACAACCGTGTCTTGTAAGTACTGACGGTTTTATTGCTGAGAAACATTCCATCGGCAATTTCTTTGTTGGTCTTGCCGCGGGCCAGTTGCTGCAAAACCATCATCTCCCGCCCCGAAAGACGATCCACCATATCGGCTTCACTGGCATTCCCCAAACTGGAGCGCACGGTGTGCAGGGCTTGATTGGGAAAGTAACTGTAGCCTGACAATACAGCCTTTATTGCACTGAGCAACTCAGTGAGGTCCTGTTGTTTGCACACATATCCGGCAGCACCGGATTGCATGCAACGCATCGAAAAATGCCCGGGGGCCTGTGAAGTCAATATCAGTACTTTCATTGGCATCGCTGCCGAAGCCAAACGTGCAATAACTTCCAGCCCATCCAGCTTTGGTATTCCAATATCCAGAATGACAATATCCGGCATATGTTCACGAGCTAGTTGCAATGCATCCACGCCATTATCTGTTTCTGCAATAACTTCGTAGCCATGACGTTCCATCAGCATACGTACCGCAAGACGAATGACGGGGTGATCATCCACGATCAGCACTTTATTCATGGGCAATTCCAATTTTCGCTGTTCGAATTTTTAGAGCCCGCACAATAGCCTAGTCGTTTCACCCATGGCATGCCGCCCCCCCCGGCCACCCGCACCGAGAGACATTCCCTACAAACAACGCGGAATATTCTTACAAAAAAACTTGAAACACAGCGCACCAGAAACTTTATCTGTCTCATGATATTTCAGCTTTCAACGGTTTTTTGTATCGGCGTACAACCAGCGCACCACACAATAACAGTAAATCCAGATGATCCGACACACGCCAGCACGTGAGCTACGCTTGTAGGGTAACCGATATTTTCCGGCCTGCTCCTTACACCAGAAACATCACACATAAAGCGTTACAGCAAAAGTCAATTAATAGGTAATTAATAGCAAAACAGATATATCCGTTTTATAAATCCACCGTTACCATAGCAACTTAACACCCTGACAAACCCAAACCAACCAATGAGAAAAGACAAACTTATATGAGTAAAAAATATGATAAAACTCAAACAACGAGTCACCAACCCCATGACACTCATCGCGATATTCGCAACACTGTCTGAAACTTCAGCCGCCCTCTCTCTGCCCTTTCTCGACGAGGAAAACAAGGCGATTTATATCTGGTTTTTGATCAGTTTCCCCTTTTACCTGCTGTTTCTTTTCTTTGCCACACTTAACTTCAATTATCGATCGTTGTATGCGCCTTCCGACTTTGAGAAGGGAGAGCATTTCATAAAAGTCATGGACAACACAGAGCGTTCGGGTAACGCACAAGGTCCGCACGACGAGATTGATTTACCGGCAACTCTCTCGGTCCACCCCCCTATTCGGCTGCCCGTCTCAATGAAAAACCTGCACATCATTGACGCGCGGAGGATGAACAAAAAAAATGAGTTCCGCACCCTTCTGGAAAAGCTTCGCCGGCCCATGGGGAATTCGACACGCGTTATCGTGTTTCTCGTTGTTGGCGAGTCGGAGACGTTACTGAAAGAAAGCGCACTCAAATTTTGCAGAAACGCAAAAAAACGCAGCAGCACAACGTTCTGTATTGCTTACAATTTGAGTTCACATGACGTGACGGTCATTGATCAATATTGCCGGGCTGACACACAGCAGGCAGTAGCTCTTTAAGATCAATGGGAGAGGAGCAGACAGGAAGGTATCCAAAACAACAAGAATGTTGAATCGCAATGTCAGACAGAAAATCCCTATTTTCAAATGTGTGGCCTTGTCCAGGACAAGGCCACACATCCCATCAGCGGGTCAAAGATCTCAGAACAGCTTGCGACCTTTGTTTGCCGCAATACGCATGCGCAACGCATTGAGCTTGATGAAACCCGCCGCGTCGGCCTGGTTGTAGGCGCCGCCATCTTCTTCGAAGGTCGCGATGTTGGCGTCGAACAACGATTCGTCGGACTTGCGACCGGTGACGATCACGTTGCCCTTGTACAGCTTCAGGCGCACAACGCCGTTCACGTGGGCCTGGGACGCATCGATCATCTGTTGCAGCATCAGACGCTCAGGACTCCACCAGTAACCGGTGTAGATCAGGCTGGCGTATTTAGGCATCAGCTCGTCTTTGAGGTGAGCCACTTCGCGGTCCAGGGTGATCGATTCGATCGCACGGTGGGCGCGCAGCATGATGGTGCCGCCAGGGGTTTCGTAGCAACCACGGGACTTCATGCCCACGTAACGGTTCTCGACGATGTCGAGACGGCCGATACCGTGTTCGCCGCCAATGCGGTTGAGGGTCGCCAGTACGGTGGCCGGCGTCATTTCAACGCCGTCCAGTGCAACGATGTCGCCGTTGCGGTAAGTCAGTTCCAGGTACTGCGCCTTGTCTGGAGCCTTCTCCGGGGAGACAGTCCACTTCCACATGTCCTCTTCGTGCTCGGTCCAGGTGTCTTCCAGCACGCCGCCTTCATAGGAGATGTGCAGCAGGTTGGCATCCATCGAATACGGGGATTTTTTCTTGCCGTGACGCTCAATCGGGATGTTGTGCTTTTCAGCGTAATCCATCAGCTTTTCACGGGAGAGCAGGTCCCATTCGCGCCACGGAGCGATTACTTTCACACCTGGCTTCAAGGCGTACGCACCCAGTTCGAAACGAACCTGGTCGTTGCCCTTGCCGGTGGCGCCGTGGGAAATGGCGTCAGCGCCGGTTTCGTTGGCGATTTCGATCAGGCGTTTGGCGATCAACGGACGAGCGATGGAAGTACCCAACAGGTACTCGCCTTCGTAAACGGTGTTGGCGCGGAACATCGGGAATACGAAGTCACGCACGAATTCTTCGCGCAGATCGTCGATGTAGATTTCTTTTACGCCCATGGCCTGAGCCTTGGCGCGGGCCGGCTCGACCTCTTCGCCCTGACCCAGGTCAGCGGTGAAGGTCACCACTTCACAGTTATAAGTATCCTGCAGCCACTTGAGGATCACCGAAGTGTCCAGGCCGCCGGAATACGCCAGAACGACCTTGTTTACGTCCGCCATGCCATCACTCCACGGGGTTCTACGGAAAGCCGTCAAGTCTACCGGTCATGCAGAATAATTTACAGAGGCGCGACAGCTTATGACGACGAAGCGACAGATTATGTCGAACGGGCGACGATGACAGCCGGTTCAGGACGTCTTCGCCGCGCTCGCCGCTGCTGTTGCCTGAGGCGCCGGGTGCTCGGTGGGGGCGACCCGTGCGAGCTGCACATTGACCCGACGGTTCTTCGCCCGATTGGCAGAGTTGGTGTTGGGCGCCAAGGGATAGCGCTCGCCGTGAAAACGTACAGTGATCTGCGATTCCTGAAACCCGTTGGCCTTGAAGAATTCCATGACCGCCAGAGCCCGTCGCCGCGACAAGTCACGATTGGTCAGGCGATTGCCACTGTTGTCGGAGTGGCCGTCGAGTTCGATGTGATTGACCGTCGGATCGGCCTTCATGAACTCCAGCATCACCTGCAACTGAGCCTTGGCTTGCGCATCGAGATCCAGACCGTCGCCGGGAAAGCCGATCTGCGTTTGTTTGACCTGTTCGAAATTCTTCGGCAGCAGCTTCGCCACACAGCCCTGATAATCGTTAAACGCCTTGCTGAACTTGACCGGCAACAACCGCACTTCCGACACCCGGCCATCACCCGAATAGTGTCGGACAACCGGGCTTCGCCCATCCATCAGGCCACTGATCAGGCGCCCGGCCTGAACTTGCGAACTGTTAAACAGCACATTGCCGCTGCCGATCTGCACGGAGCCGAGGTTGATGTCGCCACGCCCCGGCTGCCAGGGTGCTGCGGCCGCCAACAGGGTCGCCGAGCCGCCGCCGACCATCGAGTTATAGGCTTTCAGACGAAACGTCGCCTGCTCGCCGGCGCGGCGAACGAACTCACCGGAACCGAAATCGGTGATCGGTTGAGTCAGGCGGCACTCGAACTTGTCCCCTTCGACCGTCCACTCGATGCTCTCCAGACGGGTCTGGAAAGTGAGCGCCATTGCGGGAAGGCTGGCAAACACACTGAGCAAGGCTAAATAACGCTGGCGCACGGGAGGCTCCACTGGCTTCTACAACAAAAAGACCGACACACACATGTTTACGGCATACCTGTTGGATATCGGAAGCTTCCTGCAAAACTTGATAGCGAGTGCCTGAGAGAGTCTTTTCCGGTAGCATTCCCCTCAGTTTGACCCGCCTGGAATCCCCTCATGTCCGACCGCCTGACCCTGCTGCGTCCCGACGACTGGCATATTCATCTTCGCGATGGTGCCGTGTTGACCAATACCGTTGCGGATGTCGCGCGCACCTTTGGTCGCGCCATCATCATGCCCAACCTGGTACCTCCGGTGCGCAACGCCGCTGAAGCCGACGGCTATCGCCAGCGGATTCTCGCTGCACGTCCGGCCGGCAGCCGTTTCGAACCGTTGATGGTGCTTTACCTCACCGACCGTACCCAGCCCGAAGAAATTCGTGAAGCCAAGGCCAGCGGTTTCGTGCACGCCGCCAAACTGTACCCGGCCGGCGCGACCACCAACTCGGACTCTGGCGTCACCAGTATCGACAAGATCTTCCCGGCGATCGAGGCTATGGCCGAAGTCGGGATGCCCTTGCTGATTCACGGTGAAGTCACCCGTGGCGATGTCGACGTGTTCGACCGCGAAAAAATCTTCATCGATGAGCACATGCGTCGATTGGTCGAGCGTTTCCCGACGCTCAAAGTGGTGTTCGAACACATCACCACCGCTGACGCCGTGCAGTTCGTCAACGCGGCCCCGGCCAACGTCGGCGCAACCATCACCGCGCATCACTTGCTGTACAACCGCAACCACATGCTGGTGGGCGGGATTCGGCCGCACTTCTATTGCTTGCCGATACTCAAGCGCAATACCCACCAGGAAGCCCTGCTCGACGCCGCCACCAGCGGCAGCGAAAAGTTCTTCCTCGGCACCGACTCGGCGCCTCACGCCCAGCATGCCAAAGAAGCCGCGTGCGGCTGTGCCGGTTGCTACACCGCTTATGCGGCGATCGAGATGTACGCCGAAGCGTTCGAACAACGTAACGCGCTGGACAAGCTCGAAGCCTTCGCCAGCCTCAACGGCCCGCGCTTCTATGGCCTGCCGGTAAACACCGATCGCATTACTCTGGTCCGCGATGAGTGGACCGCCCCAACCAGCCTGCCATTTGGCGAGCTGACCGTTATCCCGCTGCGCGCCGGTGAAAAACTGCGCTGGCGCCTGCTGGAGGAACACGCGTGAGTGAAGACCATTTCGACGACGAACAGGACGGTCAAGGCGGCGGAGGTGGTCCACGCCACCCGATGGCAGCTCGCTTCCGTGGATACCTGCCAGTCGTTGTCGACGTTGAAACCGGTGGTTTCAACTCTGCCACTGACGCCTTGCTGGAAATAGCCGCCACCACCATCGCCATGGATGAGAAGGGTTTTGTATACCCTGATCACACCTACTTCTTCCGCGTCGAGCCTTTTGAAGGCGCCAACATCGAAGCGGCGGCGCTGGAGTTCACCGGGATCAAACTCGATCACCCGCTGCGCATGGCAGTGAGTGAAGAAGCGGCGCTGACCGACATCTTCCGTGGCATCCGCAAGGCGTTGAAAGCCAACGGCTGCAAACGGGCGATTCTGGTCGGTCATAACAGCAGCTTCGATTTGGGCTTCCTCAACGCGGCAGTTGCGCGCCTGGACATGAAACGCAACCCGTTTCATCCGTTCTCCAGCTTCGACACCGCCACCCTGGCTGGTTTGGCGTACGGCCAGACCGTATTGGCCAAGGCCTGTCAGGCGGCGGACATCGACTTCGACGGTCGTGAGGCCCACTCGGCTCGCTACGACACCGAGAAGACGGCTGAGCTGTTCTGCGGCATCGTCAATCGCTGGAAACAAATGGGCGGCTGGGAAGACTACAACGACTGATGTGGGAGCGAGCCTGCTCGCGATGCAGGCGACGCGGTTTAACAGCAAGATCGCGTCGTCGTTCATCGCCAGCAAGCCGACTCCTACAGGGACCTGTGTTTCTTCCGCCCACAAAAAAACCGGCCTCAACGGCCGGTTTTTTTATGCCTCGAACGCGCCTTACAGGGCAGCAGCATTCTCGGTCAGGTAAGCCGCGACGCCTTCGGTCGAAGCGGTCATGCCTTTGTCGCCTTTCTTCCAGTTGGCAGGGCAAACTTCGCCATGCTCTTCATGGAATTGCAGCGCGTCGACCAGACGGATCAGCTCTTCCATGTTACGGCCCAGCGGCAGGTCGTTGATGATCTGCGAGCGGACAACGCCTTTGTCGTCGATCAGGAACGCGCCACGGAAAGCCACGCCGCCTTCGGATTCGACGTCGTAGGCCTTGGCGATTTCGTGCTTCATGTCGGCAGCCATGGTGTAGCGAACCTGGCCGATACCGCCATTGTTCACCGGGGTGTTGCGCCATGCGTTGTGAGTGAAGTGCGAGTCGATCGAAACGGCGATCACTTCCACGTTGCGGGCCTTGAAGTCGGACATGCGGTTGTCCAGAGCGATCAGCTCCGATGGGCAAACGAAGGTGAAGTCCAACGGGTAGAAGAACACCAGGCCGTATTTGCCTTTGATGGCCGAAGACAGGGTGAAGCTGTCGACGATTTCGCCATTGCCGAGTACGGCCGGTACGGTGAAGTCAGGGGCTTGCTTGCCTACGAGTACGCTCATTGAATATCTCCTGGTGTAAAAACGTGAAGTTCCGGGTTTGCGCCAGCCTGCCACCCTCAGGCGACAGCCCTGTGACACCCACCCGCTTCATAAGGACCGGCCATCATACACTGCGTTTTTGAGCTGTCTTCAACGGTTTTTCGCCAACACCTTAAATTGCCGATGCAGCGCTTACTGGCAGATTGCCCTCGAGCAAACCGTTCGTCAGCCATGCACGGTTATAGCGGAAAGCTTTCAGAAACCACTTTGACAATCATTCTCGTTAACATTAAGATCCATCGCAACTGAGTCACCACCAGCGACGGTTCTTAGCTTATGTATGTCTGCCTCTGCACTGGCGTCACCGACGGACAAATCCGCGAAGCAATCTATGAAGGTTGCTGCAGCTACAAGGAAGTCCGCCAGGCTACCGGCGTAGCCAGCCAATGCGGTAAATGCGCCTGCCTTGCCAAGGAAGTGGTGCGTGAAACCCTGACCAAATTGCAGACAGCCCAGGCCGCGATTCCTTTCCCGGCAGAATTTACTGCCGCGTAAATACCCTATTTCAAAGAACCGGACTTCATGTCCGGTTTTTTTATGCCTGAAAATCAATTGGTTACGCACTAGACGCGGAACACAAACATTCTTATTCCGATTAATTTTCATTTAAGTTTCAATAACTTAGGTTTGACACTCTTAGTTGTGCGGCTCAAACTCCGCTTTATAGACAGCTATTACAGGGCAGGACCCCATATGAAAGGCGACATTACAGTCATCCAGCATCTCAACAAGATCCTTGCCAATGAGCTGGTCGCGATCAATCAATATTTTCTGCATGCGCGCATGTATGAAGATTGGGGTCTGAACAAGCTCGGCAAGCACGAATACCACGAGTCCATCGACGAGATGAAACACGCGGACAAGCTGATCAAGCGCATCCTGTTCCTGGAAGGCCTGCCGAACGTGCAGGACCTGGGCAAGCTGCAGATCGGCGAGCACACCCAGGAAATGCTTGAGTGCGACCTGCGTATCGAACGCACCGGCCATGCCGACTTGAAAGTCGCGATCGCTCACTGCGAGACCGTTGGCGACTTCGGCAGCCGTGAACTGCTCGAAGATATTCTTGAATCCGAAGAAGAACATATCGACTGGCTGGAAACCCAACTGGGCTTGATCGATAAAATCGGTCTTGAGAACTATCTGCAATCGCAGATGGGCGAAGAGTAAGTTAGCGCTCGTTAAACTCGAGACAATAAAAAGCCCCGCGCTCTTTTGAAGAGGCGGGGCTTTTTAATGCTTTCTCTCTTGTAGGAGCAGCCGGTCGACGCTCGATTGCTCGCGATGCGGGCGGCGCGATCTTGCAGGAATACCGCGCCATCGTTAATCGCGAGCAAGCTTGCTTCTACAAAGGACCGAATCAGGCTTCGGTCTTGGTCGCAGCAGCCGCTTCAACAGCCGCCTTGATGGTGCTTTGCAGCGAACCGTCGGCAGCCATCTCGGTCATGATGTCGCTACCGCCGACCAGCTCACCACCCACCCACAGTTGCGGGAAAGTTGGCCAGTTGGCGTATTTTGGCAGGTTGGCGCGGATTTCCGGGTTCTGCAGGATGTCCACGTATGCAAACTTTTCACCACATGCCATCACGGCCTGCGCGGCTTTCGCGGAGAAGCCACACTGCGGGGCATTCGGCGAACCTTTCATGTAAAGCAGAATGGTGTTGTTGGCAATCTGCTCTTTAATCGTTTCGATGATATCCATGAAGCACCTCGGCTGAACTTTCCGACTCAGGGGTCGGCACGGTGGCGCATTGTAACGGAAACCCGAGCGCCATGCTCGGTCTCCCCGACAGACTCGATCAAGCCGCTGCCACGGTCACCGGCACACCGTTCAACGCCGCATTCCCCGACAACTCATCGAGCTGACACTCGTCGGTCAAGTCATTGGCGCTAGCCCCCGGCTGTCCGCTGGCAATCGTCATCTGTACACCGGGCCGCGCATGGCCCCAACCGTGCGGCAGGCTGACCACGCCTTTCATCATATCCAGACTGCCCAGCACTTCCACTTCGATCATGCCGACCCGGGAACTGACCCGCACGCGCTGTCCATCGCTGAGCCCGCGACTGGCGAGGTCATCTGGATGCATCAGCAATTGATGACGCGGCTTGCCTTTCACCAGACGGTGGTAGTTGTGCATCCACGAGTTATTGCTGCGCACGTGACGACGGCCAATCATCAGCAGTTCATCTGCAGCCGGGGCCTGCAGCGCCGCAAATCGCGCGAGGTCGGCAAGGATCGCCGCCGGCGCTGCCTGAACGCGCTGATTGGCGGTTTTCAGGCGTGGCGCCAGGTTGGATTTCAGTGCGCCAAGATCGACCCCATGCGGTTGATCAAACAGCGTCGCCAAGGACAGCTTCTGCGGCGCAGCGTCGCCATACAGCCCCATTCGCAAGCCACGGTCGATCATCTGCGCAGGGGGAATCGTCGGTTTCAGCTCCTTGCCGGTCTTCGCGGCAAACGCCTCGGCCAGCCCGACGAAAATCTCCCAGTCGTGCAACGCGCCTTCCGGTTTGGCCAGGATCGCGCGGTTGAACCGGCTGACGTTACGCACCGCAAACATATTGAACGTGGTGTCGTAGTGATCGTTTTCCAGGGCTGAGGTGGACGGCAGGATCAGATCGGCATAGCGCGTGGTTTCGTTGATGTACAGGTCAATACTGACCATGAACTCCAACCCGTCCAGCGCCTGTTCGAGTTGTCGGCCATTGGGCGTCGACAGCACCGGATTGCCGGCCACGGTAATCAGCGCGCGGACCTGCCCCTCCCCTTCAGTGAGCATCTCTTCGGCCAGCGCCGACACCGGCAGCTCGCCGCCGTATTCCGGACGCCCGGACACGCGGCTCTGCCACAGGTTGAAATGCCCGCCCGAGGTAGATGCCACCAGGTCTACCGCCGGCTCGGTGCACAACGCACCACCGACACGATCGAGATTGCCAGTGACCAGGTTGATCAACTGCACCAGCCAATGGCACAACGTGCCAAACGCCTGGGTAGAAACGCCCATACGCCCGTAACAGACCGCAGTCGGCGCTGCCGCGAAGTCCCGCGCCAATTGACGAATTTGCTCGGCCGGCACGGCACACAACGGGCTCATGGCTTCGGCGGTAAAACCCGCGACGGCCTCGCGCACCTCATTCAGACCGTCGATCGGCAAATGGCTGTCGCGGGTCAGGCCTTCAGCAAACAACGTGTTGAGCAGCCCGAACAGCAATGCCGCGTCGCCACCCGGACGTACAAACAGATGCTGATCGGCCATCGCGGCCGTTTCGCTGCGGCGCGGATCGACCACCACCACTTTGCCGCCCCGGGCCTGAATTGCCTTCAGGCGCTTTTCCACATCCGGCACGGTCATGATGCTGCCGTTGGAGGCCAGCGGATTGCCGCCAAGGATCAGCATGAAATCGGTGTGATCGATGTCCGGGATCGGCAACAGCAAACCGTGGCCGTACATCAAATGACTGGTCAAGTGATGAGGCAACTGATCAACCGACGTCGCGGAAAACCGGTTGCGGGTTTTCAGCAGGCCAAGAAAGTAATTGCTGTGGGTCATCAGCCCGTAGTTGTGCACGCTGGGGTTGCCTTGATAAACCGCCACCGAATTCTGCCCGTGGCGCTCCTGTATCGCGGCCAGGCGTTCTGCTACAAGATTGAAGGCGTCTTCCCACGCAATGGGCTGCCATTCGCTGCCGACACGCAGCATCGGCTGACGCAAACGGTCAGGATCATTCTGGATGTCTTGCAGGGCAACGGCCTTGGGGCAGATGTGCCCGCGACTGAACGTATCGAGGGCATCGCCCTTGATCGAGGTGATCTGCACATCGCCGTCGAGCTCAGTGGTCTCGATAGTCAGGCCGCAGATGGCTTCACACAGGTGGCAGGCACGGTGATGGAGAGTCTTGGTCATGGCCAGTCTCTGTCTTGTTCTGGGCGGGCAATAACAGCCGCGGGAACAAAACTATGGCGCGTGACCCGCCGCCGCGCCAGCGACGTTCGTCTTGTGAATCGGCAGCCATCAGGCCAGCCGATGACCGCTCGTGATCAAGTCGACGGCAGCCTCGGCGGCGCCTGCAACTGAATCTCCTGGATGGTTTCTATCTGTTCGTGAGCGACGTGCACGCCAGTGAGTTCGCCGATCAGCCGCCAGTGCTCGTCGAGCCCGGCGCTGATAGTCGCCATGCGGTCGATCATCCGCCGGCCAGCAGCTTTGGTCACGTCGTCGTTACTTCGCAAAAGCTCAAAGGACATTGAGGTCATGGAAGCGGTGAGATGCGTCAGTGAGCGGGCCGTGAGGCCAAGTAATTCCATCAATTGCTGTTCTTTCGATTCCATTCCGAAGGCTTCCTGCGTCGCTCGTGACTTAGTTATAACCCAGCACATTGCATTAGCAAGTGTTTCAGACGAGGCACATGGCCAACAGGCGTCTCGAATGTAGGGTCAGAAACCGACCATCAGCGCACCACTCCCGCCCTGTTTGATTGCAAAGCCCCGCAGCCCCAGTGTACAAATGAGCGGCTGCTGTCAGGAAACAGGCTTCAAAAGCGCTACTGCGGTCACCCCATAGCCCCTCTGAAATCCCCTAAAAACCGTAGCCCTATTGGTAAGACGCGACATTTAATTATAAGATCGCGCCTTCCCCTATTTCGTCGCCCTGAGCGGCTTACGCCGCAGGTCTCGCCCGTTGTTCCGTTAAACAAGGCTTTGAGCATCTGCGGTTTGTAGCAAAAAGGTAGTCAATGATGAGCGCAAGGCACTTTCTCTCCCTGATGGATTGCACGCCCGAAGAGCTGGTCAGCGTGATCCGTCGAGGCGTTGAGCTCAAAGACCTGCGTAACCGCGGCGTACTGTTCGAGCCTCTGAAAAACCGCGTGCTCGGGATGATTTTCGAGAAGTCCTCCACGCGCACCCGCATCTCGTTCGAGGCCGGCATGATCCAGCTCGGCGGCCAGGCGATCTTCCTGTCGCCGCGCGACACCCAACTGGGCCGTGGCGAACCGATCGGCGACGCCGCCATTGTCATGTCGAGCATGCTCGATGCGGTGATGATTCGTACGTTTTCCCACAGCACATTGACCGAATTCGCCGCCAATTCGCGCGTCCCTCTGATCAATGGCCTGTCCGATGACCTGCACCCGTGCCAGTTGCTGGCCGACATGCAGACCTTCCTCGAACATCGCGGCTCGATCCAGGGCAAGACCGTTGCCTGGATCGGTGACGGCAACAACATGTGCAACAGCTATATAGAAGCGGCGATCCAGTTCGACTTCCAGCTGCGCATCGCTTGCCCTGAAGGCTATGAGCCCACCCCTGAATTCGTGGCCAGGGCCGGTGATCGGGTGACCATCGTCCGGGATCCGAAGGATGCCGTGCGCGGCGCTCATCTGGTGAGCACTGACGTCTGGACCTCCATGGGCCAGGAAGAGGAAACCGCCAAACGCCTGAAGCTGTTCGCGCCATTCCAGGTCAACCGCGCCCTGCTCGATCTGGCCGCATCGGACGTGCTGTTCATGCATTGCCTCCCGGCGCACCGTGGCGAAGAAATCAGCGTCGACCTGCTGGACGACAGCCGCTCCGTCGCCTGGGATCAAGCGGAAAACCGCCTCCACGCACAAAAGGCCCTGCTCGAGTTTCTCGTCGAACCGGCGTACCACCACGCATGAGCCAGCCATTACTGCTAAACCTGCGCAACCTCGCTTGCGGCTATCAAGACCAGCGCGTTGTGCAAAATCTCAACCTGCATTTGAATGCCGGCGACATCGGTTGCCTGCTCGGCTCTTCGGGCTGCGGCAAAACCACGACCCTGCGGGCAATTGCCGGTTTCGAACCGGTGTACGAAGGTGAAATCACCTTGGCGGGCGAGACGATCTCCAGCGCCGGTTTTACCCTCGCGCCGGAGAAACGCCGGATCGGCATGGTGTTCCAGGATTACGCGCTGTTTCCGCATTTGAGCGTGGCCGAGAACATCGCGTTCGGGATTCGCAAGCATCCACAAAAGGATCGCGTTATCGAAGAGCTGCTGGAACTGGTCAACCTGAAAAACCTCGGCAAACGCTTTCCGCATGAGCTCTCCGGCGGTCAGCAACAGCGTGTCGCCCTGGCTCGCGCCCTGGCGCCGGAACCACAACTGCTGCTGCTCGACGAACCGTTCTCCAACCTCGACGGCGAACTGCGGCGCAAGCTCAGCCATGAAGTGCGCGACATTCTCAAGACCCGTGGCACCAGCGCCATTCTGGTGACTCACGATCAGGAAGAAGCCTTCGCGGTGAGCGACCACGTCGGCGTTTTCAAGGAAGGTCGCCTGGAACAGTGGGACACGCCCTACAACCTGTATCACGAACCGCTGACGCCCTATGTGGCCAGTTTCATTGGTCAGGGCTACTTCATTCGTGGCCAGCTGAGCAGCCCGGAATCGGTGCAGACCGAATTGGGTGAGTTGCGCGGCAATCGGGCTTACACCTGGCCGATTGGTGGTGCGGTGGATGTGCTGCTACGTCCGGACGATATCGTTTATGCACCGGACAGTGGCTTGAAGGCGCGGATTGTCGGCAAGTCTTTCCAGGGCGCGTCGACGCTGTATCGGTTGCAGTTGCCGACAGGCGCGCAACTTGAGTCGATCTTCCCGAGCCATGCGGATCATTTGGTGGGTGCAGAGGTTGGCATTCGTGTATCGGCCGATCATCTGGTGCTGTTCCAGGCGTCTGGCAGTATGGCGGCGCAGATTCCTGCGGTGGACTCCGGTGTCCGGCGGCACAGCACCGCCAACTGAGCCCCCCACCGCTTCTGTAGGAGCAAGCTTGCTCGCGATAGCATCACCGCGGTTTAACTGAGACACCACGTTATCGTTCATCGCGAGCAAGCCTGCTCCTACAAGGATTGCGCTCAACCCAACATCAATGTTCCGCTCGCAACGAGCGTCGCATTCCCGCCGATCTTGACCCGATCGCCTTCCAGTCGACAGAACAACTCCCCGCCGCGTTTCGAACACTGATACGCCGTGAGGCTCGACTTGCTCAAACGTTTCGACCAGTACGGAATCAGACTGCAATGGGTCGAACCGGTCACCGGGTCTTCATTGATTCCGATCGCCGGCGCGAAGTACCGCGACACAAAATCATGCTTGCTGCCCTTGGCGGTGACAATGGCGCCCGGCCACGGCAGTTTGGCCAATGCGACCATGTCTGGCTGGCAATCGAGCACCGCCTGCTCGGACTCCAGTACCACAAATAATTCATTTGAACCGAGCACATCGACCACTTCGACGCCCAAGGCACGTTCAACATCCAGTGTCACGCCGACTTCAGACGGCACGATTGCCGGGAAATCCAGCCATAAGCGACCGCCCTCACGACTCACGCTCAGCGGGCCGGACTTACAAATGAAGTCCAGGCGTTCGACCGGTTCTTTATAGATCTCGAACAACACATAAGCGCTGGCCAGGGTGGCATGCCCACACAAAGGCACCTCGGTGGTCGGAGTGAACCAGCGGATGTGCCAGCCCTGCCCTTCACGCACCACGAAAGCGGTTTCGGCGAGGTTATGTTCAGCGGCAATTTTCTGCATCAACTCATCGGCGAGCCAGGCATCGAGCCGATAGACCATCGCCGGGTTACCACTGAACGGCCGATCGCTGAACGCATCGACCTGATGAAACTCAAGCTGCATAACCTTCTCCCTGATTCAGGCGCGGCCGATATCGGCGAACTTGGCCTGTGTGTGTTCGGCCAATACTGCGGGGGCCAGTTCCACTTCCAGACCACGCCTGCCGGCACTGACAAAAATGCTGGCGAAGGGCTGGGCCGAACGATCAATAAAGGTTCGCAGGCGCTTTTTCTGTCCAAGCGGGCTGATGCCGCCCAATAGATAACCGGTGGAGCGTTGCGCGGCGGCCGGATCGGCCATTTCGACTTTTTTCACCCCGGCTGCATGAGCCAGGCCCTTCAAGTCCAGACTTCCGACGACCGGCACCACCGCCACCAGCAATTCCCCCTTCTCGCTGGCCGCCAGCAACGTCTTGAACACTTGCGCCGGGTCCAGACCCAGTTTCTCCGCGGCCTCCAGCCCATAGGAAGCAGCCTTTGGATCATGTTCGTAACTGTGCACGCGATGTTCGGCACGAACTTTTTTCAACAAATCCAATGCGGGGGTCATGACAGCTCCAGACTGGGCGGCAGAGAAAAAATACTGCGCTGGATTCTAGGACATTGCTCCATAAAAGGCTCTATCACGGCAGCTTTTCCCGCGTTTGGCGCGATTCTTTACCGTTCGTCAGAGTTCGTCCTTCCCGCAAAACAAAACGATCATTCATGTGACTAATAGTTACATTGTGACCGACAGTTCACTTTCGACCTTTGACAGCAGTGTTTCTTGTCTATATTTTTTCGAATCTGAATACCGTACAACGTGACAACGCAACACCCGGCAGTAAGCCAGGAACAGGATGGGGATCCTGCCCTGGTGAAAATCGCGCTTTGGCCATGACGAAAAAAGCGCCAGACAACAAAAACAAAGAGGTTTTCAATGACAACTGCTTTACAACAACCGTCACTTTCGAGCCAATGCATGGCCGAGTTTCTGGGCACTGCACTGCTGATCTTTTTTGGTACCGGTTGCGTTGCCGCGCTCAAGGTCGCGGGTGCCAGTTTTGGCCTGTGGGAAATCAGCATCATCTGGGGCGTCGGCGTGAGCATGGCGATCTACCTGACCGCCGGGGTTTCAGGAGCGCACCTCAATCCTGCCGTGAGCATTGCGCTGAGCATTTTCGCCGACTTCGAAAAACGCAAACTGCCGTTTTACATTCTTGCCCAGGTGGCTGGCGCCTTCTGTGGCGCGCTGTTGGTTTACACGCTGTACAGCAATCTATTCTTCGATTACGAACAAACTCACCATATGGTCCGCGGCACTCAAGCCAGCCTCGAACTGGCGTCGGTGTTCTCCACCTTCCCGAACCCAGCCTTGTCCACCGCCCAGGCTTTCCTGGTTGAAGTGATCATTACCGCGGTCCTGATGGGCGTGATCATGTCCCTGACCGACGACAACAACGGTCTGCCAAACGGGCCAATGGCGCCGCTGCTGATCGGCCTGCTGATCGCGGTGATCGGTAGTTCGATGGGCCCGCTGACCGGTTTTGCGATGAACCCGGCGCGCGACTTCGGTCCCAAACTGATGACTTTCTTCGCCGGCTGGGGTGAAATTTCCTTCACTGGCGGGCGCGATATCCCGTATTTCCTGATTCCGATTTTTGCACCGATTGTCGGTGCCTGCCTCGGTGCTGCAGCGTATCGCGGGTTGATTGCCCGTCATCTGCCCAGCACCGAACCTGCTACAAAGGACGCAACACCGGCCATTGACGGCAAACCAAGAACTTCTTGATACCGTTGGCGCGTGGTCCTGCCCATCTGATCGCGCGCCTCACCTCACTCCCTTATTTCGTCCAAGGCAATCGACATGACCGACATTCAGAATAAGAACTACATCATTGCCCTCGATCAGGGTACGACCAGCTCCCGCGCGATCATTTTCGACCGCGACGCGAACGTGGTTTGCACCGCCCAACGCGAATTCGCCCAGCATTACCCGCAAGCCGGTTGGGTTGAGCACGACCCGATGGAAATCTTCGCCACCCAAAGCGCCGTGATGGTCGAGGCCCTGGCGCAAGCCGGCCTGCATCACGACCAGGTCGCGGCCATCGGCATCACCAACCAGCGCGAAACCACCGTGGTCTGGGACAAGACCACCGGCCGGCCGATCTACAACGCGATCGTCTGGCAGTGCCGCCGCAGCACCGAAATCTGCCAGCAACTCAAGCGTGACGGCCATGAGCAATACATCAGCGACACCACCGGCCTGGTCACCGACCCGTACTTCTCCGGCACCAAACTCAAGTGGATCCTCGACAACGTCGAAGGCAGCCGTGAGCGTGCGCGCAACGGCGAACTGCTGTTCGGCACCATCGACAGCTGGCTGATCTGGAAATTTACCGGTGGCAAAGTCCACGTCACCGACTACACCAACGCCTCGCGCACCATGCTCTTCAACATCCACACCCTGGAGTGGGATGCGAAGATGCTGGAGGTGCTGGATATTCCGCGCGAGATGCTGCCGGAAGTTAAATCCTCGTCGGAAATCTACGGCCACACCAAAAGCGGCATCGCCATCGGCGGTATCGCCGGTGACCAGCAGGCCGCCCTGTTCGGCCAGATGTGCGTCGAGCCAGGCCAGGCGAAAAACACTTACGGCACCGGCTGCTTCCTGCTGATGAATACCGGCGACAAAGCGGTGAAGTCCAAGCACGGCATGCTCACCACCATCGCTTGCGGCCCGCGTGGCGAAGTGGCCTACGCGCTGGAAGGCGCGGTGTTCAACGGCGGCTCCACCGTTCAGTGGCTGCGTGACGAACTGAAAATCATCAATGACGCCCACGACACCGAATACTTCGCCAACAAGGTCAAGGACAGCAACGGCGTGTACCTGGTGCCGGCCTTCACCGGCCTGGGCGCTCCGTACTGGGACCCGTATGCTCGTGGCGCGTTGTTCGGCCTGACTCGCGGCGTACGCGTGGATCACATTATTCGTGCAGCGCTGGAGTCGATTGCCTACCAGACCCGCGACGTGCTCGACGCCATGCAACAGGATTCCGGCGAACGCCTGAAAGCCTTGCGCGTTGACGGCGGTGCCGTGGCGAACAATTTCCTGATGCAATTTCAGGCCGACATCCTCGGTACTCAGGTCGAGCGCCCGCAAATGCGCGAAACCACCGCACTCGGTGCGGCGTACCTGGCCGGTCTGGCGTGTGGCTTCTGGGGCAGCCTGGAAGAGTTGCGCGGCAAAGCAGTCATCGAACGCGAATTCGAACCGACACTGGACGAAACCGCGAAGGAAAAACTCTACGCCGGCTGGAAAAAAGCGGTCAGCCGCACTCGTGACTGGGAACCTCATGAAGGCGCTGAATAAGCCAACGTAAGTACTCGTATCTGTATGTAACTGGTAGGGAGCAGATTCCTGCGGCATCATGGGCAAATTTTGCACGGCAGCCAAAGGAAGCCCCATGAATCTGCCTCCCCGTCAGCAGCAAATCCTCGAACTGGTCCGCGAACGCGGCTATGTCAGCATCGAGGAAATGGCTACGCTGTTCGTCGTCACACCGCAGACCATCCGCCGCGACATCAATCAGCTCGCGGAAGCCAATTTACTGCGTCGCTATCATGGCGGCGCAGCTTACGATTCCAGCGTCGAAAACACCGCCTACGCGATGCGCGCCGATCAGATGCGCGATGAAAAGCAGCGTATCGGCGAAGCCATTGCCGCACAGATCCCCGACCACGCCTCGCTGTTCATCAACATCGGTACCACCACCGAATCGATCGCCCGGGCGCTGCTCAACCACAATCACTTGAAGATCATCACCAACAACCTGCATGTGGCGTCGATGCTCAGTGCCAAGGATGACTTCGACGTTCTGCTGACGGGCGGCAATGTGCGGCGCGACGGTGGCGTGGTGGGTCAGGCCAGTGTCGACTTCATTAACCAGTTCAAGGTCGACTTCGCCCTGGTCGGTATCAGCGGCATCGATGAAGACGGTAGTCTGCTGGACTTCGATTATCAGGAAGTGCGGGTGTCGCAGGCGATCATTGCCAATGCACGACAGGTGATTCTGGCCGCGGACTCGAGCAAATTCGGGCGCAACGCCATGATTCGCCTGGGGCCAATCAGCTTGATCGATTGCCTGGTGACGGATCAGCAGCCGGTGCCTGCGCTGGCGCAGTTGTTGAGTCAGCACAAGATTCGGCTTGAGGTCGTTTAACCCCGAAGACTGAAACAACCTTGTAGGAGCCGGCTCGCTGGCTCCTACAGTAATGCCTCCGCAATACCCCCTCTCTCTACCTTCAATGTTCGAAAATTTTCCTTTAACCGCCCTTCGATCAGTATTTTCAATCGAAGTTAACTGGCTGTGGGCGGCTTTATGGGCTACCATTTTCGCAAATGAACATTTATGTTCGAAATCCAATACCAAAATCAAAAAAACCGAGGCCAGCCGATGCCCACTTCTACCTTGCCTACGCCCCCACTCGCCGAGGTCTACGATATCGCCGTCATCGGTGGCGGGATCAATGGCGTGGGGATCGCAGCGGATGCCGCCGGTCGCGGTCTTTCGGTGTTCCTTTGCGAAAAGGATGACCTGGCCAGCCACACCTCGTCGGCCAGCAGCAAACTGATCCACGGTGGCTTGCGCTACCTCGAACACTATGAATTCCGCCTGGTCCGCGAAGCCCTCGCCGAGCGCGAAGTGCTGCTGGCCAAGGCGCCACACATCGTCAAGCAAATGCGTTTCGTCCTGCCGCACCGTCCGCACCTGCGTCCGGCCTGGATGATTCGCGCGGGGTTGTTCCTTTATGACAACCTGGGCAAACGGGAAAAACTGGAAGGTTCGAAAAGCCTGAAGTTCGGCCCGGACAGCCCGCTGAAAAGCGAAATCACTAAAGGCTTCGAATACTCCGATTGCTGGGTCGACGATGCGCGTCTGGTGGTCTTGAACGCCATGGCCGCCCGCGAGAACGGCGCCCATGTTCACACCCAGACCCGCTGCGTGAGCGCTCGCCGCACCAAGGGTTTGTGGCATCTGCACCTGGAACGCGCCGACGGCAGCCTGTTTTCGATTCGCGCCAAGGCGCTGGTGAATGCGGCGGGCCCATGGGTCGCCAAGTTCATTCGTGATGACCTGAAGATGGAATCGCCGTACGGCATCCGCCTGATCCAGGGCAGCCACCTGATCGTGCCGAAGCTGTACGAAGGCGAACACGCGCACATTCTGCAAAACGAAGATCAGCGCATCGTCTTCACCATTCCGTACCTCAACCACTTCACGCTGATCGGCACCACCGACCGTGAGTACACCGGCGATCCCGCCAAAGTGGCGATCACCGAAGGCGAAACCGATTACCTGCTGAAAGTGGTCAACGCCCACTTCAAGAAGCAGATCAGCCGCGACGACATCCTGCACAGCTATTCCGGTGTACGTCCGCTGTGCAACGACGAATCCGACAACCCGTCGGCCGTCACCCGCGACTACACCCTCGCGCTGTCGGGCACGGGCGAAGAAGCGCCGTTGCTGTCGGTGTTCGGCGGCAAGCTGACCACCTACCGCAAACTGGCCGAGTCGGCGCTGGCGCAACTGGCGCCGTATTTCACCCACATCAAACCGAGCTGGACCGCCACGGCGACCCTGCCGGGCGGCGAAGACATGACCACCCCGCAGGCGCTGAGCTCGCGGCTTCGTGACCAGTTCGACTGGGTGCCGACCGAAATCGCGCGCCGCTGGGCCACCACTTATGGCAGCCGCACCTGGCGCATGCTCGAAGGCGTGCAAAGCCTCAGTGACCTGGGCGAGCACATCGGCGGCGGTCTCTACACCCGCGAAGTCGATTACCTGTGCAGCGAAGAGTGGGCAACCACAGCGCACGATATTCTGTGGCGCCGCAGCAAACTGGGCTTGTTCACCACCCCGGCCGAGCAGCAGAAGCTCGCGGATTACCTGAGCAAGGTCGAGCAGAACCGTAGCAAGATCGAAGCGGCCTGATCTCACCTCCGTTCAAACGAAAGCCCCTGAATCTCACGATTCAGGGGCTTTTTTGTATTCGGGAAACATCAATCCGCTGTAGCGGCGATCCTTGCATTCGGTTTTCCGAACATGACCTATCGGTCTATTCGGTTAACCGGATTCTCTAACACCAAAAAACACGCCATAAATATTAAATATCCTTATAAATCAGTAATTTGACCTTAGCCGCCTGGTCTGGCACGAGTCATGCTCTACACTCTTGGACGAATGCTTGTTGCGCGGACCTATAAGAAGCCGACAGACATTCGAAGCACAAAAGGGCCGATGAACTGGCTCCATAAAAAAAACAATGTCGAGGAAAATTTGATGCGCATCGTTCCCCATATCCTGGGCGCAGCCATTGCTGCCGCTCTGATTACCACTCCAGTTTTCGCGGCCGAACTCACCGGCACACTGAAGAAGATCAAAGAGTCCGGCACCATCACCCTCGGGCATCGTGACGCTTCCATTCCGTTTTCCTATATCGCGGACGCTTCCGGCAAACCGGTTGGCTACTCCCACGATATCCAGCTGAAAATCGTTGAAGCGATCAAGAAAGACCTGGACCTGCCTAACCTTCAGGTCAAATACAACCTGGTGACCTCGCAAACCCGTATCCCGCTGGTGCAGAACGGCACCGTGGATCTGGAATGCGGCTCCACCACCAACAACGTCGAGCGTCAGCAGCAAGTTGACTTCTCCGTCGGCATCTTCGAAATCGGTACTCGCCTGCTGTCCAAGAAAGGCTCGGCATACAAGGATTTCGACGACCTGAAAGGCAAGAACGTCGTGACCACTGCCGGCACCACGTCCGAGCGCCTCCTCAAGTCGATGAACGCCGACAAGCAGATGGGCATGAACGTCATCTCCGCCAAGGACCACGGCGAATCCTTCCAGATGCTGGAATCGGGCCGTGCCGTCGCGTTCATGATGGACGACGCGTTGCTGGCCGGTGAAGCGGCCAAGGCCAAGAAGGCCGATGACTGGGCCGTCACCGGCACTCCACAGTCCTACGAAATCTACGGTTGCATGGTCCGCAAGGGCGACGAGCCGTTCAAGAAGGCTGTAGACGACGCCATTGTGGCAACCTACAAGTCGGGCGAGATCAACAAGATCTACGACAAATGGTTCATGCAGCCAATCCCGCCAAAAGGCCTGAACCTGAGCTTCCCGATGAGCGACGAGCTCAAGGCCCTGATCGCCAATCCGACCGATAAAGCGGCTGACGACAAGAAATCCTGATTTCTGACTAACCTTACCTCCTGAGAGGGCTACTACTCTCTCAGGAGGTTGTCACTCCCTGCTGGTATTTCTGGAAACACTCGAACCGGTGGCTGTCGAGCCGATCGCGTGTGCCTGACTCTCAAGTCGGGCGGGAACGGAGCTTCCCCAGGCGGGCACTAGTACATCGATCGAATCCGAGGGGAGACCCTAATGAATTACAACTGGGACTGGAGCGTGTTCTTCAAGTCCACCGGCGTGGGCAGTGAGATCTATCTCGACTGGTACCTCACCGGTTTGGGCTGGACCATTGCCATCGCCATCGTGGCCTGGATCATCGCCCTGACGCTGGGCTCGATCCTGGGCGTCATGCGCACCGTACCGAATCGCATCGTGTCGGGCATCGCGACCTGTTACGTCGAACTGTTTCGTAACGTGCCATTGCTGGTGCAGCTGTTCATCTGGTACTTCCTGGTGCCCGATCTGCTGCCGCAAAACCTGCAGGACTGGTACAAGCAAGACCTGAACCCGACCACCTCGGCGTTCCTCAGCGTTGTTGTCTGCCTGGGCCTGTTCACCACCGCTCGCGTTTGCGAACAAGTGCGCACCGGCATTCAGGCGTTGCCGAAAGGCCAGGAAGCCGCGGCTCGCGCCATGGGCTTCAAGCTGCCACAGATCTACTGGAACGTGCTGCTGCCCCAGGCTTACCGGATCATCATTCCGCCGCTCACCTCGGAATTCTTGAACGTGTTCAAGAACACCTCCGTCGCCTCGCTGATCGGCCTGATGGAGTTGCTCGCGCAGACCAAACAGACCGCCGAGTTTTCCGCGAACCTGTTCGAAGCTTTCACCCTGGCAACGCTGATCTACTTCACCCTGAACATGAGCCTGATGCTGCTCATGCGCCTGGTCGAGAAGAAAGTCGCCGTACCGGGCCTGATCTCCGTAGGGGGTAAATGATGGAATTCGACTTCTCGGGCATCATCCCGTCCCTGCCGGGTCTGTGGAACGGCATGGTCATGACCCTGCAACTGATGGCGCTGGGCGTCGTCGGCGGGATCATCCTCGGCACGATCCTCGCGCTGATGCGCCTGTCCCACAGCAAGCTGCTGTCGAACATCGCCGGCGCCTACGTTAACTACTTCCGTTCGATCCCACTGCTGCTGGTCATCACCTGGTTCTACCTGGCGGTGCCGTTCGTGCTGCGCTGGATCACCGGCGAAGACACTCCGATCGGCGCATTCGCCTCGTGCATCGTGGCGTTCATGATGTTCGAAGCGGCGTACTTCTGCGAAATCGTCCGCGCCGGTGTGCAGTCGATTCCCAAAGGCCAGATGGGCGCCGCCCAAGCCCTGGGCATGACGTACGGCCAGATGATGCGTTTGATCATCCTGCCGCAAGCGTTCCGCAAGATGACCCCGCTGCTGCTGCAACAGAGCATCATCCTGTTTCAGGACACCTCGCTGGTGTATGCGGTCGGTCTGGTGGACTTCCTCAATGCCTCGCGTGCCAGTGGCGACATCATCGGCCGCTCGAATGAGTTCCTGATCTTCGCAGGTCTCGTGTACTTCACAATCAGCTTTGCCGCCTCGCTGCTGGTCAAGCGTCTGCAAAAAAGGTTTGCCGTATGATCTCTATCAAGAATGTCAACAAGTGGTATGGCGACTTCCAGGTACTGACTGACTGCAGCACCGAGGTCAAAAAAGGCGAAGTGATCGTGGTTTGCGGCCCGTCCGGCTCCGGCAAATCCACCCTGATCAAATGCGTCAACGCACTGGAACCGTTCCAGAAAGGTGATGTGGTGGTCGATGGCACCTCCATCGCCGACCCAAAGACCAACCTGCCGAAACTGCGTTCACGCGTGGGCATGGTGTTCCAGCATTTCGAGCTGTTCCCGCACCTGACCATCACCGAAAACCTGACCATCGCGCAGATCAAGGTGTTGGGCCGCAGCAAGGAAGAGGCCACCAAAAAAGGCCTGCAATTGCTGGAGCGCGTGGGTCTCTCGGCGCACGCTCACAAGCATCCGGGCCAGCTCTCCGGTGGTCAGCAACAGCGTGTGGCGATTGCCCGTGCGCTGGCGATGGACCCGATCGTCATGCTGTTCGACGAACCGACCTCGGCACTCGACCCTGAAATGGTCAACGAAGTGCTCGACGTGATGGTGCAACTGGCCCACGAAGGCATGACCATGATGTGCGTGACCCACGAAATGGGCTTCGCCCGTAAAGTGGCGGATCGGGTGATCTTCATGGACGCCGGCAAAATCATCGAAGACTGCAAGAAAGAAGAGTTCTTCGGCGACATCAGCCACCGCGCCGAGCGTACGCAGCACTTCCTCAACAAGATTCTGCAGCACTAAGAAAGACACCGCGTCCTTGTAGGAGCCCGCAGCAAGCCGGCTCCTGCAGGGGTCGGTGATGGTTTGAGATTTGTGTTGTGGTTGACCCAAGGCATCTGTGATGAAATGCGACCCCACTCTCTATCGCGCCGCGCCGCCATCACTCGTCGTGAAACCCCGTCTGATCCGCCATCTGTTCCTGCCACCGCTGGTCATCGCCCTGATGATCGGATTGGGTTACCTCGGCTTCTGGGTCAGCGAGCACTACGGGATCCGCAGCCTCAGCGAGAACGGCCAGCGTCAGCTCGAACTGCACGCCCGCGCCGTCGAGAGCGAGATCAGCAAGTACACCTACCTGCCCAGCCTGCTGGAGCTCGAAACCAGCGTTTCGAAGCTGCTGGCCGACCCATCGCCGGAACACCGGCAAACGGTCAATGAATACCTCGAAGGCCTGAACCGGCGCAGCCGCAGTCGGGCCATCTACGTGATGGACACCACCGGTCGCGTCATGGCCACCAGCAACTGGCGCGACGTCGACAGTTACCTGGGTGAAGACCTGTCCTTTCGCGCCTACTTCCAGAACGCCGTGCGCGGTCAGCCGGGCCGCTTCTATGGCATCGGCAGCACCAACGGCGAACCCGGTTATTACCTGGCCCATGGCCTGGAAGAACACGGCAAGATCATCGGTGTCGCGGTGGTCAAAGTTCGCCTCGAAGCCATGGAAGAACGCTGGCAGCGCGCGCGCCTCGAAGCCTTTGTCAGCGACGAAAATGGCATCATCATTCTTTCCAGCGATCCGGCGCGACGGTTGAAATCAGTCGTGCCGTTGAGCGACGAGACCAAGGAAAAACTCGCCCGCAGCCTTCAGTACTACTGGTTTCCACTGAACGAGCTGCAACCGCTGGCCCGGGAAAAACTGGCCGAAGGCGAGGAAAAACTGACCTTCCCGGCCAACAGCGAAGTGGAATCCGACGAAGAGGACATCAGTTACCTCTCGCAAACCCGCCCCTTGAGCGACACCCCGTGGAATTTCACTCTGCTCACGCCACTGCAGGATTTGCGTCGCGAAGCGATCAATCAGGGGATTCTGGTGGCCGTGGCGTTTGCCCTGGTGGCGTTCCTGCTGATTGCCTGGAACGAGCGCCGCAAGGTGATCGCCACCCGCCTCGCCGCCCGGGAAGCCTTGCAGGAAGCCAACAATCAACTGGAGCGTCGGATTACCGAACGCACCACCGACCTGCGCGCCAGCAACGAGCGACTCAAGAGCCAGATCCGTGAACGCCGTCAGGCCGAAGAGACCTTGCGCCGCGCCCAGGATGAACTGGTGCAGGCCGGAAAACTCGCAGCCATAGGGCAGATGTCCACCAGCATCGCCCACGAATTGAACCAGCCGCTGGCGGCACTGCGCACCTTGTCCGGCAACACCGTGCGCTTTCTCGAGCGCGGGCAACTGGATGTGGCCAGCACCAACCTCAAGACCATCAACGAACTGATCGATCGCATGGGCCGGATCACCGCGAGCCTGCGCTCCTTTGCCCGGCGCGGCGACGACAAAGGCCAGGCCTGCCTCGGCAAAGCGGTGGACGCCGCGCTGCAACTGCTCGGCGCTCGCGTGGAAAGTGTCCCGCTGCAATTGCATCGCGAATTCGCCGACGTACAGGTGCAGATTGACCAGACCCGCCTGGAGCAGATTCTGGTCAACCTGATCGGCAATGCCCTTGACGCCATGCAGTCGCAGCCCCAACCGGAGTTGTGGCTCGAAGGCGAAGTGTTCGACGGCAAGTATCGCCTGCGGGTGCGCGACAACGGCCACGGCATCGACGCCGAAGCGCGCAAGCATCTGTTCGAGCCATTCTTCACCACCAAACCCGGCGAGCATGGCCTGGGCCTCGGCCTGACCCTCTCCGCCAGCCTGGCCGCCGCCACCGGCGGACACCTGGGTGTCGAGCACCCGGCCAGCGGTGGTACCACCTTCGTCCTCAGTTTACCGTTGGTAAGCCCCCTTCAAGCCGAGCCAATATGAACAACGACCTTAGTGTGCTGATCGTCGAAGACGATCCTCATGTGCTGCTCGGCTGCCAGCAGGCGCTGACCCTGGAAGACATTCCCTGCGTCGGCGTGGGCAGCGCCGAAGAAGCGTTGGAACGGGTCGGCGACAATTTTGCCGGCATCGTCATCAGTGACATTCGCCTGCCGGGCATCGATGGCCTGGAATTGCTGACCCGGCTCAAGGCGCGCGATCGCAGCCTGCCGGTGGTGCTGATTACCGGCCATGGGGACATCTCCATGGCCGTCGGCGCGATGCAGAAAGGCGCCTATGACTTCATGGAGAAACCTTTCTCCCCCGAACGTCTGGTGGATGTCGCCCGCCGCGCGCTCGAGCAGCGCAGCCTGGCGCGGGAAGTGTCTACGTTGCGCCGGCAATTGGCGGAACGGGATTCCCTGGAAGGCCGGATTATCGGTCGTTCGCCAGCGATGCAGAACCTGCGGGAATTGATCGCCAACGTCGCCGATACCTCGGCCAACGTGCTGATCGAAGGCGAAACCGGCACCGGTAAAGAACTGGTCGCACGCTGCCTGCACGACTTCAGTCGGCGTCACACCAAACAGTTCGTTGCCCTGAACTGCGGTGGGCTGCCGGAGAACCTGTTCGAAAGTGAAATCTTCGGCCACGAAGCCAACGCCTTCACCGGCGCCGGCAAGCGGCGGATCGGCAAGATCGAACACGCCGACGGCGGCACGCTGTTCCTCGACGAAGTGGAAAGCATGCCATTGCCGTTGCAGATCAAACTGCTGCGGGTGTTGCAGGAACGCACCCTGGAGCGCCTCGGTTCGAACCAGAGTGTGGCGGTGGATTGCCGGGTGATCGCGGCAACCAAGTCCGACCTCGACGAATCGAGCAAGGCCGGCGAATTCCGCAGCGACTTGTATTACCGGCTGAACGTGGTGACCCTGGAACTGCCGCCGCTGCGCGAACGCCGCGAAGACATCCTGCAACTGTTCGAACACTTCCTGCAGCAATCGTCCTTGCGCTTCGACCGCGCCGTGCCGGAGCTGGACAACCAGACCGTGTCAAACCTGATGAGCCACGACTGGCCGGGCAACGTCCGTGAACTGCGCAACGTTGCCGAGCGGTATGCCCTCGGTTTGCCGGCCTTCAAAAAGTCCGGCGCCAGCGGCAGCAATCAGGGCCTGGCCTTCGCCGAAGCGGTGGAAGCCTTCGAACGCAACCTGCTCAGCGACGCCTTGCAACGCAGCGGTGGCAACCTGACCCAGGCCAGCCTGGAACTGGGCATGGCCAAAACCACGCTGTTCGACAAAGTGAAAAAGTACGGACTGAGCCACTGATGGACCTGCTGCTCAAGGCCACCCTGGGCGCGGCGGTGGTGCTGATCCTCGCTGCGCTGGCCAAGACCAAAAACTATTACATCGCCGGCCTGGTGCCGCTGTTTCCGACCTTCGCGCTGATTGCGCACTACATCGTCGGCAAAGGGCGCTCGCTGGACGATTTGAAGACCACCATCGTGTTTGGCATGTGGTCGATCATTCCGTACTTCATCTATCTGGCGACGTTGTACCTGATGGTCGACCGGATGCGACTGGAGGCTTCGCTCGCGGTGGCTGCGGTGGCGTGGTTGATGGCGGCTACCATCCTCGTCAGCGTTTGGCTTCGCTTCCAGGCCTGACCACATTCCCGTGTAGGGGGAACGGGTACACACGCCAGCGCTGGCCCGCCCCTTGCATTTACCCCCAAAAGCCCTCTCGGCCGGCCTTCATGATGGATGGAGCCGGTGTCTGGGAGGGTCTGCCAAGGGTGAATTGCGACCTTGAACATTTTAGATCTCGACCACAGCCTGACTGCCCAGGCCCCTATTGCACGGTTGCTCGACAGCGGCGGCGCGAAACGCCTGGACCTGCTCGACCTCGGCCCGAAATTGCGGCTGTGGTCCAGCGAGCGCACCTGGCGCCGTTTCGCCGAACGCTTGCAACAACGTCCGCGCCACAGCGGCCCGCAACCGGAAATCTTCTTCGTCGGCTCCGGCGATTACCACCATTTGACCCCGGCCTTTCTCACTGATTTGCCGGCACCGACAAGCCTGATCCACTTCGACAATCACCCCGATTGGGTCCACTTCGCGCCGCGTCGACATTGTGGTTCGTGGGTCAACCAGGCACTGAAGCTGCCGAACATCCAGCGCATCGTCACCCTCGGCCCGTGCAGCGATGACCTGCAAAATCCACAGATCAAGGGCGGCAACCTCAGCGCCCTGAAACGCGGGGTGTTGCAGCTGTTTCCGTGGCAGCATCCACCCTCGAAAGTCTGGGGCCGGGTCGGCGATGGTGCCGGGCATCGGCAACTGGAAAACCAGCTGCACTGGCGCAACCTCGCCGAACTGGACTGGCCGGTGTTTCTCGAACAATTGATCACCAGCCTGCCCACCGAGGCGGTGTGGATCACCATCGACAAAGACGTGCTGGCCAGCGAAGACGCGGCGACCAACTGGGATCAGGGCGGTATGCGCCTGAGCCATCTGCTGCAAGCGATACGTGTGTTGGCCGCGCACAAGCGAGTCATCGGCATCGACATCTGCGGCGAATACGCCCGCCCCGCCTTCAGCAACGCCTTCAAACGCTGGGAAGCCAAGACCGACCAGCCGCCGGCGGAACGCTGGAGCGCAGACGATCTGCTGCGTAACTCGGCCACCAATCAGGCGCTGATCGAGCTGTTCGAGGAGCTGTTCCCATGACCCTGACCGTGATTGTTCTCGTGGCGTTTTCCATCGTGCTGGACGTCATTGGCCAGCTCTGTTTCAAGCTCGGACTCGACCGTTTGCCGGAGCTTGAAGGCGGTTTTCGCCTGAATGCGTTTTGGGGCCAAGTGTTCAACGCGCCGCTGCTGTGGTGCGGGATCGGTGCCTACGTGATCGAGTTTTTTGTCTGGCTCGAAGCCCTGTCCCGCGCGCCGCTGAGCCTGCTGTTTCCGGCCGCCGCGCTGGCGTATTGCGGCGTGGTACTGGCCGGCAAACTGATCCTCGGCGAAACCGTCAGCCGGCGGCGCTGGCTCGGCACCCTGGTGATTACGGCGGGCGTGATGCTCGTGTGTGTCGCCCATGCATGAGGCTCAATCGATGATCAGAGGCAAGACCGACTGGCTGCATGAGCGCCTCGGCACCGTTGTGCTGTGGGCGCTGTTGATCGGTTTTGAAAGCGCCGGGCAGATCGCGACCAAGGTCGGCGGCGATCAACTGGGGCAGATGGATTTCAACCTGCAATGGTTGACGGCGGTGGCGATGAATCCGGGGGTGTGGCTGGCGATTGTTTGCTACGTCTGCGCGTTTTTCGTGTGGATGCTGATTCTGCGTCGCAGCAGTTTGTCCTTGGCGTTTCCGTTGAGTTCGCTGGTGTTCGTCGGGGTTTTGCTCGGCTCTTGGCTGGGGCTGGGCGAGCAGATCAGCGTGCTGCACTGGGTGGGGGTGGCGGTGATCATGGGGGGGATTGCGTTGCTGGCGGAGGGTGAAGACAGTTAGCTCTCTGTGAATTCAAGGACGCCTTCGCGGGCAAGCCCGCTCCCACAGGTTATTTACCGCCCATGTGGGAGCGGGCTTGCCCGCGAAGGCGTCAGCCCTGACAACAAACTTCTCTAGTCGAACTTGTAGGCCAGTGCAGCCTGCACTTCACCTTGGTTGGTATGCCCGACCTGTTTGACAATGCTGCTGTCCGCCGCCGCCCCCGTCAGGTGAATCCAGCTCGCGCTCGTCAGCAGTGACCACTGCGGCGCCAGGGGAAACTCGAAGCTCTGGGTCAGCGCCACGTTCTGCAAGCCACCGCCGGCGTTGTACGGGCGGATCCCCGAGGCCTGGGACTCGTCGGCACTGACGCCGAAGAACGTCTGATTCTGCCGCGCATCGGCAAAATGCGCGGTCAGGTTTGAGCTGCCGATCACCCCGCCCCCCAGTGGATAACCCACCTCCCCACCGACCCGTCCCAACACCCCACCCTGCCCGCCGCGCCCGCCCACCGCCTGGCCCACCGAGGCAAATACCCGCCAGAAGTCGGCCGGCGCGTACTGCACAAACCCGCCCACTTCGCCCATGTCCGGCACATCGCGCAAGCCTTGCAGCTTGCCGTTGGAGGTGCGTCCCGGCAGGTAATTGACGAACGGCCCGGCGCTGAAGCCGTTGGCCTTGAACGCATTCCAGGTCAACCCGTCATCGGTGCTCAGGCTGACATCGCCCCAGTCCAGATCGAGGTACGGCACCGGCCGGGTTTCGTAACGGCTGCCGGTCGGGTCGTGCGGTTGATAGCTGAGGCCAACCCCGGCTTCGCCGGTGATGCCGGCCGCAGAAACGTTGGCCGACAGGCACGTCAGCGCGGCGAATAGAGCAACAGTAATCCTCGACATGAGGCAATTCCTTGAACGGGACATGCGCGCATCAATCCCCGGATCGCGCTCCCTGCGCAAGCACTCATGTTGTTTGTAGCGACCTACAAAAATTGTAGCTTCGCCGACACAAACACACGCCACAACCCCAGCCCTGCTGGGCCAAACCCGTTTGGCACAGTCCCTGCTCTACCCCCTTTGCAGCGCAGACAGCACACCCAGCGCAGACTTTTTACAAGACAGGTAACGCAGATGATTGACTGGCATATCGTGTGTGATTTTGACGGGACCATCACCCGCACCGACGTGATCGACAGCATCCTTCACCGGTTCGCCGACCCGAGCTGGGAAGCGATCGAAAATGAGTGGCTGGCGGGTGACATCGGTTCCCGTGAATGCCTCAGCCGCCAGCTCTCGCTGGTCAAGGCCACACCTTCCGAGCTGCTCGGATTCTTCGACACAATCGAGATCGACCCGGACTTTCCCGACTTCGTCGACCACGTGATCGGCCTCGGCGCCTCCCTCGAAGTGGTCAGCGATGGCATCGAACAAGGCATCGCGCGGATCCTGGCACGCCACTACGTCAGCCTCTTGCCGATCCTCGCCAACCGCCTGCGCCAGCTCGATCATGACAGTTGGCGCATCGACTTCCCGCATGCCAGCGACGCCTGCCGCGCCGCCTCCGGCAACTGCAAATGCAAATCCACCCCCAGTACCAAACGGGTGCTGGTGATCGGCGACGGCCAGTCGGACATGTGCGTGGCTGCCTCCGCCGATTTCGTGTTCGCCAAGGATCGCCTGGCCGAGCACTGCGAGCGCAACGGTATCGCCTACGCGCGCTTCGACAGCTTTGCCGAACTGCCTGCGTTGCTGGCCTTGCTGCCAAGCGCCAGTGCCGCCAACGCCAGCTCCTTCAACGTAAAAACTTTCAACGCAGAAGCTCTCCACGCGGAAAAAAAGGAACGCCTCCACCATGTCTGATATTCGAATCGCCACCGCAGAAGACCAGATCCTCCTGGATAAAGAAGCCAAATACTGCTCCTACGGCGACACCGTTCACTACATCGATCCACCCCGCATCTTCAGCCGTTGCGAAGGCTCCTACGTCTGGGACACCGAAGACCAGGCCTACCTCGATTTGCAAATGTGGTACTCGGCGGTCAACTTCGGTTACGCCAACCCGCGCCTGAACAATGCGCTGAAACAGCAGATCGACACCCTGCCGCAGATCGCCAGCCAATACCTGCACAAAGGCAAGATCGAGCTTTCGGAAATGATCGCGGTCGACGCGAAGAAGAAGTTCGGCCTCGACGGTCGCGTGCACTTCAACGTCGGCGGGTCGCAGTCCATCGAGGACTCGCTGAAAGTCGTGCGCAACGCCACCAACGGCAAAAGCCTGATGTTCGCCTTCGAGGGCGGTTACCACGGGCGCACCCTCGGTGCATCGTCGATCACCTCCAGCTACCGCTATCGCCGCCGCTACGGCCACTTCGGCGAACGCGCTAACTTCATCCCGTTCCCGTACCACTTCCGTGGCCCGAAAGGCATGACCAAGGAAGAATACGGCAGCCATTGCGTGCAGCAATTCGCTCGCCTGTTCGAGACCGAATACAACGGCGTCTGGGACCCGAAAGTCGGCCAGAGCGAATACGCAGCCTTCTACGTCGAGCCGATCCAGGGCACCGGCGGCTACGTGATTCCGCCAATGAACTTCTACAGCGAACTCAAGCATGTGCTCGACCAGCACGGCATTCTGATGGTCGTCGATGAAATCCAGATGGGCTTCTGGCGCACCGGCAAGTTGTGGTCGATCGAGCACTTCGACGTCAAACCCGACGTCATCGTCTTCGGTAAAGCGCTGACCAATGGCCTCAACCCACTGGGCGGCATCTGGGCCAAGGAAGAGTTGATCAACCCGAAAATCTTCCCGCCAGGCTCGACCCACTCGACGTTCGCCTCCAACCCGTTGGGCACGGCGGTGGGCCTGGAAATGTTCAAGATGACCAGCGAAGTCGATTACGGCGCGATGGTCATGAACAAGGGCAAGTACTTCCTCGAAGGCTTGAAAGACTTGCAGAAACGCTACCGGATCATCGGCGATGTCGATGGCCTGGGCCTGGCGCTGCGCTGCGAAATCTGTGGCCCGGACGGCTTCACCCCGGACAAGGCAACACTCGACTTCATGGTCGAAGAAGGCATGAAGGGCGACATCGAAATCGACGGCAAACGCCTGGGCCTGATTCTTGATGTGGGCGGTTACTACAAAAACGTCATCACCCTCGCGCCGTCGCTGGAAATCAGCTACCCGGAAATCGACTTGGGCATCGCCCTGCTCGATCGTCTGCTGCATCGGGCGATGAAACGATGAAACCCACTTTTTCAAGGGCAGACGAGATCGACATGGGCGAAGGCAGCGCCGGTTTCGTTCTCGGCAGCGGGGAGGTCGCGGTGCTGTTGATCCACGGCCTCACCGGCACCCCGACTGAATTGCGTCGGGTCGCCATCGGTCTGGCCAAGGCTGGCTGCACGGTGTACGTGCCGACGCTGGCCGGGCACTGCGGGGACAACGCTGACCTGCAAGCCACCGGGTGGCGCGACTGGTACGAGAGCGCACGCAACACGTTCATCGGCGTGCGGCGCAAACACGAGCATGTGTTCGTCGGCGGTTTGTCGATGGGCGCGGTGTTGTCGATGTACCTCGCCGCCGAGCATCCGGGGCAGATCGAAGGCTTGCTGCTGTATTCGACCACGCTGCGTTACGACGGCTGGAACATGCCCTGGGTGGCAAAATTGAGCAGCCTGGTGATGTCGATTCCGTTTGGCGTGCACCTGTGCCGCTTCAACGAAAAATCACCGTTCGGCATCAAGGACGAACGCCTGCGAGCGATCGTCGAGCGGCAGATGAAGGCCGGCGAAAGCAGCAACGCCGGGCTGTTGACCATGTCCGGGGTGAGTGTCCGGGAACTGCATCGACTGGTGGCGGCGGTGAAAAAACGCATGCCGCAGATCACCACGCAAACGCTGGTGCTGCACTCGCGCGAAGACGACATCACCAGCCGCTGGAACGCCGATTATGTGGAACGCAAACTCGGCGGGCCGGTAGTGAAAATCCTGCTCGACGACTGCTACCACATGATCACCGTCGACCTGCAATACCGCCGCGTGGTGGAGCTGAGCGCGGACTTCATCCAGCAACGGTTCATTCAACAGCGCTGCCCCCCGAAACCCCTGCGCCAGGACTATCGGCAACTGGCCTGACCCAAGGAAACCAAGTGATCACAGCCTTTGCCTTTTCGACGATCGAGGCCATCGACCGCGATGCCTGGAATGCCTGTTTCCCTGCCGAGCTGGAGGACTGGAATTACTACCGGGCGGTTGAACGGGCCGGCATCGCAGACTTTCAATGGCGCTATCTGGCGCTGTACGAAGACGAGATATTGATCGCAGCGGCCGTGGCGTTCACCACCGCTTACTCGCTGGACACCACGGTTCAGGGGCTGGGCAAACGCATCAGCGAACGGCTGCGTCACCAGTGGCCGGGACTGTTCGACGTGCGCCTGTATGCCCTCGGTTCGCCGGTGGCCGAACAGTGCCATGTCGGGACCGCGCGACACATCGACCCGGTGCGGCGCGTGGACCTGCTTCAACAAATCTTGCGGCTGGCGCGCGACGATGCCGATCAGGCCGGGATCGGTTTGCTGGCCGTCAAGGATGCCTCTCACCGCGACCCTCAGTGGTTGCAGGTGTGTCAGGACGCGGGTCTGCAAAGCATGCCGGGCCTGCCCAGCGCCGAACTGCCGATCCGCTTTGGCTCGGTGGACGCGTACCTCGGCACGCTCGGCAAATCCACCCGCAAAGACCTGCGCCGCACCCTGCGCGGTCAGGGGCCGCGCATAGAGTGGCGGCGCTCGGTCGATGACCTGCTGCCGCGCATGATGGCGCTCTACGAGGCCACGCTGAGCCGCAGCGATCTCGCGTTCGAACGCCTGCCGCCCGGCTACTTCCGCCAGGTCCTGGAACACCTCGATGAACGTGCCGCGTGTGTGTTGTATTGGCTTGGCGAAGAACTGGTGGCGTTCAACCTTGTGCTGCTCGACGATCAGCGACTGGTCGACAAGTTTTTCGCCCACGACCTGGCCCGCACCCGTGAACACAACCTCTACGTGCGCAGCTGGCTGGCCAATGTCGACTACTGTATTGAGCACGGCATCCCGATCTACGCGTGCGGCCAGGCCGGTTATGCCAGTAAGCTGCGCCTGGGTTGCTCGTTTACCGGCAACACCGTGTTTTTCCGCCATCGCAACCGCTTGCTCGACAGCCTGTTGCGCGTCGTGAAAGTGTTTATCCGACCGGACCGTTCCGACCCTGCCATGGCTGCTGCGATCAGCGAGCAGCAATAAGCGAAGCACAATGACCAAAGACTCACGCACCAACGCCCGACCTTTCGCCCTCTCTGGCTGGAGCCTGCAGCGCAAACTGGTGCTGGCGTTCTGGCTGGTCAGCGTGATTCCGACGATGATCGCCGCCGAACTGGCGGCCACCACGCTGTCGCAGATTTTCGACAGCAACGTGCGCATCTGGCTGCAGGAGTCGACCAAGATCGTCGAAGACGAAATCAGCGAAATCCTGCGCGACAACGCCCGGACCGCGCAGTTGTTCCTGCGCTACACCCGATCGCCCACCGATCGACTCTCGGCGAAGCACAACAAACTGACCACCGACATCGCCGACTCCATGGGCATCGACGTGGTTGCGCTGGTGCGCACCAGCGATCACAAAGTGGTGTTCAGCACCGCCGCCGATGACATCGTCCGCCAGATCAGCACCGCGCCCAAAGCGGTATTGCAGACCCTGCAAGTCGGCGGCGTCTCTACCGGCACGGTGGTCTCGACATTCGAAACCGACCAGGACGGCGTCAACTACAAACTGGTGATTGCCACCTACCTCGACAGCAGTTTCCTCACCAGCGTGGCCGAAGTGCACTCGCTGGACCTGCGCCTGTATCTGGCCAAGGCCAATGACTTCTCGGAAATTTTCTCCACCCAGCGCTTCGAGGATCACCCGGCGGCGGTGCCGGAAAAAATCGAGCAGATCCTGCGCAGCACCAAGCAGCCGATCGAACAGTTCACCAACCGCTACAGCGGCATCTACCGACCGATCCTCAACGAGAACGGCGAGCTGCAAGGGGTGATTTTCAGCGGTCTGCTGCGCCACACCAGCCTGGTCGGGCTGGTCAATCAGAGCAACCTGTTCATCCTGATTTTCCTGCTCAGCTCGGCAGCGTCCCTGGCGGTTGGCTGGCTGGTGTCGCAGCGCCTGACCAAGCCGTTGCGCGGGCTGTCCAAAGGCGTACAAGCGGTGATCGCCGGGGATTATCGCCAGCGCTTGCCGGTCAGCGGCGGCGACGAACTGGCGGAACTGAGCAGCACCTTCAACCACATGAGCGAACGCCTCGCCGAGTTACAGCATCTGGAATCGCAACTGCGCCGGCGTGATCGCCTGCATGCGCTGGGCGAAGTCGCAATGGGCCTGGCCCATGAAATCCGCAACCCGCTGGGGATCATCAAAACCGCCACGCAACTGCTGCACCGGCGCGCCGATTTGCCCGAGACCGACAAGCGTCACCTGGAATACGTGGTCAGCGAAGTCAGCCGGATCAACGACCTGATCACCGACTTCCTCGACTTCGCCAAACCCAGCGCGCCGATGCGCTCGACCCAACTGGCGCGCCCGCTGGTGGATGAACTGGTCGGTTTCTGCGCACCCGAGCTGGCCAGCCACAACATCGATGTGCAAATCGATGATCAATCGCCCACCGCGACCCTTTACGCCGACGCCCGGCAAATCAAGCAGGCCGGCCTGAACCTGATCGTCAACGCCATCGACGCCATGCCCGACGGCGGGCGGCTGACACTCGGCATCAGCAGCGATCAGCACTGCACGGTGATCAGCATTGCCGACACCGGCCAAGGCATCGAACCGGACATGCTCGAGCGGATCTTCACACCGTTCGTCACCACCAAAGCCTCAGGCACCGGGCTGGGTCTGGCCAAGGTGTTCTCGATCATGGAAAGTCATGACGGGCGCATTGAATGCGTCAGTGAAAAAGATGCCGGGGCCACGTTCAGCCTGTACATTCCGGCCAACGGTGAAGACTTCGACGAGGGCAGCGATGACACATAACGTACTGGTGGTCGACGATGAGCCCAAGCTCTGCGACCTGCTGGCCTCGGCGCTCAGTCAGAACGGCATTGTGGTGTTCACCGCCGGCAACGGCCTGCACGCGCTCAAGGTGCTGGAGTGCGAGGACATCGACCTGGTGATCAGCGACTGGCGCATGCCCGGCATGGACGGCCCGCAACTGCTGGCGGAAATCAAAAACCGTTTCCCGCAATTGCCGGTGATCGTCATGACGGCCTACAGCACGGTGAAAAACGCCGTGCAGTCGATGCGTAACGGCGCCTTCGATTACATCGCCAAGCCGTTCGACATTGATGAGCTGGACATCACCGTCAGCAAGGCCCTGCAATTTCGCGACATCCTCAAAGACAACCAGCGCATGCGCGCCGAGCTCGACGAACACCGGCAGATCGACAGCCTGATCGGCGACAGCCCAAGCTTTCGGCGGGTGTTGCAAGCGGTCGATTCGGTGCGCGAAAGCAACGCGACGATTCTGCTGACCGGCGAAAGCGGCACCGGCAAGGAAATGGTCGCCCGGGCGATCCACACCCACGGCAATCGCGCCGACAAACCTTTTGTCGCGGTGAACTGCGCGGCGATTCCCGAGGGGCTGCTGGAAAGCGAAATGTTCGGCCACCGCAAAGGCGCGTTTACCGGTGCAGTGGCAGATCGCGTCGGGCGTTTTCAGCAGGCTGACAAGGGCACGCTGTTTCTCGATGAAATCGGCGAAATGCCGCTGGCCTTGCAGGCAAAAATACTTCGGGCCTTGCAGGAGCGAGTGATCGAACCGGTGGGCGATCCGCGCGAACGCAAAGTCGATGTGCGGGTGATCGCCGCGACCAACAAAAACCTGCTGGACGCGGTGGCCAACAAGGAATTTCGCGAAGACCTTTACTACCGCCTCAACGTCTTCCCGATTCCGCTGCCGGCCCTGCGCGAACGGGTCGAAGACATTGCCCCGCTGGCCCGGCATTTCGCCCACACGCTGGGGGCTGCGGCCGGCAAACGTTTCAGCGGTTTCAGCGCGCAAGCGTTGCAGGCCATGGCCCGGTATTCGTGGCCGGGGAATATTCGCGAACTGCAGAACTGCGTGGAGCGGGCGACCATTGTCGCGTCGGGTACGGTGATTGAAGAGGAAGACTTGCCGGCGTATCTGTTTGCTGCAAGTGCCGACGGCGGTGGCACGCTGATCGCTGAGGGCAGCGTACCGGCCGACCTCGAAGCGGCGCTGGCCGAGGTGGAGAAAACCTACATTCTGGCGGCGCTGGCACAGAGCAACGGCGTGCAGGCCGCGGCGGCGCAGTTGATCGGAATTTCCGAGCGCAGCTTCTGGTATCGACTGAAAAAACTGGGCATCCATGTAGACAAAATCGTCCGCTAATTCCCGCAACACACACCTGCGGGAATTCGGCGGCCGCGCGATCAGCTAACGCTACCGCCTTTTGTTTCGCTCAAGATCTGCCGAATCGCCCCGACAAAGGTCTCCACTGGCTGCCCGCCGCTGACCGCGTATTGCCCGTTGAACACCACGGTCGGCACCGAACTCACCCCACGCGACAGCCACAACTGCTCTTCCTCACGGACTTCTTTGGCGAACGCGTCCGACGCCAGGATCGCCTCGGCCCGCTGGCGGTCCAGGCCAACGCTTTGCGCGATCTGCGCCAACTGAGCGTGATCGGCAGGATTGCCGCCCTCCGTGAAATACGCCTTGAACAACGCCTCCTTCAGATTGAACTGCAACCCCTCAAGCCCCGCCCAGTACAGCAAGCGATGAGCATCGAAGGTGTTGTAGATGCGGCTGTTGGCGTCGGTGCGAAAGGCGAAACCGACTTCGGCGCCACGCGCACGGATCATTTCGCGGTTCTTCTGCGACTGCTCGGGGGTCGAGCCATATTTCTCGGTGATGTGCTCAGTGATGTTCTGACCTTCGGGGCCCATCTTCGGGTTCAGCTCAAACGGCTGGAAGCGGATCTCGGCCTGGACTTCATCGCCCAGAAGATCCAGCGCCCGGGTCAGGCCATACAGACCGACGACGCACCAGGGGCAGGACACGTCGCTGACGAAATCGATTTTCAGGGGGGTACTCATCACTCACCTCGAAGGCTGGATACGGGCCGCAAAGGTTGAACGATACACCTGTGGAACGGAGTACATCTGCCAGAAATTGATCGACTGACAGGTAGCTATCGCTGGCAAGCCAGCTCCTACACGGTTACGCGTGTACCGATAGATTTCGGTTAACCCGGTCTGTAGGGGCCAGCTTGCTGGCGATGGGGCCTCCAAACCCTGCATCGCTGTCAAGGCCGACATCGTTACAGAAGGTTGTGTTCAACCACCGGATCGATCTGCGCCCAATGCGAAGTGTCTTCGCGATGAGCCTGCAAATAAGGCAACACCGCCGCCAGCAATGGCGCTTTGAAGGCCTCCTGAAAACGATGGGCCAGCCCCGGAATCAGCTTCAACTGACTGCCCCGAATATGCGCCGCGAGGTGCACGCCATGCATCACCGGCAACAGCGGATCGGCAGTGCCGTGGACCACCAGCGTCGGCACGCGCAGTTGATTGAGCAGTGCCACCCGGCTCGGCTCGGCGAGGATCGCCATGATCTGGCGCTTCACGCCCTCGGGGTTGAACGCACGGTCATAGGACAGTGCCGCCTGATGCAGCAACACCTGCCGGTCATCGCTCACCGTCGGACTGCCCAACGCCGCCAGCAAGTCGGCTTGCTGCTCCAGCGCCACTTCACGGCTCGGCGCGCCGCGGCGCGAAAGCAGTTGCACCAGCGCCGCGTTCGGCGCCGGCAAGCCTTCGGCGCCGGAGCTGGTCATGATCAGCGTCAGGCTCTCGACCCGCTGCGGCGCCATGGCCGCCATGTGCTGGGCGATCATCCCGCCCATGCTCGCGCCCAGCACGTGGAATTGCTCGACGTGCAAGGCATCCATCAAGCCCAGCGCATCGTCGGCCATGTCTGTCAGGGAGTACGGCGCCGATACCGGCAAGCCGAGTTTGTAGCGCAGCACTTCGAAGGTCAGGTTGGCGTCGACAGGTGATTGCCGCCAGGTGGACAGGCCGACATCGCGATTGTCATACCGAATCACCCGAAAACCCTGCTGGCACAGCGCGACCACCACCTCGTCCGGCCAGTGAATCAACTGCCCCCCCAAACCCATCACCAGCAGCAACGCCGGATCGGAGGCACGGCCGATGCTCTGATACGCCAGGCTGACCTGCGCCAGATCGACCCGTTCGGTCGGAACATTGATATCGCAACGAGACGCCGCAAAGGACGGCAGGCCAAACAACAATGCGGCCAGGAAGGCCGCCGTTGAGAAAAATCGTGCACGCATGAAAAACACCGAAACGCAGAACCCCAGTAGAGCGCGAGTCTGATGAAATTTGTTCAAGCGCGCTGCCACAGTTGCGTGACAGTTTGATGAAGAGTGCTGAACGGTCATATTCGGGACCGGATCGCCTGCTTCGCGAGCAAGCCCGCTCCCACAGGATTTGTGTCCTTCGCAGAATTGTGTACGACCTCAATCCACTGTGGGAGCGGGCTTGCTCGCGAAGGCGCCGGAATGAACGCAGCAGATTTAAGCCAACTGACTGCGCAACTGCCGCGCCGCCGCCACCATGTTCACCAACGCCGCCTCAGTCTCCGGCCACGCCCGGGTCTTCAACCCGCAATCCGGATTCACCCACAACCGCTGCGCCGGAATGCGCTTCACCGCTTTGCTCATCAACTTGACCATCTCGGCCGTGTCCGGCACCCGTGGCGAGTGGATGTCGTAGACGCCCGGGCCGATGTCGTTGGGGTAATCGAACGCTTCGAAGGCCTCCAGCAACTCCATGTCCGAGCGCGAGGTTTCGAGGGTGATCACGTCAGCGTCCATGGCCGCGATGGATTCGATCACGTCGTTGAATTCGCTGTAGCACATGTGCGTGTGGATCTGGGTTTCATCGCGCACGCCGGAGGCGCTCAAGCGAAACGCTTCCACCGCCCAGTCGAGGTATTCCTGCCATTGCGCCCGGCGCAGCGGCAAGCCTTCGCGGAACGCGGCTTCGTCGATCTGCACGATCTTGATACCGGCGTTTTCCAGGTCGACCACCTCGTCACGCAGGGCCAATGCCAACTGCTGCGCCTGGACTTTGCGTGAAACGTCTTCACGCGGGAACGACCACATCAACATGGTCACGGGACCGGTGAGCATGCCTTTCATGACCTTGTCGGTCAGGCTCTGTGCATAAGTGATCCAGTCGACGGTCATGGCCTTCGGACGGCTCAGGTCACCGTAGATAACCGCCGGTTTGACGCAGCGCGAACCGTAGCTCTGAACCCAACCGAAGCGGGTGAACAAGTAGCCGTCCAGTTGCTCGGCGAAGTATTCGACCATGTCGTTGCGTTCGGCTTCACCGTGCACCATCACGTCCAGGCCCAGGCGCTCCTGGACTTGCACTGCGTGACGGATTTCGCTGCGCATGGCGTCGGTGTAGTCGTTGGCCGACAGCTTGCCTTGCTTGAACGCCTGACGCGCCAGACGGATCGAACCGGTCTGCGGGAACGAACCGATGGTGGTGGTCGGGAACACGGGCAATTGCAACCGTGCGCGCTGTTGCTCGATGCGCTTGGCAAACGGCGAGTGGCGTTGGCTGTCGGCGGCACCAATGGCATTGATGCGGGCTTGCACTTGAGCTTTATGGATGCGCGGGGACTCGGCACGGCTGGCCTGAGTCGCCCGGCTTTCGGCCAGCGCGGCTTGCACTTTGGGCGATTGCGGATCGTTGAGGGCATCGCGCAGCACGGCGATTTCGCCACATTTCTGCACCGCAAACGCCAGCCAGCTTTTCAATTCAGGGTCGAGTTTGTCTTCGCGCTCCAGGTCCACCGGGCTGTGCAGCAGCGAGCAGGAACTGCTGACCCACAGGTTGTCGCCGAAGCGTTCCTGGGCGAATTGCAGTTGTGCGAGCACCGGCTCCAGCTCGCAGCGCCAGACGTTGCGGCCGTTGACCAGGCCCACCGAAAGAATCTTGTAGGTCGGCAGACGATCGAGCACGTGGAGCAGTTGGTCCGGCGCGCGCACCGCATCGATGTGCAAGCCTTGTACGGGCAAACCGACGGCCAGGCCGAGGTTGTCCTGCAGGCCGCTGAAGTAGGTCGCCACCAGCTTTTTCAGCGGCGAATACTGGAGGATGTGGTAGGCGCGTTCGAAGGCATTTTTCCATTCTTGCGGCAGGTCGAGGGTCAGGATCGGTTCGTCGATCTGCACCCACTCCACCCCTTGTGCCGCGAGGCGACCGAGGATTTCACCGTAGATCGGCAGCAGGCGCTCCAGCAGGTCGAGCTTGTCGAAGTCGTTGCCTTTGGCCTTGCCCAGCCACAGGTAAGTCAGCGGGCCGATGATCACCGGTTTGACGTTGTGGCCCAGCGCCCTGGCTTCGTCGACTTCGTCGAACAGCTGTTCCCAGCTCAGCTTGAACTGCTGGTCAGCGCTGAATTCCGGGACCAGGTAGTGGTAGTTGGTGTCGAACCACTTGGTCAGTTCCTGGGCGTATTGCGCCTTGGCATGTTCGCCGCCGCAGCAGGTGGCGGTAGCGCCGCGGGCCATGGCGAACAGGGTGTCGAGGGTCGGCAGGCCCTGGGCATCCTTGGCGCTGGCGAAACGCTCCGGGATCACACCGAACGTCAGGGAATGCGTCAGGACCTGGTCGTACCAGGCGAAGTCGCCGACCGGCAGCAGGTCGATACCGGCGTCTTTCTGCAATTGCCAGTGGGTGGCGCGCAGTTGGTGACCGACGTTTTTCAGCGCGTCCTGATCGAGATCGCCCTTCCAGTAGGATTCGAGGGCTTTTTTCAGTTCGCGGTCAGCGCCGATGCGCGGAAAACCAAGTGTGTGGGCCAGAGCCATGGTGTGTTTCTCCCTGTAAAAGATGGCGCCATTGTCGACAGCCAACCCAACATGAGACAAACTCAACCTTTTCGTGTTGATCACAAGTTTTCCTCATGGAGCCATCCGGTGCTTGAAATCCGCCACCTGAAGACCCTGCACGCCTTGCGCGAAGCCGATAGCCTGGTTGATGCCGCCGACCGCCTGCACCTGACGCAGTCCGCCCTGTCCCATCAGTTCAAGGAGCTGGAAGAGCGCATGGGCATGCCGCTGTTCGTGCGCAAGACCAAGCCGGTGCGCTTCACCAGCGCCGGTTTGCGCCTGCTGCAACTGGCCGACGCCACTTTGCCGCTGCTGCGCGGCGCCGAACGTGATATCGCGCGGCTGGCCGGTGGCACCGCCGGGCGCTTGCACATGGCGATCGAGTGCCACAGTTGCTTTCAGTGGCTGATGCCGACCATCGACCAGTTCCGCGATGCCTGGCCGGAAGTCGAGCTGGACCTGGCCTCGGGCTTCTCTTTCGCGCCGCTGCCGGCGTTGGCCCGTGGTGATCTGGATCTGGTGGTGACTTCCGATCCGCTGGAACTGGCCGGGATCACCTATGTGCCGCTGTTCACCTATGAAGCCATGCTCGCGGTCGCCAACCAGCACCGTTTGGCGAACAAGGCCTACATCGTTCCGGAGGATTTGCTCCCGGAAACCCTGATCACTTATCCGGTGGAACGTGATCGGCTGGACATCTTCACCCGCTTCCTCGAGCCGGCCGACATCGAACCGGCCCAGGTCCGCACCTCGGAACTGACGGTGATGATGATGCAGTTGGTGGCCAGCGGTCGCGGCGTGTGCGGCGTGCCACATTGGGCGCTGCATGAATACAGTTCACGGGGCTACGTGAAGGCCAAACGGTTGGGCGAGAAGGGATTGTTTGCGACGTTGTACGCGGGGATTCGTGCGGACATGCTGGATGCGCCGTACATGCGCGATTTTTTGCTGACGGCCAAGGACACGTCGTTCTCCACCTTGGACGGCGTCAGCGCCGTCCGCTAGATCGACACCGACCTGTAGGAGCCAGCTTGCTGGCGATGGCGGCGGATCAGTCAACGTCAATGGCGCCTGACACATCGCTATCGCCAGCAAGCTGGCTCCTACAATGGATCGTGGTGGATTCAGATCTCGCGCCACATGTGGATCGTGGTGGATTCAGATCTCGCGCCACATGTGGATCGTGGTGGATTCAGATTTCTCGCCACATATGGATCTTGTCGAAGTAGTCCTCGCCCACCCGCACCGCCAGCGGTTCGAGGCCGAACTGGATGAAGCCGCATCGCCGGTACAGGTTGAACGCGGCCTCATTGCCGGCGGTGACGGTCAGCTGGATCAGCCTCAGGCCCGGGTGGGTTTGCGCTTCGCTCAAGGCCGCTTGCACCAGTTGATAACCGAGCCCGCGCTGACGGACCTTGCCAGACACATACATGCCAAACAGCGTCGCCTTGTGCCGGGCCTTTTCCCGAGGTTCGAAAGCGAGGCCGACGATGCCTGCCAACCGCCCTTCCTCAAACGCCCCGAACACCACATCGAGCTTGCCGGTCAGGCGCGATTCCCACCAGCTCAGCGGCATCGTGACGCGCTCGCGCACGGTGGAGGTAAACGCCTGGGGATGCAGGTCGTAGGCTTCGAGCATCAACGCCCGATAGTCCAGGGCATGGCTGGCATCAAGCTGTTCAATCCACATGTTCACGCCGTCCGTCGTTGCTCAAGCATCAGCCGCACGGCCAGCGCCGCCAACACGAACCCCATGAAGTAACGCTGCACCGCTAGCCAGGTCGGGTTGTTGACGAACCACGACGCGATACCGGCGGCGAACAGCGCGATCAACAGGTTGACGCAGAAGCTGACGCTGATCTGGGTCAGGCCGAGGATGATGCTCTGGGTGAACACCGAACCATGCTCAGGGGTGATGAACTGCGGAAACACCGACAGGTAGAACACGGCGATCTTGGGGTTCAGGGCGCTGGTCAAAAAGCCCATGGTGATCAGTTTGCGCGAGGAGTCCGGCGGTAACTGCTGTGCCTCGAACGGTGAACGCGCGCCCGGTTTCACCGCCTGCCAGGCCAGCCACACCAGGTACAGCGCGCCCGCCCACTTCAACACTTCATAGGCCATCGGCACCGCGAGGAACACAGCGGTCAATCCCGCTGCGGCGGCGAACAGGTGCACAAAAAAACCCGCCACCACACCGAGCAACGAAGTCACTCCGGCCTTGCGCCCCTGGCAGATCGAACGGGAGATCAGGTAGATCATGTTCGGCCCCGGCGTCAGTACCATCAGCAACGCGGCAGCGGCGAAGATCAGCAAGTCTTGAAGCGGGATCATGACGGTTCCTTGGCATGAATGATCAGGCGATTGCGTTCAGCGAGGCTCGATAAAACGGCAGGATCAGGTCGCGTGTCAATGGCGCCAGCGTGACATCGCCATCGGTGGCGGGGTCGATCCAGCGCACCTCTTCGATCTCCGCCGCCGGCGATACGTCCGAATCGATGGTCAGCTGAAAGAGTTCGGCCTGTACGACAAATCCCGGCTCGTTTGCGGCCGGAGCCGAAAACTGCCCCAGATAGGTGGCATGCGCCGGATTGATTGCCAATCCCAACTCTTCTTCCAGCTCACGCGCCAGGGCGTGGATCGGTTGTTCATCGGCTTCGATCTTGCCGCCCGGTTGCATGAACGCTTCAGTACCACGCTTGCGCACCAGCAGTGTGCGACCGTCGGGACCGATCAACAGGGCGGCGGCGATGTGGATGAGGCACGGTGATGTGGCGGATGTAAGGGGCATGGATTTGGATCGGCCTTGGATGAAAGGCGCAAGGATCACATGTGTATCGGTAGGTCGTCACGCCGAAAAACCTCTGGCAGAGCAGTACCCGCCCCTTGTAGGAGCGAGCTTGCTCGCGATGATCGTCAACGATAACGCTGTAGGCCTGGCAGCCCGCAGCGTTCTCAGGTTCATCGCGAGCAAGCTCGCTCCTGCAGAGTATCAGTGCAGGGCCGGGGGAACCTGATCCGTCTCGAGAATCGCGCCGCTCAATTCTTCCGGCACCCTCACAAAAATGCTGTATCTCGCGCCTTCCATGGCTTCGAAGGCGATCAGCTTTTCCACCAGCGGCCCGTTCAGCACCTTGCCGGCATTGAGCAGCAGCATGCCGTTATCGGCATTGAGGTTGCGCGCCAGGATCATCCCGGCCGCCAATTCCCGGGTGGTCATGACCTTGACCGTCGGATCGGCCAGGGAAACATCGCTCAGGTACGCGGCACACACCTGAATGAAATCCTCCACCATCCCGGGGTCGTAGAGTTTTCCGGCATAGCTGCGGATATACACCAATGCCTCATCACTGTTCATCTGCCGTTCCAGGATCAACCCGCGCTGCAACTCGATGAAATCCACGGCCAGTTTCAACAGCCGGGACCCAACCGGTATCGCCTCGCCCTTGAGCCGGTCCGGGAAACCGCTGCCGTCCCAATGCTCCTGATGGTGAAGAATCAGACGGGCGGCATCCTTCATCGGATCGAGCGTCATCAACAACGATTCGCTCTGTTTCGGGTAATTGCGATAACGCTCGCGATCGTTGTGATGCAGCAGGTCCACGGGGGCGGTCATCATGCTGTCGGTCCAGCTCAGCTTGCCGATGTTGTAGAGCGCCGCCGCCATGGTCAGGTCGCGGCTGGTGCCTTCGTCCAGGCCATGAAGCTTGCAGTGCACCCGCACCAGCTCGATGATCTGGCGGTTGGTCTGTTTGGCCGGCGGCATTCGCAAGTTGGCCAGCAGCGAGAACATTTCGGTGGCGGTGACGTAGCTGTGCTTGAGCTCTTCGTAGGCCAGGTCGAGCATGTCGGCGGTCTGCTGCAGTTCAGCGGTGCGGGAGGCGACGCGTTTGTCCAGGGTGGCGTTGAGCCGCTTCAATTTCTCGTTCTGTTCCCGCGTTTCCTGCAGCAGACGCAACCGTTCACGCTCGGAATGCTGAAAGGCGAGTGATTGGCGCAATACCAGCAGCATTTCCTCATCGTGCCAGGGCTTGCTGATGTAACGGTGAATCTGCCCGTCATTGATGGCTTTGATAATGGCTGACGGATCGGCATAACCGGTCAGCATGATCCGCACGGTTTCGGGATAACGCTGGTGGATGAGGGCCAGCAGCGTGGCACCGTCCATGTTGGGCATGCGCGCGTCACTCATCACCAGGTCGATGGGCTGTTGCGCCATGATGTCCAACGCCTGGGCAGCGCTGGTGGCCAGCAGCACCTCGTAAGGCTGACCGCGCAACAATCGACGCAGGCTGTTGAGGATGGACTCCTCATCGTCGACCAGCAGCACCTTGGGTTTATCGGCATACGAGGTGGGGAGTTGCTCTTCCATGGCATTACCTCAAGCGAAAACAGCTACAGCGATATGTCGGGAACCGGGCAAACATCCCCTATTGCCGGATCCTGACCTACAGGCTAGATGATTTTCGACCCACCACCGCAACGATTCGTTTCAGTCAGTTGCGCGAAGTCCGATCCGGGCGACTATGCTCACTTCACTCGGATCCATAATCTGTACGTTCGGCCAGGTGGTCAGGGAAAGGATGCCCCTTATGAACACGGTGTACTCAACTGCTGCCAGTCCCGGCAAATGGCGATGAATACGCTGCTGTCGCGGACCAATCGTCGGATTCTCATCGTCGACGACACCACTTCGATCCACGCGGACTTCATCAAGATCCTCAGCCCGCCTTCGTTTGACGACGACAGCCTGACCAGCGCTGAAAACGTCCTGTTCGGCACCACGGCGGCCGTCACGCTGCAGAGTTTCGTCCTCGACTCAGCGTTTCAGGGCCTCGAAGCACTGGACAAGGTCGAAACGGCCCTGGCCAACGACCTGCCTTATGCGATGGCCTTCATCGACATGCGCATGCCACCCGGCTGGGACGGCCTGGAAACCATTGAGCGCCTGTGGCAAGTCGATCCCAAGCTGCAAGTGGCGCTTTGCACGGCCTATTCCGATTATTCCTGGGAGGACATCGACGAGCGCCTGATATTGGGCGATCGCCTGCTGATTCTGAAGAAACCCTTCGACGCCATCGAAATCCGGCAGATGGCCAGCGCCCTGACCGCCAAGTGGCAAATGACCGAAGACGCGGCGCTGAAAATGTCGCTGCTGGAACAAGCGGTCGAAGAGCGCACCCGCGAGCTGTCCGATGCCAACATCATCGTGCAGAACAGCCCGACCATTCTGTATCGGCTGCGGGGCGAGCCGTCGTTTCCACTGATGTACATCTCGCACAACATCACCAAATACGGGCACGTCGCGGCGAAACTGGTCGCCTCGGCCAATTGGGCCCAGGAGCTGATTCATCCCGAGGATCAAGCGAAGGTCGACACGGCGATGGCGCGGGTGCTGGACCGCCATGCCGCCGGGGCTTCCATCGAATTTCGGATGCGCACCGGCGAAGGTGACTGGCGCTGGGTGGAAAACCGCTACATCCCGGTGCGCGACGATGAAGGCCGCTTGCTGGAAGTCGAAGGCATCATCATTGACGTCACCGAGCGCAAACTGGCCGAGGAGAAAATCGCCCTGCTGGCGCGCACCGACGGGCTGACCGGGCTGGCCAATCGCGCGACGCTGATCGAGCGCCTGCACCAGGCCTTCGCCGCTGCCCGTCGGGGCGCGATGCCGTTTGCCATCTTCTATCTGGACCTGGATCACTTCAAACGCATCAACGATACCCTCGGGCACCCGGTGGGCGATCTGTTGCTGCAAGAAGTCGCCCGCCGGATCAAGGCCTGCGTGCGTGAGAACGATATCGTCGCCCGCCTCGGCGGCGACGAGTTTGCGATCCTGCAACTGGACGTCAGTGACCCGACCCACTCCGCGGCCCTGGCCACCAAGGTCCGCGACGCGCTGGTGCTGCCCTACTCCCTGGCCGGCAACGAGGTCCGGGTGTCGGTCAGCATCGGCATCAGCAGTTACAGCCCGGCCAGCACCAGCGCCGACAGCCTGCTGACCCAGGCCGACATGGCGCTCTATCGCTCCAAGGAAAAGGGCCGCAACCAGTACCACTTCCACTCCGAGGAGATCAATCAGGAAGTGGTCGAACGCATGACCATCGCCAGCGAATTGAGGGAGGCCATCGAACATGAAGAACTGGAGCTGCATTACTGGCCGGAAGTGGACCTGAGCACCGGCAAGATCCTCGGCATGGAAGCGGTGGTCACCTGGAATCACCCCGAGCGCGGTTTGCTCGATGCCTCAGCGTTCCTGCCGGCCGCGGAAAAAACCGGCACCATCATCGCCCTCGGTCACTGGGTGCTGGATCGTGCCTGCCAGCAAATGCGCCAGTGGCGGGATGAAGGCGTCGCCCCCCCGGTGATTGCGATCAAGCTGTCCCTGGCCCAACTCAAGAGCGGCCCGGAGCTGATCTATGACGTGCTGCGCACCACCGCCCGCTGGGAGCTCTGCGCCTGGGACCTGCGCTTCGACGTCACCGAGGCGACGCTGGCCCAGACCAAATGGACCCACAACGATGTGCTGCCGCGCTTGCGTGAGCTGGGGGTGAAGATCGCCATCGATGATTTCGGCACCGAGTATTCGTCGTTCGATTACCTCAAGACCTACCAGGTCAACCACCTGAAACTCGCGCAGGCCTTCATCGACACCGCGGCCCGCGACCCGGCCAGTGCCAACACCTTGCGCGCCATCATCAATTTCGCTCGGGACGTAGGGATCGGAATCATCGCTGAAGGGGTCGAAACCCAGGAACAGCGCAGTTCATTGATGGCCACCGGGTCGCCAATGAACGCCCAGGGTTACTTCTTCAGCAAAGCGGTCAGCAGCCAGCAGGCCGCCGAGTTGCTGAAAGCCGGAAGCATCGTGCCGACAAGGCACGACATCGGGCCGATCCGGGACAACCCGCAACGGTCCACGGAGGACAAAGGATGAAAGCGCCTTTCGTGCGGACCAACCGGCGCATCCTGATCGTCGATGACACGCCTTCGATCCATGATGATTTTCGCAAGATCCTCGGCCCCGACACCGACGAAGAACAGATCCTGGCCAGTACTGAAGCGGCACTGTTCGGCACGCAGCAGATGGATCGCCTGACGTTTCAGCTCGACTCGGCGTATCAGGGGCAGGAAGCCCTCGAACTGGTTAAACGCGCATTGGCCGAAGGTCGTCCCTATGCGCTGGTGTTCACCGACATGCGCATGCCGCCTGGCTGGGATGGTCTGGAAACCATCGAGCAACTGTGGCGGGCCGACCCGCACCTGCAAATCGCGTTGTGCACGGCGTATTCGGATTACACCTGGGAAGCCATGGCCGAACGGCTGGAGTTTGGCGACCAGATGCTGGTGCTGAAAAAACCCTTCGACAGCCTGGAAATCCGCCAGATGGCCAGTGCCCTGACCTGGAAGTGGCAGATGGCGCAGGACGCGGCAATGAAAGTGTTGAGCCTGGAGCAAACCATCGAGGCGCGGGTTTACGAGTTGCTCAAGGTGTCGCACCTGCTGCAGTACGACGTGTTGACCGAGTTGCCCAACAGCACGTTGTTGGGTGACCGGCTGAACCAGTCACTGGCGTTGTCCCGCCGTCATGACAAGCAACTGGCAGTGATGTTTCTGGGGCTTGACCGCTTCAAGCGCATCAACAATGCACTCGGTCATCCGGCCGGTGACGAGATGTTGAAACAGGTCAGCCGCAATCTGGTGACCACCGTGCGCGAGTCAGATTCGGTGTTTCGCTATGGCTCCGACGAATTCGTGGTGATCCTTGCCGATATCCGCCACCCCCAGCAGACAAAGGGCATCGCCGAAAAACTCTTGACCGCCATCCGTGCGCCCCAGCACATCGCCGGCCACGACCTGAGCCTGACCGCCAGCCTGGGCATCAGCATTTATCCCGACGATGGTTTCGACGCCATCGAGTTGATCAAGAAAGCCGAAACCGCGATGCGCAACATCAAGGAAAGCGGCCCGAACGATTTCAGCTTTTTCATCGATGAAATGAACCAGCGTGCACGGGATCAGCAAAGCATCGAGACCGGTATTCGCCTGGCGCTGGAGCGCAATGAGTTTGTCCTGCATTACCAGCCCAAACTGGACCTGGGCAGCGGCCAGGTGGTCGGTGCCGAGGCGTTGATCCGCTGGCAAAAACCGGGGCACGGGCTGGTCTACCCATCGGAGTTCATCAGTGTCGCCGAAGACAGCGGCCTGATCGTGCCACTGAGCAAATGGGTGCTGGCCGAGGCTTGCCGGCAAGCCTGCGCCTGGCAAGCCGAAGGACTGCCAAAAATATGCATGTCGGTGAATATGTCGGCCATCGATTTCCGTCAGCGCGACTTTGTCGACGGGATCGAACAGACCCTCGAACAAACCGGCCTGGAGCCGGGGTTGCTGGAACTGGAAATCACCGAGGGCGTGTTGATGCAAAACATCGATACCACCGTCACTGCCCTGAACCGACTCAAGGTCATGGGTATTCGGCTGGCCATCGATGACTTCGGCACCGGCTACTCCAGCCTCAGCTACCTGCGTCGCTTTCCCATCGACGTGCTGAAAATCGACCAGTCGTTCATTCGCGGTTTAAGCACCGACAGCAACGACGCCGCGCTGGTCAGCGCCATCATCAGCCTGGGCCGCAGCCTCAAGCTGACCATCATCGCCGAGGGGGTGGAAACCCTCGAACAACTGAATTTCCTCAAGGCCCATCAATGCGAGGAGGGCCAGGGTTACTACTTCAGCAAAGCCGTGGAACCGGATAGCTTCGTCCGTTATCTTCGGTCCGCAAAGTCTGCTCCATTCACCGCCACGTGAACGATGCGCCACGACACATGGGCTATCAGCCAAGGAATTATCAGATGTCGCCGTCCATTCACTGTCTGCTCCTGGTGCCGCTGCTCGGGTTCTGCCTGAGCACCGTCGCCGCGCCGCTCGATGAGCCGCTCAAACCGCTGCCCCCGGTGCCACAGCAAAACCCGATGCGGGTCGAACTCGGCCGCCAGTTGTTCAATGAACCGCGCCTGTCGGTCAACAACTCGCTGTCTTGCGCCAGTTGTCATCATCTGGACAAAGGGGGTGCCGATACCCGGGCGTTTTCCATCGGCTTCAACGGTGTGCCAGTGACGATCAACACCCCCAGTGTGTTAAACGCCTCCCTGAACTTCCGACAGTTCTGGAACGGGCGCGCCGACACCCTGGAATCCCAGGTCCATGAAGTGGTGCAGAGCCCCAGCGAAATGGGCAGCAACTGGGAACACGTGGTGCAAGTACTGTCCGCCGACACGGACTACCGCAGCGCATTTGGCAACGCCTACCCGGACGGCGTGACCATGAACAATGTGCAAAACGCCCTGGCCACGTACGAACGTACGCTGCTCAGCAGCAACTCACGGTTTGATCAATACCTGTTGGGGGACACCGACATCCTCACGACCGAGGAAAAATACGGTTACCAACGCTTCAAGGATTATGGCTGCATCGCCTGCCATCAAGGCGTGAACATCGGCGGCAACATGTTCCAGAAGTTCGGCGTCATGGGCGATTACTTCAAGGTTCGCGGCAACCCGAGCGACACCGACCTGGGTCGCTATCTGGTCACCCTGGATGAAGAGGACCGCAATGTGTTCAAGGTACCGAGCCTGCGCAATGTCGCGGTGACCCCGCCGTATTTTCACGACGGTTCGGCGAACACGCTGGAAGAGGCGGTGGACGTGATGTTCACGTTCCAGCTCGGGCGCATTCCTTCCGACGAGGACAAAACCCTGATCATCAAATTCCTCAAGACCCTGACCGGTGAATGGGGAGGCAAACCCTTATGAAAATGTCCCGCCGCCGCAGTCTCGCCCTGCTGGGCGCCGTCGCTTTGGTACTGGCCTCGACGCTGCTCTTCCTGTACATCAAATCGAATTCGAACCAGACCTCGAGCTACGCCGAATCCCGGGACCTGATCGGCCAGATCAAACAGCTGAATGCGCAATGGGAAACCGAGATTCTCAAGGCCAGGATCGCCACCAACCACAACTACGATCCGCTGGTCACACCGCTGACCGAAATCACGCAGTTGTGGGAGCGGTTCGACACTATGGAGTCGAACCATGGCCGCAACGACTCGCCGACCTGGCGCGCCGGCCATGATGCGTACCTGGCCGCCATCCAGGAAAAGACCCGGCTGGTGGAGCAGTTCAAGTCCCACAACGCAGTGTTGCGCAATTCACTGGCGTTCCTGCCCACCGCCGAGGACGACATTCAGGAGCAACTGGCCCGGTTGGTCGACGGCGACAAACTGCAACTGCAGAACATCGCCACCGACACTTACGACTTGCTGCTCAGCAGCCTGGAATTCGCCCAAGTCACTTCCGACGACAAGGCCGCCGAGATTCTGGTCGGGCTGAACAAACTCGGGGTGAACAAGTTGCGCCTGCCAGAGCAGTTTCACAGCCCGATCGATATTCTGAGCAAGCACATTTCACTGATCCTGCGCGAACAACCGGTGGTCAATCGCCTGCTGGAAAACATCGAAGCGATTCCTGTCGCCGAGCGTCTGGATGACATTACCAGCCTGTTGAACACCGACCAGCAACAGGCCGATGCCGTCGAGCAGCGCTATCACCTCTATATGTTGGTGTTCTCTGTATTGCTGGTCCTGCTGCTGGTGTACCTGGCCATTCACCTGATGCGCAGTTTTACCATCATCAATCGCGTCAACAAAGCGTTGAAAACCGCCAATGACGACCTCGAGCTGCGGGTGGAAGAACGTACCCGCGAACTCAAGGATACCCAGAGCGAGCTGCTCGACACTGCGCGCCAGGCCGGCATGGCCGAGATTGCCACCAACGTGCTGCACAACGTCGGCAACGTGCTCAACAGCGTCAACATCTCGGCCGATCTGGTCTCGCGCAAACTGCGCGCCAGCAAGGCCCAAGGGTTGGGCAAAGCCATGCAACTGATCAACGAGCACCCCGGCGACCTCGGCACCTTCCTGACCCAGGATGAGAAAGGCAAGTTGCTGCCCGGCTACCTCAACCAACTGGTCGAGGCCATCGCCCTCGAACAGCAAGGCATGACCGACGAACTTGCCCAACTGAGCAAAAGTGTCGACCACATCAAAGACATCGTCTCCACCCAGCAATCCTACGCGGGCGCCAACAGCCTGATGGAGCCGCTGCACATCAGCGAATTGCTGGAGGACGCGCTGCGCATGAATTCCGGCGCGCTGACCCGTCATCACGTCAAGGTGGTCAAGGAGTACGGCGAGGTGCCGCAGGTCATGGGCGACAAGCACCGCTTGCTGCTGATCCTGATCAACCTGATCAGCAACGCCAAATACGCGATGTCCGACCTCAGCAACCGCCCGCGACAGATGACCCTCGGGGTCAAAATCGTCGACGACACCACGCTGCAAGTCAGCGTCAAGGATGACGGCGAAGGCATCGCCCCGGAAAACATGACGCGCATCTTTGCCCACGGGTTTACCACCCGCAAGGAAGGTCACGGCTTCGGCCTGCACAGTTGCGCACTGGCGGCCATCGAGATGAACGGTCACCTCACCGCCCATAGCGACGGGCCGGGCAAGGGCGCACAGTTCACCCTGCAGATCCCGCTGAAAACCGTTACGGAGGAGGCATGAACGAGCTGTCGAACCGACGTATTTTGCTGATCGATGACACGCCGTCCATTCATGTGGACTTCCGCAAGATCCTCACGCCGACACCCGTGCAGACCCTCGAACTGGACGAGATGGAGGCTGCGCTGTTCGGCAGTAAAGTGAAATCCAGCCGCGCCCTGTTCGATCTGGATTCGGCGTATGGCGGGCAAGAGGGCCTGGGCAAACTCAAGCAAGCCTTGCAGGAAAACCAGCCCTACGCGCTGGCCTTCGTCGACATGCGCATGCCCGAAGGCTGGGACGGCGCACAAACCATCGAGCATCTGTGGCAGGAAGACCCGCGCCTGCAAGTGGTGGTGTGTACCGCCTACTCCGACTATTCCTGGGATGAGCTGCTGGACCGTTTGCACGCGCACGACCGGCTGCTGATTCTGAAAAAGCCCTTCGACAACATTGAAGTCCGGCAGATGGCCAACACCCTGCTGACCAAATGGGACATGACCGAACGGGCCCTTGTGCAGATGAGCCATCTGGAACATCTGGTGGACCAGAGAACGACCCAGTTCAAACAGGCCAGTGAGGCATTGCAACGGGAAATCGACGAACGCAAACAGCTTGAATCGCAATTGGTGCAGTCGGAAAAACTCGCGTCACTGGGACAACTGGCGGCCGGCGTCGCCCATGAAATCAACAACCCCATCGGTTTCATTTCTTCCAACCTCGGCACCCTCGACGGCTATTTCAAACAGCTGCAGGAAATGCTCGACGCTTATCGGGATGCGGAAGAGGCGATCGGTTCCCGCGAGCTGGTCGAGCGTTTGAAGCAGTTGCGTGACCGGGTCGAACTGGAATTCCTGCGCGACGACATACCGTTGCTGATCAAGGAATCCAAGGACGGCATCAGCCGCGTCGGGCAGATCGTCAAAGACCTGAAGGACTTCTCGCGGGTGGACTCCAACCAGGAATGGCAGTGGACGAATCTGCAGCAAGGCATCGAATCGACGCTGAACATCGTGGCCAATGAACTGAAGTACAAGGCCGATGTGGTGAAGGACTATCAGCACCTCCCCGACATCGAATGCCTGCCCTCACAGATCAACCAGGTGATCATGAACCTCATCGTCAATGCCTCGCAGGCCATCGGCCCGGAACGCGGCACCCTCACTTTGCGCACGGGGATTGACGGTGAAACGGTGTGGATCGAAGTCGCCGACACCGGCACCGGCATCCCGCCGGCCAGCCTGCAAAAAATCTTCGACCCGTTCTTCACCACCAAACCGGTGGGCCAGGGGACAGGGCTGGGATTGTCCCTGTCCTATGGCATCGTGAAGAAACACCGGGGGAATATTCTGGTGCGCAGTGAAGTCGGTGTTGGCAGCACTTTCCGCGTCGAATTGCCGATTCACCAATCAAACTCAGCGGCCTGAACACCTGTCAACTGTGGGAGCGGGCTTGCCCGCGATGACGGAGTCACATCCAACAGACATGCTGGCTGATCCACCGCTATCGCGGGCAAGCCCGCTCCCACAGGTTGCTCATCAGCTCAGAGGTCAGGTGGCTTCCTGGAAATCCATCTCCGGTGGCTGGCGACGGAATCCGCCGGTCAGCACCGCCAGGTACACCACGCCAATCGCCAGCCAGCTCAGCCCCAGGTAAATCGCCAGGTGATCGAGGCTGACCATCAGCCACAAATCCGCCGCCAGGCCGATGAACGGGAAGATCAGGAACAACACCCATTCACGCAGGCCTTTCTTCTCGCCGCCGATCCAGTAGTGAAAGATCACCGACAGGTTCACCAGACTGAACGCCAGGAACGCGCCGAAGTTGATGAAGGAAGTCGAGGTGGTGACGTCCAGTTTCAGCGCCAGCAGCGCCACCACTGCGCACAGCAGGATGCTGTTGATCGGCGTGCCGAAACGTTCATGCAACATACCGAAGAAGGATTTCGGCAGCACCCCGTCCCGGCCCATGGCATAGAGCAGGCGCGAACCGCTGGCCTGAGCCGACAGCCCCGAGGCAAATTGACCGACGATCAAGCCGATCAGGAAGATCGACACGAACAGGTCGCCACCGATGTTGCGGGCAATTTCATAGGCCGCCGAATCGACACTGTCGAACTGGAACGACGGGTGCGCGATCTGCACGAAGTACGACACGCCGACGAAGATCAGCCCGCCGATCAGCGTGATCAACATGATCGCCCGCGGGATGGTGCGGCGCGGGTCGCGGGTTTCTTCGGTCAGGGTGCTGACCGCGTCGAAACCGAGGAATGAGTAACAGGCAATGGCGGCGCCGCTCATGATCAGTGGCATCTGCATGTCACCGTTGAAGAACGGTTTCACCGACCACAACGGCGTGCTCGCATCGCCGCCGACGTAATGCACGCAGAGCGCGACGAAGGCGATCAGCACCAGAAACTGCACCAGCATCAGCAAGGCGTTGATGCCGTTGGCCAGTTTCAGGCCGACGATGTTGATCGCACTGGTGATGCCGATGAAGGCCAGCACCCAGATCCATTGTGGCACCGCCGGGAATGCGGAGTTGAGGTAAGCCGCACCGATCAGCCAGATCGCCATCGGCAGAAACAGGTAATCGAGCAGCACCGCCCAACCGGCAATGAAGCCGAGCTTCGGGCTGATGGCCTTGCGCACATAACTGTAAGCCGAGCCGGCCACGGGAAACGCCGAAGCCATTCGGCCGTAACTCATGGCGGTGAAAAACATCGCCACCAGCGCCGCGAGGTACGCGGCCGGCACCATGCCAGCGGTGGATTGAGCGAGGATGCCGAACGTGCCGAGCACAATGATCGGCGTCATGTAGGCGATGCCGAACAGCACCACCGACCCTAATGAGAGGGTGCGTTGCAAACGAGCCATGAGCGACTACTCCGAATTTTATTGGATTTATGGCAGAGCCGAGTTCGGCGCAAATTACGGGTGTTGCGATTGTTGTTCTTGGGAGAAAGGTCAAACAGGTGTGCTGCCTGTCTGGGCCTCTTCGCGAGCAAGCCCGCTCCCACATTTGATCTCGGGCGTTCACAAAACCAATGTGGGAGCGGGCTTGCTCGCGAAGGCGTCAGCCCGGGCGACACAGAATCAGGATCAGCCCTTGGGAATCAGCAACTCCCGCAATCCAGAAGCATGCTCAACAAACTCCCCCGGCAACTTCAGCCGCTGATCATCCAGATACCGATAATCCTGCCGCGCCGCCGTCAGTTGATTCAGATCCAGCGCCACCGAGAACTGCCCCTGCTCCCGCCCGGCCTCGAACAACAGCGTGCCCAGCGGATTCACCAGCGCGCTGCCGCCGGCGAACAACAATCCGCCATCCCCCGCTTCTACCCGATTAACCATCAGCGCAAATGCCTGGTTTTCCTGGGCGCGGGCCATGATCGCGGTGCGGTGTGTCGGGCCGTATGGGTCCATGTTGCCGTTGGTGACGATCAGCAGTTCGGCGCCCAGTTGCGCGAGGGCGCGGGCGGTTTCCGGGAATTCGATGTCGTAGCAGATCAGCAGGCCGACCCGCACGCCGTTCCACAGGCACGTGGCGTAGCGGTCGCCCGGCTCGTACACGCCGCGGTCCGACGCCCACAGGTGCGTCTTGCGATATTTCAGCGCGATGCCTTTAGGGGTGATCAGCAGCGTGGTGTTGAAAAAGCGACCGTTGTCGTTCTCCGCCGTACCGATCACCACGGCGATGTTGCGCTCGCGGGCAGCGGCGACGATTGCGCTGACGCTCGGCCCGTCCAGCGGTTCGGCGACGGCTGCCACGGTCTCGGCCGACGGGAAGCCCATCAAGTGGCTTTCGGGAAACATGATCAGCTGCGTATCGGCCGCGCAGGCCGCAATCGCCGCCAGCGCGCGTTCGAGGTTGTAAGCCGTGTCGTTGTCACGGCCCGCCAGTTGGGCGAGTTCGACCTTCATGGGTAGTCCTTGTTCGAGTGGCCGGGCGGCAGAAAGATTGCCCGGTCGTTGTCTGTGCGCCAGTATGCGCAGCAAGCAACCGGCCAGGGAATCACGCGGCCGGGGTAACCCGATAGGGGTAGACCCATGACACTCTCGTTAGACGACATCGCCTGGCACCGTTCGGTCGGGCAACTGATCGACGCCCTCGACAAGCCCAATTTCTGGACCCAGCTTGTCCGGTTACTGGATCAATACGTGACCTTCGACAGCTGGGTGGCGCTGCTTTTCAGCGCCGATCAGCACCCGCAAGTGTTCGCCGAATGCCCGGGTGCAGACGGCAGCCCGGATCAGTTGTTTCAGGATTACCTGCGCGGTTTGTACTTGCTCGACCCGTTCTACATTGCCTGCCGCGAGCAATCGCGCACCGGGCTGTATCGCCTGTCGGAAGTGGCGCCGGAGCATTTCGAGCTGACCGAGTATTACCAGCGCTACTTTCGTCTGAATGTGGTGGCCGATGAAATCCAGTTCAATTGTCAGCTCGAAGGCGACCGTACGCTGTGCCTGTCGCTGGGCAGCAAACAGCGCTTCAGCGGCCAGCAGATCGCGTTGCTGTCATTGATCCAGCCGTGGGTACTGGGCTTGTTGCGCCAGCGCCTGCCTTACGAAATCAACGAAGTCGTGGCCCTCGCACCGGCGCCGGTGCAAGGCGACTGGCGGGTGCAGCTGGAAGCTTCGGTGCAGCAACTCAAAGGGGCGCAACTGACCGCGCGCGAGCTGGATGTCGGGCGTTTGATGCTCAGCGGTTGCTCCAGTAAAGAAATCGCCCGTAAGCTGGAAATCTCTGTCGAAACCGTGAAAGTCCATAAAAAACACATGTACAGCAAGCTGGGGATCAAGTCCCAGTCCGAGCTGTTTTCGATTTTTCTCCAGGCGCAGAATGCCTGACTGTCCAGTGGTGGGCTTGACGCTTTTCCACTGTGGGAGCGGGCTTGCCCGCGATAGCGACCTTTCAGAAAAATATCAGTTAGCTGACATGACGCAATCGCGGGCAAGCCCGCTCCCACAGGGTTTAGTGTGAATCCTGGCCTGATAACAACCGAGTCCGAACCCAAGGAAACCGTATGAGCCTGTCACTCCTGAGCCGCTACGCCTTCTTTGCCGCTTGCGTGATTTTCACCCTCGCCAGTTTGCCGTTCCTGGAACACGACTGGCTCTGGCCGATCACCGCAGTCACCGGCGTCCTGAGCCTCGTAGGCCTGTTCGACCTGCTGCAAAGCCCGCACGCCGTGCGTCGCAACTACCCGATCCTCGGCAACATCCGCTATCTGGTGGAGGGCATTCGTCCGGAAATCCGCCAATACCTGCTTGAGTCCGACAGCGACGCCCTGCCCTTCTCCCGGGCCCAGCGCTCGCTGGTCTACTCGCGTGCCAAGAACGAAAGCGCCGACAAACCCTTCGGCACGTTGATCGACGTGTACCAGTCGGGTTTCGAATTCATCGGCCACTCCATGCGCCCGGCGCCGTTGAGTGACCCGGGCAGTTTTCGAGTGATCGTCGGCGGCCCGCAGTGCACGCAGCCGTATTCGGCGTCAGTGTTCAACATCTCGGCGATGAGTTTCGGCTCGCTCAGCGCCAACGCCATTCGCGCCTTGAACCAGGGCGCCAAGCTCGGCAACTTCGCCCACGACACCGGCGAAGGCAGCATCAGCGCCTACCACCGGGAAAACGGCGGCGACCTGACCTGGGAACTCGGCAGCGGCTACTTCGGTTGCCGCACGGCAGACGGGCGCTTCGACCCGGAACGCTTCGCCGCCCAAGCGCAAACCCCGCAAGTGCGGATGATCGAAATCAAGATGAGCCAAGGTGCCAAACCTGGCCACGGCGGGATTCTGCCCAAGCACAAAGTCACCCAGGAAATCGCCGAAACCCGCGGCATCCTGATGGGTGAAGACTGCATCTCGCCGTCGCGGCACAGTGCGTTTTCCACGCCGATCGAACTGATGCACTTCATCCAGCAATTGCGTGAACTGTCCGGCGGTAAACCGGTGGGCTTCAAGTTCTGCCTCGGCCACCCATGGGAATTCATGGGCATCGCCAAGGCCATGCTGGAAACCGGCGTCCTTCCGGACTTCATCGTCGTCGATGGCAAGGAAGGCGGCACGGGTGCGGCGCCTGTGGAATTCACCGACCACATCGGCGTACCGATGCGCGAGGGTCTGCTGTTCGTGCACAACACGCTGGTGGGCCTGAACCTGCGGGACAAAATCAAACTCGGCGCCAGCGGCAAGATCGTCAGCGCCTTCGACATCGCCAGCGTGCTGGCCATCGGCGCCGACTGGGCCAACTCGGCGCGCGGCTTCATGTTCGCCATCGGTTGCATCCAGTCGCAGTCGTGCCACACCAACAAATGCCCGACCGGCGTCGCCACCCAGGACACCCTGCGCCAGCGCGCCCTCGTCGTCCCCGACAAGGCCCAGCGGGTGTTCAACTTCCACCGCAACACCCTCAAGGCCCTGGCGGAAATGCTCGCCGCCGCCGGCCTCGATCATCCGTCGCAATTGTCGGCCAAGCACCTGGTGCGGCGCATGTCGGCGACCGAGATCAAACTGTTCTCGCAACTGCATGTGTTTTTGAAACCGGGGGAATTGCTCACCGGCGAGGTCAACGGCGAGTTTTACTCGCGCATGTGGCAGATGGCGCGGGCGGACAGTTTTGAGCCCAATGAGTTGGCTGCTTCGTAAACACTGTTTGAACGCCAGTCTCATAGGGAGGCTGGCTTTACACCAAGGAAGAACTTCGTGCTGAAAGTCATCGCTCGGGATTTCATCAAACCCGAACACATTGAAACCGTTCGCCCCTGGTATGCCGAACTGGTCGAGAAGACTCGACTGGAGCCCGATTGCATCGCTTACGACCTGTTCATCGATCAAAAAGACTCCGGCCACTTTATCTTCATCGAACAATGGCCGAATCAGGCGGCGCTGGATGCTCATTGCCAGTCTGAACATTTTCGGCGGTTGGTGCCGCAGATCAACCGTTTCCAGGCCCGGGATTGCATTGTTGTGCTGATGGATGCGTTCTGACGCCCGTCGTCACCCGCGAAGCGCCTGGATCGGGGCCGACTCTTTTATGGCCCAGCGGGCGTATTCATTCAGCCAGGGACATTTGAGACATTCAGTAATAGCGAGTTTTTTGCAATTGCCGTCGAATCACGCCACCCTGCGCGCCGCCGATGTGCGGCGCGCAACCTTTTGCAGCGCTGGCCACTCCTTATTCAACACCCGTTCACGAGCCCGCTGTCATGACGTTTGAACGCGATCACCGGATCGACTTTTTTCGAGGCCTGGCGCTGATCTTCATCTTCTGGGATCACGTACCTCACAACCCCCTCGGGCAAATCACCCCGCGTAATTTCGGTTTCAGTGACGCCGCCGAAATTTTCGTGTTTCTCGCCGGTTACGCAGCCGTTCTGGCCTACGGAAAAATCTTCCGACGCGATGGTTATCTGATTGCCTGCGTGAAGATCCTGCGCCGTGTCTGGGTGCTCTACGTGGTGCATATTTTCCTGCTGGCGATGCTGATGGGCATCGTGTTCTTCGCCAACAGCCACGTGGAAACGAGGGATCTGGTGGAGGAAATGGGCATGCACCATTTCATCACCAACCCGCAGCAAGCCTTGGTCGACGAACTGCTGCTGCGCTTCAAACCGAACCTCATGGACCCGCTGCCGCTGTACATCGTGCTGCTGGCCGGTTTGCCGCTGGTGTTGCCGCTGCTGGTGCACAAACCGTGGGCGGTGGTGGCCGTGTCGTTGACCGTGTACTTGCTGGCGCCGTGGTTCGGCTGGAACCTGGCGGCCATCAAGGATGGCGTGTGGTACTTCAACCCCGTGGTCTGGCAACTGCTGTTCGTACTCGGCGGCGCGGCGGCGACGCACGGGCAGCGCCCCCGATTACCCGACACGCGCCCGCTGCTGCGCCGGCCGTTGTTTGTCAGCGCCGCGGTGTACGTGGTGGTCACCGGCGTGCTGACCGTCTCGTGGCGGTGGCCGGAAATTCATGACGCGCTGATGCCCGCGTGGCTGAGCAATCTGTTGTATCCGATCAGCAAGACCGACCTGTCGCCGGTACGGTTGCTGCACTTCCTGGCGCTGGCGTACGTCACGGCGAAACTGTTGCCGGATACCGGCTGGACGCAAAACTGGCTGGCGCAGCAAAGCTGTCGCATGGGCCGTTATTCGCTGGAGATCTTCTGCCTCGGCGTGCTGTTGGCGCCGCTGGCGGACATGGTCAATGCCATGACCGACGATGCGTTTGCCATGCAGATATTCACAGCCCTGGTGGGTGCGGGGTTGATGGCGTTGCTCGGGGCTTGGCTGGATTTCAATAAGCGATTGACCCGGCCGGCACAGGTCGCCGCCGCCTGATATTGACGGTGTAAAACCTTGTGGCGACGACTCGCTAAATCCCCTCACCACAGAAGATCTCATCTGCCATTAAAAAGCCCCGGCCAATTGACCGGGGCTTTTTCATTTCAAGCGTTACGACTTACGAAGCCGAACGCACCGCACCTTGCGACACATTGGTCGGTTGCAGCTTGAACACGTAGAACAACACGGTCAGCAGCACCAGGAACGCCGGGCCGACATAAAGTGCCACACGAGTGTCCGGAAAGTACGCCATCAAGCCGACCACCAACACCAGAAACGCCAGTGCCAGGTACGAGCTGACCGGGTACAGCCACATCTTGTATTTCAGCCCGGCCCGTTCGCTGGCGCTCAGGCCTTGGCGGAATTTGAGCTGGGCCAGCAGGATCATCACCCAGGTCCAGATCGCGCCGAACGTAGCGATCGCGGTCACCCAGACGAAGACTTTTTCAGGCACCAGGTAATTCAGCAGCACGCCCAGCAACAAGGCGAAAATCGACAGCAGCAGCGCACGACGCGGCACCCCGTTGTTCGATGTTTTGGCAAAACCGGCCGGGGCCTGACCGTTCTGCGCCAGGCTGTAGAGCATGCGCCCGGTGCTGAAGATGCCGCCGTTGCAGGACGACAGTGCGGCGGTGATCACCACGAAGTTGATGATGCCCGCAGCGGTCTTGATGCCCAGACGCTCGAAGGTCATCACGAATGGACTGCCCTGGGTGCCGATTTCATTCCACGGGTAGATCGACAGGATCACGAACAGCGCGCCGACGTAGAACAGCAGAATCCGCCAGAACACCGAGCCGATGGCGTTCGGAATGGTCTTCTGCGGGTTCTTCGCTTCACCGGCGGTCAGGCCGATCATCTCGACACCGAGGTAGGCGAACATCACCATTTGCAGGGACATCAACACGCCTTGCACGCCGTTGGGCATGAAGCCGCCGTGAGCCCAGAGATTGGAAATCCCCAACGCCACGCCGTCGTTGCCAAAGCCGAACGCGATCACGCCGACGCCGCCGATCACCATCGCAATGATGGTGACGATCTTGATCAGGGCGAACCAGAACTCGAATTCACCGAAGGCTTTTACGGCGATCAGGTTGATCGAGCCCATGCTGATCAACGCCGCGAGTGCCCAGATCCAGCGCGGCACCTCGGGAAACCAGACGCCCATGTACACCGCCACGGCGGTGATTTCCGCGACGCAGGTCACCAGCCACAGGAACCAGTAATTCCAGCCCGTCAGGAACCCCGCCAACGGGCCAAGGTAATCTTGCGCGTAACGGCTGAAGGAGCCGGCGACCGGGTTATGCACGGCCATTTCGCCGAGGGCGCGCATGATCACCAGGATCGCCAGACCGCCGATGATGTAGGACAGCATGATGGCCGGGCCAGCCATTTCAATGGCCTTGGCCGAACCGAGAAACAGACCGACGCCGATACAGGCACCGAGCGCCATCAAGCGAATATGCCGTTCGCCGAGTTCGCGTTTAAGCGGGCCGCCCTGAGCGGGCTCGCCGTGGGGCAGGTGATTGCCGACTGGCATAGGGGTACAACCTCGTCTTGTTATTGGATATGGCCACCGAGTGTCGAAGCGCTGACCGATAAGCCATTGCTTGTCTGAAACCGGACCTGCTTCGTGGGCAGGACCGTCTTGTAGGACAAAACCTGCAAGATCAGCGGGGCGTGCAGTATAAAAAGCTTCCAACAGGAGTTTTCACTCTATAAACCACAACATTCAGCGAGAAATCTCGGCTATAGCGCGATTTACGGAGGTGCATTACCTGACTTTTTCAGTAATTTCCACCGTTAAAACGGCGCGAAGTATTGCACAGCATTGGTGCATCGTCATGCCCCTACCTAGGCAGCATTTACGTAGCGATGGCTCTATTACAGCCATCCTGCGGGAGTTGACTTGCCAGCGAAGGCGTCCATGAAATCGCCATCGCCGGCAAGCCGGCTCCTACGGCTCGGGGGGGGCAAAAACATCGGGGTCACTTCAACCCTGTGGGAGCTGGCTTGCCAGCGATGGCGCCCATGAAATCGCCATCGCCGGCAAGCCGGTTCCTACGGATCGGGGGGGGCAAAAACATCGGGGTCACTTCAACCCTGTAGGAGCTGGCTTGCCAGCGATGGCGTCCGTGAAATCGCCATCGCCGGCAAACCAGCGCCGGCAAAAAAGAACCGTCGCTCATCACTCGCGACGGTGAATATTCGATATCCGGGTGTTCACAATTTTTTCACCGGCACCATCCACCGTCTAAGCTTCAGACAAGTCAGATCAATCTGCGTGAATGGATCAGTCGACTATGGGCGCGTTATGGCAAACCGATACGAGTAAAACTGTGGTTCCGACTGAACGTGTGGATGAAGCGCCTATACCCGAAAAACCCCGTCGTAGTCGCACCAAACACGGGTGGAAGGCGTTTTGGTTATTGGTGTTGATTATCCTGATCGTTCTGGGGTTGGCCGCTGCCAGGGAAATGCGTACCTCGAAGTTTCAATCCCGGGAAGTCAGCAAATATGCCGCGACCCTGAACTACGAACTGAAGCCCGGCCCGAGCGATGCCATTCGCTATCCAGGGGCCGGGCCTTTTGACTTGCGTCTGGGCTACAGCGCTCTGGGTGAATTCCTGCCGCGCCTGATCAAGCGCGACTACGTCGTTGCGGCACAAACCCGCTTTTCCCAACCGTTGATGGACTACACCGACAAAGGCTTTTTCGTGCCCTATGCGGAGAAGATCCAGGCCGGATTGTCGATCACCGATTGCCGCGCGGCACCGCTGTATCAGTACAAATACCCACAGCAACTCTATTCGAGCTTTGACGCGATCCCGCCGGTGGTGGTCAGCAGTTTGCTGTTCATCGAAAACCGCTTCCTGCTCGACCCTCGTCAGCCCCGGGCCAACCCCGCCGTGGATTGGCCACGGTTCGGCATGGCCGCGTGGTCGCAGGTCGCCAAGTTGCTGCACATGCCTGGCCAATCGGCAGGCGGCAGTACCCTCGCGACGCAGCTGGAGAAGTACCGGCATTCGCCCGACGGCTTGACCGTATCCGGCGGGGAAAAAATCCGCCAGATGATTTCCGCCAGCGTGCGCGCCTATCAGGCCGGGCCGGAAACGCTTGTAGCTCGGCAGAACGTGGTGCGGGATTACCTCAACAGCGTGCCGCTGTCCGCCGTGCCCGGCCACGGCGAAGTGCACGGCATGGCCGAAGGTTTGCGCGTCTGGTACGGCGCCGATTTCAACCAGGCCAACGAACGGTTGCTCAGTACCGACACGGATCCAAAGGCCATGGCGGAAAAAGGCCTGGCCCTGCGAGAGATGCTGTCGTTGATGATTGCCCAGCGCCGCCCTTCCCACTACCTGTCCAAGGGCCACGACGAACTGGCCGAACTCACCGACAGCCACATTCGCCTGCTGGCGCAAAACTTTGTGATCGACGCGCCGTTCGCTGCCGCCGCCTTGGCCAGCAAAGTGGTGTATCGCGACTGGCAGACCCAGCCGACCATTCAACCGATCGAAACCAACAAAGGCATCAGCGTGGCGCGCAGTCGCCTGGGCGGGTTGCTCAATCGTCCGCTGTACGACCTCGACCGCCTCGATCTCTCGGCCACCAGCACCCTGCAAGGCGATTTGCAAACCCAGGTCACCGAGTACCTCAAGCATTTGGCCGACCCGGCGTTTGCCACGCAGATCGGTTTGATGGGCGAACGCCTGCTCACGCCCACCAGCACCACGCAAGTGCGCTACAGCTTCACCCTGTTCGAACTGACCCCGGACGGTTCGCGGGTGCGCGTGCAGACCGACAGCACCGATCAGCCATTCGACATCAACGAAGGCAGCAAACTGGAATTGGGCTCGACCGCGAAAATGCGGGTGCTGACGACTTATCTGCAAATCATCGCCGAGCTGCACGACAAGTACGCCGAAATGACCGTCCCGGAACTGAAGAAAGTCGACGTCCCGGATCAGGATCGCCTGAGCCAATGGGCCGTCGAGTACCTGATCCAGAACAAGGACCGCAACCTGGCGGCCATGCTCAGCGCCGCACTGGACCGCAAATATTCGGCCAGCCCCGGCGAAGCCTTTTTCACCGGCGGCGGGCTGCATACCTTCGTCAACTTCCGCAAGGAAGACAACGGTCGCATACCGACCTTGCGCGATGCCCTGCGCGAATCGATCAACCTGCCGTTCATTCGGCTGATGCGTGACCTGGTGCGCTACACCACCTACTCCGGCCCGAACAACAGCGCCGCCCTGCTCGGGGACGACCGCGACCCGCGGCGTCAGGAATACCTCGCCGAGTTCGCCGACCGCGAAGGCACTTCGTTCCTGCTGAAGTTCTGGAAGAGATACAAAAACAAGGACACCCAGGCACGGCTCGAAACCTTCCTCGACAGCATGCGCCCGACGCCGATTCGCATGGCCGCGGTGCATCGCTATCTGTTGCCGCAAGCCAGTCAGGAGAGCTTCAACACCTTCGTGCGCTCGCACCTCGCCGGCGCCAAGCTCACCGAAAAACTCACGGACGAACGTCTGCAACGGCTTTACGAAAACTACAGCCCCGGGCTCTACGACTTGCCGGACCAGGGCTTCATCGCCAAGGTCCACCCGCTGGATCTGTGGCTGATCGGTTATTTGTTGAATCATCCCGACGCCAAGTGGAGCGATATCGTCAAGGCCAGCCAGTTTGAACGCCAGGAAGTCTACAGCTGGCTATTCAAAAGCAAACACAAGGGTGCCCGCGATGGCCGCATCCGCACCATGCTGGAGATCGAAGCGTTCCTCGACATTCACGCGCGCTGGCAGAAAGTCGGCTATCCGTTCGATCACCTGGTGCCCTCGCTGGCCACCGCCATCGGCAGTTCCGGCGACCGCCCGGCAGCGTTGGCGGAACTGATCGGCACCATCCTCAACGACGGCGTGCGCATGCCGACGCTGCGCATCGACAGCCTGCACTTCGCGGCGAATACGCCCTACGAAACCAAGCTGATCAACGACCCGGATGTCGGCAAACGGGTGATGCCGTCCGAAGTGGCCGCGGCCATGCGCGAAGCCTTGTCGCACGTGGTGGACGCCGGTACGGCCAAACGTGTTTCCGGCACGTTCGTCACCCCCGATGGCAAGCCGCTGGCCATGGGCGGCAAGACTGGGACCGGCGACAACCGCATCGAAGCCATTGGTTCCGGCGGGCGGATTCTGAGTTCGAAGTCGATCAACCGCACGGCGACCTTTGTGTTCTATGTCGGCGACAGCCACTTCGGTACGTTGACCGCATTCGTCCCAGGGAGCACCGCCGAAGCCTTCAAATTCACCTCGGCCTTACCGGTGCAAGTACTCAAGGGCATGGCACCGATTCTCACGCCGTATCTGCAACCGGGCACGCATACCCAATGCCTGCCCGTGGAGGTGGCGCGACGCTGATAAACGATGGCGGTAATTAATTATTTTCGGCATTGATAATTCCAATGCCTTTACACAGAGGAACGCGGATCAAGCAGCGGTAATTCAAACTTTTACTTTGAGCCTCGGGCGTTAGGCTGGTCACTCCACTTAATGCTCAAGGTTTATTAAAAGCATGACTGACTTACACGGACGTATATCAGCGCTACCGACATCCGGGGACGACGACAACAAAGGTCGCCACTACGCGTTCATCCAGAACCGCATCCACCCCACCTTCAAAGGCGCTTCACTGCGACGGATTCATGAACTGAGCCTCACACAAACGGCTTCAGGGCAATGGATACAGAGCGCCAGGGATTTCGATCACGCGCCATTACAAGCAGCCAATCTTGAACTCTGGTCCGCTCAAAACACACTCGACCAGGTCATGGAAAAGGTGCAAGGCGTTTACGCGTTCGTCGAACCGTTGCTGACCGACGCGTTGCTCAAACAGTTCGGTGTCGACGTCGATGTCGCGTCCGAAGCCCATGCCTTGTCGACGTCCAACGCCGTGCTTGAAAGCAAACTGCTGAACCTGGCCAAAGGTGCCGCTCGCCTCGCGCGCGTGGATGACATTGCCCGGGCCGATTTCGGCAGCCGGCCGGGCAATCCCGATGAAGTGGAGGTGTACCTCGCCAACGAAACCGGCCTGGCCCAGCGCCTCGGTTTGCCCTGGCAAGCGGAGTCGATGCTGTTTCGCCGTTTGGCAAGCGTGAGCGCCGAAACCCGGTTATTGATGAGAGTGTGGTGCTGACGGATCAAGACATGACCGATGAGGTCTACGGCGGATTGCTTCACGATATGGGCTACGAAGAAAAAGAGCTGAGCAGAAAGCTGACCCGTGCAGCGCTGCAAAAAGACGCACGGCAATAACCACAAAACCCTGATGCATCGGGTGATGCATCAGGGTTCAACCCTTAACCCACTTCCGAATCCCAGATGACCGTGACAAGGCCGGAGTAGGATCGGGCGACACCGGGTTTGAGCATTTCGCCGACCTCCTCCCGGGCAATCTCGAAGTGCAATGTTCCCGGTTTGCGATCGACATAAAAGCGTGGCTGGAACAGTTCGGTGCCAATGCCGTCGCGCCGCAACGGTCGGCGGTTGACCGGTTGCGCTGTGGCATCCACCAGGCCATTGGGCAGGGTCACGCTGACGTCGAGCGGTACGAAATGACTGGAAACCGGATCGCGCACCGAACAGCGGTTGCCATCCAGGGTGTACTGGCAGTCGAGGCTCATCTTGAAACGACTCGACGAAGACACATTGAACGTCTGATCGCGGAACAGCCGTACCGGCTTGCGCCCCTGCGTCAGCCACGCTTGCCAGCCGCCCTGCGGGACCAGCTCAACGCGATTGCCGCCGGGTGGAATTTCCACCTTGAGCGTGTGCTGCACTTCCAGAGTGAAATTCAGCTTCAGTGTCGAATCGCTTGGCAGCATAACGTCACCCATGTCGAAATCACCGTTCGGTCCGACGCTGTAGGTCAGGCTTCCCGAATAACGGCCCGTAGACATACCCAACGGGTTCGGTGTGATCAGTTCATAGGCGAAGTCCAGATAGTTGTAACGCAGCCAGGGCACGCTGAACCTGGCCTGCTTATCGCAGCTGGCCTCGGCGGGTGTTTTCCAGAAAAAGGCATAGTAAGTCGACCCGTAAGCCCCTACGCCACTATAACGACAGGGAGCGGGCGCATTCACCCAACTGTTGCCCCACAGTTGATTGTGGGCTTGTCGATAGTCGCTCCCTCCACCGACAAGCCTGACAACGTCCTCCGTCACATACTGGGAGCCCAGACCTGCAATTCGAACCTTGACCGTCTCGGGTTCGCCCGTCGCTTCATGCACCACGGAAAACTCGCGCCACTGAGCAGGGACTTTGAACGTAGCACCCTGGCGCGACGACGGATGATTCGCCTCGATCGGCGCATTGGAGTTGAACTGTATCGGCACGCGCAGGCTGAACGTCTCGCTGGCATGGCACTCGAGGGGATAACTCGCGCAATAACCACTGGAAGGTGTGTCATTCCTGAATGTGTTCTGCTCAGGGTTTGCAGAATCCGGTCTGAACGACGCCAGGATCGAGACTTCTTCCGACCAGGCTGAAGAACAGGTGAGCAACGATAAAATCCCGATCCCGACACAGCAACGTACCTGTCGCCCCGGGCCCACTGAATGATTCATGTTTTTTCCTCTGAAACGAGTCAGGTCGACAGCCAGTCTTTCATCGCATCACGCACCCGGCAGCACTGCATTGAAAATCAAATTGACGCTGCCGAAATAGCTGCCCGGTTTGTAAACCCCATCGTCAGGCGGCATTGGCACGATCTCCAGCAACACCCGTTTACCCGGCGCGGCATCGCTCATTGACACCACTTCGCTACTGTCCAGTTCATTCAGCACATGGCCGTTGAACAGCACGCGCAAACCGATGTCATGGGCATCCGTGCCGTTGGACAGAAAAGGCCTGCCCTCAAGCCGGGCTTCGATGGAGCCGGCTTCATTCTTCACATCGAAATACTTGCGCAAGCTGCCCAGGGTCGAGGTCACCAGATTCCACGGCAATTGCTGCTCGCGGTGAATCCAGCCGGGGTCGGCGGGAATGACGTAGAACGCCTGGCTCGGGATCGTCACGAACACCTCGAAGTGATGCACCTCGCGGGCGGCAAATGCCGAACTGGCCCACAGCACCAGCGCAGGCAGCAGCAACACCGTCAGTTTTCTGAACATGATCATCAGCCTTTCACGTCGAGTTTCTTGCTGCTCTCGCCTTCAACCAGGGTGAAGCGGTAGTCGCGACCGGCCTGTTTCTCGAACTCGAAAGTGCGGCCCGCCAGAATGTGATGCTTGGTGGTGGGCATGCAGTCCTGGTCGTTCTTGACCGAGCAGTCCTTGAACTCATCGATCACCACCACGGTGTTGCCGTTGTTGCGGATACGGTAATGGCTCGCGTCGTTCTCGATCACGCTGGCGAAACGCGTGTCTTTGGGACGAACAAAAAACACCGTGCCATACCCCGCCAGTACCGTGACCCCGGCGGACAGGGTTTTCTTGTATTCCTCGCGCTCTTCAACGGAAACCGCGAACTCGTCTTCCTTCTCGGGCACCACCGGCACAAAACGCACGCGGAAATAGCGCTCGCGATCCCGTTCGCCCATGTACAACAGTCGCGTGCCCTGCATACCACTGGCGGGCACGATCAGCCGCGCCGGGCTGGCCATCAAGCCGTCCCGGGTGCTCCCGTCGGCACTGGATTTGAGCGGCACTTCCTGCGACTTGCCGTCGGCGTCATAGACGATCTCGAGAATATTGACCTTGACGAAGGCGGTGCTGTCGCCACCGTTGAACACCCGTTTCAGGTAGGTGCTTTTATCGCCATCCAGGTAGTCGTAGACCACCCCCACATTGATACTTGGACCCGCATGAACCGCGTGAGAAAACAGATAAAACCCAAACAGTGCCAACAGACGCTTCATCATTAAAACCTCATTCATTAAAAAGCATCAGGCGCGACCGCCAACGTGCTAACTAAATTTCCGAATCCCAAATAACGGTGATATCGCCAGAATAGTGACGACTGTCTCGCGTCAGCATTTCTTCCACAGCCCCTTTACTCACTTCGAAGTGCAAGGTTCCGGGCTTGCGATCAACGTAAAGAGCGGGTTCGAAGTTTTCCGTCCCGACGCCATCTACCCGCAATCGGCGCCGGCTCACCGATTGCCGTTCTGCGTCGCTTAAACCACTGGGCAAACTCACCGAGACATCCACCGGCACTTGATTATTTTTATCGTCCTGTAACGCGCAGGTACTATTGGCCGCGTAATGCTCGCACTCCAGGCTCATCTTGAATGGCGTAGAGGTCCAGATATTGAAGGTTTGATCACGGAACAATCGCGTAGGTTTGCGACCTTGGTTCATCCAAGCCTGCCAGCCACCTTGTGGCAGCAGGACGACGGTGTTGCCACCCGGGGGGATCTCGACCTTGAATATATGATCAACCTTCAGAGTGAAGTTAAAGACCAGTTCGTTATCACTGGGCACCATAACGTCCCCCAAGTCAAAGTCCATCATCGGGCCAACGCCATAGCGTACTCTTCCAGTGTAAATACCCGCCTTCATTTTCAGTGGACTGGGTGTCACAAGCTCATACATCAAGTCCAGCCTTGAATAAGCGAAGCTGGGAATATCAAAAGCCGCTGTTTTTCCACATGCTTGCCCGTCCGGAACCGTCCAGTAGAAACTGCCCCAAGTGTTCTCATAATAGTGCACATTGATTGTCGAGCGGCAAGGACGAGGTGGACTGCTCCATTGACCAATAGAGTAATCTGTCTCGCGCCCTCCCCATAAAAGTCCATGCGCCTTTGAAAGAGACACCTCAGGCCTTCCAATCAACTCCCTCACAGAGGGGTTCAGAAGGTAGTTCGCGCCTATACTCACGACACGGAGCTGGACGGTTGCTGATTCGATACCGCCTTCATGGAATACTTCCAGATCACGCCACTGCGCTGGAATCTGAAACATTGGCCCCTGACGCAGCGCATGATTAGCCAGAATGGGATCTTTAGATTCGGCAGTAATATTACTTTGAATACTAAATACTTTATTTACATTACACCAAAACGGTTGTATCGCGCAGAACCCACTAGGCGGCGTGGTATTTTTGAAACTGTTAAATGCTGGATTCGAAGGATCAGGTACGAACTCCGCACTAATCTCCACCACATCCGCCACGGCAACCACGGGTATCAACAGACCCGACAGCAAGGCACACACCGCACTTATTTTAAATACTCGTTTAATTCCATCCAAGCCATTCATAGTTTAACCAGCGCTCTCGGCTTTATAAGTTACATCCGCCAACGTATCCGGCGTACACCGCAAATCCCCAATCATCAACACATCGTTCTCACGGCGCGCACCACTCGGGTCGAGGCGGAACTGGCACAGCAACTGATCGCCATACCGCACTTCCAGGGTCGGCGAGCCGGCCTTCATTTCCATCGAGAAGAACCCGTCCACTTCACTGACCCCACGGCTGGCGTGGTTGATGATGTGGTGGCCCTTGAGCGGTTTGCCCTGGGGGTCGATCAAGCGGCCGAGCACGGTGAGGGTTTTGCTGATGGTGATCTTGCGGTAGTCCACGCCGCCCTTGTTCAGGTGATAGCTGGAGCGGGCCGGCTGGATGGTCGCGGCCGGAACGTGATTGCCCTCGAAGTCGAAACTGACCGAGCTGCTTTTGTAGGCGGTGATCGGCACGAAATTGCGCCCGGGCTTGAGGATTGCGCTGCCGCCGCTCAAATCGTCGGCACGCAGGGCGATGTCATCGATGTCCGACTCGACATCGATGATCATGCCCGCACCGTTGCGTTGGGACTGGCTGGTCACGACCATTTTTTGCCCACCGACCGCGACGGTGCTGTCGAGGTTCAGGCCACCGGTTAAGTCGTTGTTGTAAGAGGAACGCTGGATAAAACCGTCGGCGTTGGCCAGGTCCGATTGCATCGTCGCCATCGCGTTCATGCCGATGCCATAGGTGTCGGTGATGGCCGTGGCGGAAACGCTTTGCAGCAGGTGATCCTGCAAATCTTTGCGGTAGGTGATCGAGGCATTGTTATCGCGCCCGCCGTCGCGAGCGGTACGGGTGCCGATGCTGCCGGAGATCTGTTCGCCCGGACCGCCCAGGGCAATGTTGACGCTCAGGTCGACACCACGATTGCGGTCATTGCCGGAGCTGAAACTGCCCGGTCTGTCGAACAGCGACAAGCGCCAGTTGGCGTCGCTGCCGAACAATCGGCTGCGCTGGCTCCAACCCAGATCGACGCCGACCCCTTCGGTGTTGCCTTCGCTATGAGACACCCGGGCATTGACCGAACTTTTGGTGGTGAGCCGATGGTTCACCGACATCGACGAGTTGCTGGTCTGGCCGATAAATACGTTGCGCTGTCGCACACGCGTGCCGTCCGGCAGCGTGTCGTAGAGCCGGGTTGTGTCGAGCCAGCTGCGATTGTGACTGGCGACGATGCTGCCGTTGCCGTAGGAATAAAGGCCCTGCACATCGAGGCCGGTGCCGTAGTCCTCGGTTTTGTAGACGTTGGCGTAGACGCTGGCATTGTTGACGATGGCCCAATCGACCGAGGTGCCGTATTGCAGGGCGTCTTTCACCTGTCGACCCGACAGGCCGAGGATGACGCGCGGGTGCAGCAGAAAGTTGAAGGCGGCACCGGTCGTCAGGTCGCCGTCGTTCTGATCGTCCCAGTTGCTGAGCAATTTGGATTCACGCCCGGCGAACAGGTTGTAGCGCCAGCGCTCGTCATGATTGCGCCAGTTGTTCGGTTTGTAGACCAGCTCCTGGGTGCTGGAGGTGATCTTGCCGTCTTCGATCAGGCGCACTTCCACTTCATAGATGCCGCCGGGCAAGGGTCGCGTGTCGAGGGTCTGCAAACCGGCCGGCATCGCCTGCGTGTTGATCAGCAAACCGTCGCGATAGATTTCCACCGAACCCTGGCGATTGGCCGTGACGTAGATCGGGTAGACCGACGGTTTCGGGTTGTTGATGGCCAGGCTGTCGGAGCTGCCGTACATGACACCCACTGCGGTGTCCGGGCTGGCGCCGAAGGAGCGTGGCTGGCGGGTCAGCCCTTCGGAGGTGGGGGTGAAATAGCCCAGGCGCACAAAGTTGCCTTCCAGTTCACGCTGGGTATAAAGCTCATGCACGGCGTGATAGGTCTGGTTATCCACACCGCCCAGTCGCGACAATTGCAGGTTCACCGCTTGAGTCCAGTTACCGAGGCTGCTGCTGGCTTCAAGACCATATCGCCCGCCCAGGTCCTGGTTTTGGCCACCGTTGAGGTTCAGCTGGTTGCGCACGATCAACCCGGTGCTGCCGCCTTCGGGCTGGTTGTAATAACGCTGCTCCTGATTGTCGCGCTCGGCGTTTTCCGTGAGGATCGACAGCAGCGAGTTTTCCAGGCTGTAGTGCACGGCCAATAGCTGCTCGGGGCATTTCGCCTTGCAGTCGCCCAGCGCCACGCCTTGTTTCAGATAGTTGGCCCAGATGTCGCGTTCACTGGGCTTGATCGTGCTGTCGCTGACATCAGTGAAGTCGACGAGGGTGATGCGGTCGTCGCGGGTTAACACGACCATCGCCTCACCGAGAAACTGTTGGTCAAGTTCCACCCGCACCGCCAGCGGCACCTCAAAGAAGTGTTCTTCAAACTCGCTCGGCAGCCCCTTGGCCTGCGCCAGCAAACTTCTCGGTGTAGTTCCGTTTTCCGTGGGTGCGGCCAAGGCCGTTGCACAAAAAAAAAGTGCAAGCGCCGCCGCGATGGGAGTCATCGGGAACATGAACGAAATACTCTATGGATAAATATGTAGGCCGATCGACAGACAAAAAATCGTCTGCCGATCGGTCAGGTCATCAAATAAGGACGAGCCTTGGATCAAGGCTTAAGTGCGGGGCACGGCATCGAAAATCACGACCGGATTGGCGGAGTAGCTGCCGACCTGAGTGGCAGTGGGTTTGGTTGCGGAAATACGCAGATCCGCACGCATGCCGGCAGTGGCTTCGGTATCACTTACCACTTCCTGACTGGTACCGGTCAATTCCTTTCCATTGAAGGTATAAGTCAGGGTAATGTTTTTCGCCACAGAACCGTTGAACAAGGGTTGCGGACCGCCTTCGACGTAGGCGTGCACCGGGCCCTCGCTGTGCTTGATATCGTACTGGCCAACGATATCTGCCAGGGTTCCGTCAAGGACGCGGTAACTCATTTTCTCGTCTTTACCAAACTCCGGGTTTACAGGCTAGGCATGAAAGATCGAGCTCGGAATTTCAGCAGTAATGTTGATGGTGCTGCGCGATTCTTCCGCAGCGAACGCCATCGAAGAACTCAGGGCCAGGAGGGTCATCGGAACGGCGATTGCAAACTTTTTGAACATTATCAAGTACCTGTTTTATTCATAGGATTGAACCGTAGAAAGCTTTCAAAGGAGCTAATACCAGCTACGAACGATGGCTATTTGGCCCCACTTTCGACGCCGGGGCATGATCAATCAACAGCTCGATAAAGTAAGTAGGATAAATCCGATTAACTTGTAGTTAAAACAGCCCACAACCATGAGGAAAAAATATTAAAAATACGATTTCTACTATCTAGACGTAAGAAAAATACTACCTACAGTATTAAATAAAAAATCATACAGATAGATTCAGTTACAACTTCTGTAAGATCTATACTACTTATTTCATCCAGCCAGTGTGAACACACTCACAACTGCCTACATTAGTTTAATTACTCTAAATAAGAGTCCTCCGCATTCAGCCGTCAGACCGTCCTACATCCAGGCGACCGTCGGTCCTGTTCGCTTGCCTTCTCGGTAAGATATATCTTAAGTTGTATCTAAACACGACAGAGAGAAGGAAAAATGAGAGACCATCATTCCCCCCACCGCGAACACGGCGACGGCCGCGACGGCTTCGAGAAACGCCCCGGTCGCGAACGCGGCGGCCGCGGCCCACGGGTGTTTGCCCCCGGCGATCTGAAATTGCTGCTGCTGGCACTGATCGCCGAACAGCCCTGCCACGGCTACGATTTGATCCGCCAGATCGAAGGCATGTTCGACGGCGCCTACAGCCCCAGCCCCGGCGTGATCTACCCGACCCTGACCTTTCTGGAAGAAAGCGAAATGATCCAGGGCGATGCCGAAGGCGGAAAAAAACGCTACAGCGTGACCGACGCCGGTCGTCTGTCTTTAAGTGAGCAAGCGGTTGCACTGGATGGCGTGCGGATGCGCATCGATGTCAGCAAGCGCTCGTTGCGCGGCCATGACCGGCCGCCCGAGATCCACGAAGCGGTGCATAACCTGCGTCATGCGCTGCAACTGCACCACGGTCGCTGGAGCGCGGAAGAAATCATTCGGGTCGCCGCCCTGCTCAACGACACCGCCAAAGCCATCGTCGATGGCCCCTTCGTTCAACCCGCTGCGGAGAAAGCTGAATGACTGAAGTGATCGAGCACACCATTCACCGTGTCATGCATGAAATCAAACGCCGTCGCCTGCAAGTGATGCGCGTGGTTGACCTGACCCCGCGCATGCGCCGGATTACCCTGGGCGGCCCTGAACTGGCAGGTTTTATCAGCCTCGGCACCGACGACCACGTCAAATTGCTGTTCCCGCAGAACGCCGCAGAACACGCGGCGCTGGAAACCCTGGTGCTCGGTGCCGGCAAGGACAACGGCCCGATGCCGGCCATGCGCGATTACACGCCACGTCGCTACGACCTCGACACCCTGGAACTGGACATCGACTTCGTGTTGCACGGCGACGGCCCCGCTTCGACCTGGGCCGAACAGGCCACACCAGGGCAGTTCCTGCACATCGGCGGGCCGCGCGGTTCGATGATCGTGCCGGACATGTTCGACAGCTATCTGCTGATCGGTGATGAGACGGCGATCCCCGCAATTGCGCGGCGTCTGGAAGGTCTGGCAGCCAATCGCCGGGCGCTGGTGATCATTGAAGTGGAGAACGGCGCGGAACAGCAGAAGCTCGAAAGCCCGGCGCAGGTCCATGTGATCTGGATGTTGCGCGACGGCGGCAAGAACAATCTGCTGACCACGGTGAAGGAATTACAGGTGCCCGCCGGCCATCTGTACACGTGGGTGGCGACCGAGAGCAAAGTATCGCGGCAGATTCGTCGGGTGCTGCTGGACGAGCACGGGCTGAACGATCAGTTGGTCAAAGCCGTCGGCTATTGGCGGCTGGACGACAGCGACGAGGAATAACAACGCAGACCTGTAGGAGCCAGCTTGCTGGCGATGGGGCCGTTGAATCTTGCATTGATCTCAAGGACGCCATCGCCGGCAAGCCGGCTCCTGCAGGTCCGGGTTTTTCAGAATTACGGTGATCAGCCTCGACGACGATCCAACGCGATCACCAGCAAGGCAATCAGCACAAACCCCGCCAACAATCCGCCGGCATTCACAAACACCTGTGGATAACCCAGCGTGTCGACATCAATGAACGGGTACGGATAAGTCGCCAGCAGATGCCCGCGCAGCAGGGCATACGCGAAGTACACCAACGGGTAAATCACCCACAGCGCGATGTGCCGCAGACCCAAGGTGCCTTTGGGCACGCACACCCACCACCAGGCCAGAAACAGCAGCGGCATGACGTCGTGCAGCAGTTCATCGGCCAGCCATTGCCAGCCTTCGGGATGCCACAGATGGCGCAACAGGACGTTGTAGGCGAGGCCGACCAAGGTAATGCTCACGGCAATCCCGCTGCTCACCCACGGCTGCAAAAACCAGCGTCGCGCTGCCGATTCGCGGGACGTCAGTGCGCAGGTCAGCACAGTGGCCACCAACGTGTTGCTGAGCACGGTGAAATAGCTGAAAAAACTCACCAGCCCACCCAGCAGACTGGCGCCCAGCGCCCAGCGCGAATAGAAAATCAGGTACAGCTGAATGCTCAATCCCGCCCAGCCGAGCAGCGCCGCCACCGCGACAAAACGACGCCTCGCGGCAGACTGGCTGACCATGTTCAGAGCGGTCGCTTGGTGCGCATCAACTTGACGTACAAGCGTTCAACTTTCTCCCGCGCCCACGGGGTTTTACGCAGGAAGGTCAGGCTCGACTTGATGCTCGGATCACTCTTGAAGCAGCGGATGTCAATGCGCTCGGCCAGCCCCGACCATTCGTAATGTTCAACCAGCGCGTTGAGGATTTGCTCCAGCGTCACGCCGTGCAGCGGGTTGTTGTTCTGTTCGGTCATGCCGGGCCTTCACGCGAGAGATGAATTGGAAGCCGCGCACCTTAGCCGAGGGGGTGTTCGGGTGGAAGGGTTCTGTGCGCTATCTGTTGAATGTAGGCGAAACGGAACAAAACATTTGAATGCGATCGCTTATCTACGGGATCACGCGATCCCCTGTAGGAGCTGGCTTGCCAGCGAGGGCAATTTCATGGGCAACGACGATGGTGACTGATACGCCGCTATCGCTGGCAAGCCAGCTCCTACAGTGATTTCACCCATCTCCCGACTTGTGTGCTGACTGTTACCAAATCCGAAAGAATTCATGTCAGGAAAAGGTCTTTCTCTATTTGTAACAGAACATTATCCTTGCGCCCGACAAGCTGAAACGCTTCCGCTCATCGCTCCATCCTTGCTGCTTTCAGTTCATTCCCCAGAAAAAGACCAAGAATTCCCTCTCTATGCCTTATCTTCAATCATCGCGAGACAGCGCTGTCTTAGCCGCTGTTGCCAACCGAAAAGCCCTGAACCTGATCAGCGGATTCACCGCGTTGGGCCTCGCCACCTGCGTTCAGGCCGCCCCGGCCTTCGACAGCGAATCGCCGTGGATGCTCGGCGACTGGAACGGCACGCGCACCGAACTTTCGGAAAAAGGCTACGACTTCAAAGTCGATTACACCGGTGAAATGGGCAGCAACCTGCACGGCGGCTACGACCATGACCGCACCGCGCGCTACAGCGATCAGTTCGGCCTCGGTACGCATCTCGATCTGCAGAAGATCCTCGGTTGGGACGACGCTGAATTCCAGCTAACCATCACCGAGCGCAACGGCAACAACATCAGCAACGACCGGATCAATGATCCACGGGTCGGCGGTTTCACTTCAGCGCAAGAAGTCTGGGGTCGCGGGCAAACCTGGCGCCTGACGCAGATGTGGTATCAGCAGAAATTCTTCGACCGGAAACTCGACATCAAGGTCGGCCGTTTCGGTGAAGGCGAAGACTTCAACAGCTTCCCCTGCGACTTCCAGAACCTGGCGTTCTGCGGCTCGCAGGTCGGCAACTGGGTCGGCGGCATCTGGTACAACTGGCCGGTCAGCCAATGGGCGATGCGGGTCAAATATCACCTGACACCAGAGCTGTACGCGCAAGTCGGCGCGTATGAGCAGAACCCGTCGAACCTCGATCGCGGCAACGGTTTCAAGCTCAGCGGCAGTGGCACCCAAGGTGCGATTTTGCCGGTGGAACTGGTCTGGACGCCGAAGCTCAATGGCCTGCCGGGCGAATACCGCGCCGGTTATTACTACAGCAACGCCAACGCCACCGATGCCTACAAGGACCGCAATGGTCAGCCCGCCGCCCTGAGTGGCGAGGCCTACCGCAGCGCATCGAGCAAGCACGGCGTGTGGCTCGGCGTGCAACAGCAACTCACCAGTCGTGCCAGTGACCACTCCCGTGGCCTGAGCGTGTTCGCCAACGGCACGATGCACGACAAGAAGACCAACGCCATCGACAACTATGTCCAGGCCGGCGTCGTCTACAAAGGTTTGTTCGATGCACGGTCCAAGGATGACATCGGTCTCGCGATGGCCCGGGTTCATGTCAATCCGGCGTACCGCAAGAACGCCGAGGCGAGCAATCAGGCCCATGCGGTCTACGACTTTGACGATCCGAGCTTCCTGCCGCCGCAGGACACCGAATACAGCGCCGAACTCTATTACGGCGTGCACGTCACGAACTGGCTGACCGTGCGCCCGAACCTGCAATACATCCGCCACCCCGGTGGCGTGGACAAGGTCGATGACGCGCTGATTGGCGGGATCAAGATCCAGTCCTCGTTCTAACCAACGCCACAAAACCCTGTAGGAGCAAGCTTGCCGGCGATGGCGGTGGATCAGCCAGCACAGATGTCGACTGACACAGCGCCATCGCCGGCAAGCCGGCTCCTACAGGGATCGCATCAACCAAACAGTTTTTATCTGAACCATGCCCGCGCCAGATCGTCATCTACAGTGAACTTGCGCGGGACTACTTGAAACGTCACGGAGAACCACACTATGAGCACTGATGGTGCTTTGAGTCGAAGCCGTCTATTGCCGACCCTGCTCGGCATTCTGCTTCTGCTAATGGGCCTGGCCATGCTGGCCGGCGGGATCAAGCTGAGCATGCTCGGCGGCTCGCTGTATTACCTGCTGGCCGGTATCGGCCTGGCACTGACCGGCGTGCTGCTGCTTCTTGCCCGCCGCGCAGCCTTGGGGCTGTACGCCTTGGTCCTGTTCGCCAGTACCGTCTGGGCCCTGTGGGAAGTCGGCCTGGACTGGTGGCAATTGGTGCCGCGCCTGGCGATGTTGTTCGCACTGGGTATTGTCATGCTGCTGCCGTGGTTCCGCCGTCCGCTGCTGCGTGAAGGCGCTGCACCGAAAGGCACCGGCGCGCTGAGCGTAGCCGTGGTGCTGGCGGGCGTTGCTGCTCTGGCCAGCCAATTCACCAACCCCGGTGAAATCAAAGGCCAACTGGACCGCGACAGCGTGCCGGGCATGACCAACACCGCCCCGGCCATGCCCGACGGTGACTGGAACTCCTACGGCCGCAGCGCCCACGGTGATCGCTACTCGCCACTGGCACAGATCACCCCGCAGAACGTGAACAAGCTCGTTCCGGCCTGGACCTATCGCACCGGCGACCTGCCGGGGCCGAACGATCCGGGTGAAACCACCGCTGAAAACACCCCGCTGAAAGTCAACGGCATGCTCTACGTGTGCACGCCGCACAGCCAGGTGATCGCGCTGGACCCGGACACCGGCAAGGAAATCTGGCGTTTCGATCCGAAACTCTCCACGCAGAATGCGGCGAACTTCAAGGGTTGGGCGCACATGACCTGCCGTGGTGTGTCGTATCACGATGACGCGGCTTACGCCTCCGAGCAAAGCCCGACCGGCAGCGCCAGCGCGCCTGTCGCCAGCGCTTGCCCGCGCCGGATCTTCCTGCCGACCGCCGACACCCGTCTGATCGCCCTGAACGCCGACACCGGCAAGATGTGCGAAGACTTCGGCAACAAAGGCCAGGTCGACCTGAGTGCCAACATCGGCGGTTTCAACGCCGGCGGTTACTACTCCACCTCGCCTCCAGCGGTCACCAAGGACCTGGTGGTGATTGGCGGCCACGTCACCGATAACGTTTCCACCGACGAGCCGAGCGGCGTGATCCGCGCGTTCGACGTGCACACCGGCAAACTGGTGTGGAACTGGGACAGCGGCAACCCGGACGACACCACGCCGATTGCTGAAGGCAAGGTCTACACCCGCAACTCGCCGAATATGTGGTCGATGTTCGCCGTCGACGAAAAACTCGGCATGCTGTACCTGCCGATGGGCAACCAGACACCGGACCAGTTCGGTGGCGCACGCACGCCGGAATCGGAACTGCACGCCGCCGGCCTGACGGCCCTCGACATCGCCACCGGGCACGTGCGCTGGCACATGCAGTTCACCCACCACGACCTGTGGGACATGGACGTCGGTGGACAGCCAACCCTGATGGACCTGAAAACCGCTGACGGCGTGAAGCCGGCGGTCCTGGCGTCCACCAAGCAAGGCAGCATCTACGTGCTGGATCGCAGCACTGGCCAACCGATCGTGCCGATCAACGAAGTGCCGGTGCCTCAGGGCGCTGTCGAAGGTGATCACACCTCGCCGACCCAACCGAAATCCGACCTCAACCTGATGCCGCCGCCGCTGCAAGAGCGCGACATGTGGGGCGTCACCCCGTTCGATCAACTGATCTGCCGGATCGACTTCAAATCCATGCGCTACGACGGCCCGTTCACCCCGCCGTCGCTGCAGGGTTCGATCGTTTACCCCGGCAACTTCGGTGTGTTCGACTGGGGCGGTTTCTCGGTTGACCCGGTGCGTCAGATCGCTTTCGTGAACCCGAGCTACATGGCGTTCAAATCGAAAATGATCCCGGCCGCCGAAATCGCGGCCCAAGGCCCGCGCAAAAGCGAAACCGAAGGCGTGCAGCCGAACAAAGGCGCGCCGTATGGTGTAGTCCTCGAAGCGCTGCTGTCGCCAATGGGCCTGCCGTGCCAGGCGCCGGCGTGGGGCTATGTGGCGGCGATCGATCTGACCACCGCCAAAGTCCTGTGGAAGCACAAGAACGGCACCGTGCGCGACAGTTCGCCGGTTCCGATTCCGCTGAGCATGGGCGTGCCTAGCCTGGGCGGCACGTTCACCACCGCGGGTGGCGTCGGCTTCCTGAGCGGCACCCTCGACCAGTACCTGCGCGCCTACGACGTGAAAAACGGCAAGCAACTGTGGGAAGGTCGCCTGCCGGCCGGCGCGCAAACCACACCGATGACTTACACCGGCAAGGACGGCAAGCAATACGTGCTGGTCGTGGCGGGCGGTCACGGTTCGCTGGGCACCAAACAGGGTGACTATGTGATTGCGTACAAACTGTCCGAGTAAGTTTTAGCGGCGGTTAAAACGAAGGCGACTCCCGCGAGGGGGTCGCCTTTTTTTGTGGGTCTGCAATTCCCTGTAGGAGCTGGCTTGCCGGCGATTGCGGTTCAGCATTCAACGTTGATGCTGGCTGCCAGGACGCCATCGCTGGCAAGCCAGCTCCTACAGGGGGTTACGTGCAGGTTCGACAAATGGCGGGCAACAAAAAACCCGCCTTGGCGGGTTTTTCAATACAGCGGCCAGCGGATCAAAAAACCTCCAACCGCCACACTTCATAAGCCGGTGTCTCGTAGGGATGGCTCTGTTTCAAAGCGGCCACCACCGACCGGATCAACTCATCCGCCACCACCAGCTCAACTTTCCATTCCTCAACCTGTTCGACCTGCCCTGCTTCGCCAATGAACGGCTGACTGCCATCCAATGGGCGAAACTGACCCAGGCCCAACACCTGCCATGCGCAGTGATCGTAAGCACCGATCCGTCCGCCACCGGCAGCGAATACAGCGCTTTTGACCACCTCGACATGGCTGGCCGGAACAAAAAAGCTGAGCTTGTACACGGCGCTTAGTTCACCCACACGCGAGCGTTACGGAACATGCGCATCCATGGCGCGTCTTCGTTCCAGTCTTCCGAACGCCACGAGTTCTGCACGGCGCGGAACACACGTTCCGGGTGCGGCATCATGATCGTCACGCGACCGTCGCGGCTGGTCAAACCGGTGATCCCGCGCGGCGAACCGTTCGGGTTGGCCGGGTAGTTTTCGGTGACCTTGCCGTGGTTGTCGACGAAACGCATCGCCACGCAACCGGACAGATCGGCTTCCAGCAACGCTTCTTCGCTGGAGAACTCCGCGTGACCTTCACCGTGAGCGATGGCGATCGGCATGCGCGAACCGGCCATGCCTTGCAGGAAGATCGAGTTCGACTCCTGAACCTGAACCATCGCCACGCGGGCTTCGAACTGCTCGGAACGGTTACGCACGAAGTGCGGCCAGAACTCGCTGCCCGGGATCAACTCGTGCAGGTTGGACATCATCTGGCAACCGTTGCACACGCCGAGGGTGAAACTGTCGTTACGTTCGAAGAAACCCTGGAACGCATCGCGAGCACGGCTGTTGAACAGTGCGGACTTGGCCCAGCCTTCGCCGGCACCCAGTACGTCACCGTAGGAGAAACCGCCGCAAGCGACCAGACCTTTGAACTCGTTCAGGTCGACACGGCCGGCCAGAATGTCGCTCATGTGCACGTCGATTGCGTTGAAACCGGCGCGGTCGAACGCTGCAGCCATCTCAACCTGGCCGTTGACGCCCTGCTCACGCAGTACGGCAACCTGTGGGCGGATGTTTTTCTTGATGTAAGGCGCGGCAACGTCCTGGTTGACGTCGAAGCTCAGCTTGACGCTCAGGCCCGGGTTATCTTCTTCCAGCAACACGTCGAACTCTTGCTCGGCGCAGTCGGCGTTATCACGCAGACGCTGGATCTGGTAGCTGGTTTCAGCCCAGGTACGTTGCAGCAGACGACGCTGACCTTCGAACACGGTTTCGCCGTTGAAGGTGATGTTGATCTGGCCGTTGTTCATCGGCTGACCGATCACCGACACGCAGTCGCCCAGACCGGCGGCGCTGAACTGCGCGAGGATGTCCGGCGTGGCGTCCTGACGAACCTGGATCACAGCACCCAGTTCTTCGTTGAACAGGATCGCGGCGATGTCGGCGGAAGTTTCCGCCAGACCGTCGAGGTTCAGGCTCAGACCGCAGTGACCGGCGAAGGCCATTTCGACGACGCTGGTCAGCAAACCACCGTCGGAACGGTCGTGGTACGCCAGCAGGTGACCGTCGGCGTTGAGGCCCTGGATCACAGCGAAGAAGGCTTTGAGGTCTTCGGCATCATCGACGTCCGGCGCTTGCGAGCCGAGCTTGCCGTGAACCTGAGCGAGGATCGAGGCGCCCATGCGGTTCTGGCCACGGCCCAGATCGATCAGGATCAGGTCGGTGGTGCCCTTGTCCATGCGCAGTTCCGGGGTCAGGGTCTGACGGATGTCAGCCACTGGCGCGAAACCGGTCACGATCAGGGACATCGGCGAAGTCACGGTCTTGTCGACGCCTTCGTCGTTCCAGCGCGTGGCCATGGACATGGAGTCCTTGCCCACCGGAATGGTGATCCCCAGGTCCGGGCACAATTCCATGCCGACTGCTTTCACGGTGTCGTACAGGCGCGCGTCTTCGCCCGGGTGACCGGCAGCCGACATCCAGTTCGCCGACAACTTAATGTCAGAAATCTTGTTGATGCGCGACGCGGCGATGTTGGTCAGGGTTTCACCGATGGCCATGCGGCCCGACGCCGGAGCGTCCAGCAAAGCCAGCGGAGTGCGCTCGCCCATGGCCATCGCTTCACCGGTGTAGACGTCGAAGCTGGTGGCGGTGACGGCAACGTCGGCCACCGGAACCTGCCACGGGCCGACCATCTGGTCACGGGCCACGAGGCCGGTGATGGTGCGGTCGCCGATGGTGATCAGGAAGCTTTTGCTCGCCACGGCCGGGTGATGCAGAACGCGTTCGACGCAGTCTGCAATCTCAAGTGTCGACGGATCGAAATCGTCGCCCAGTTCGTTTTCACGAACGGCCGAACGGTGCATGCGCGGCGCTTTGCCCAGCAGCACTTCCAGCGGCATGTCCACCGGGCTGTTGCCGAAGTGGCTGTCGGTGACCGTCAGTTGCGGCTCGGCAGTGGCTTCGCCGACCACGGCAAACGGGCAACGCTCACGTTCGCAGATCGCCTGGAAGCGCTCGAAGTCAGCTGGGCCAACTGCCAGAACGTAACGTTCCTGGGATTCGTTACTCCAGATTTCGTGCGGGGCCATGCCCGGCTCGTCGTTTGGAATGTTGCGCAGTTCGAAGCGACCGCCACGGTTGCCGTCGTTCACCAGTTCCGGGAAGGCGTTGGACAGACCGCCCGCGCCGACGTCGTGGATGAAGCTGATCGGGTTCTTGTCACCCAACTGCCAGCAACGGTCGATGACTTCCTGGCAGCGACGTTCCATCTCCGGGTTTTCGCGCTGTACCGAAGCAAAGTCCAGGTCAGCCGAGCTGGTGCCGGTGGCCATGGAGGAAGCGGCGCCGCCACCCAGACCGATCAACATCGCCGGGCCGCCGAGGACGATCAGCTTGGAGCCGACGGTGATTTCGGCTTTCTGTACGTGTTCGGCACGGATGTTACCCATGCCGCCCGCCAGCATGATCGGCTTGTGGTAACCGCGAACTTCGTCGCCACGCGGGGTGGTGATCGACTGTTCGAAGGTACGGAAATAACCGGTCAGGGCCGGACGACCGAATTCGTTGTTGAACGCGGCGCCACCCAGTGGGCCTTCGATCATGATGTCCAGCGCAGTAACGATGCGCTCTGGCTTGCCGTACGGCACTTCCCACGGCTGTTCGAAGCCCGGGATTTGCAGGTTGGAAACGGTGAAACCGGTCAGGCCAGCCTTTGGCTTGGCGCCACGACCGGTAGCGCCTTCGTCGCGAATCTCGCCACCGGAACCGGTGGACGCACCCGGGAACGGGGCAATCGCGGTCGGGTGGTTGTGCGTCTCGACTTTCATCAGGATGTGCACCGGTTCCTGCACCGCACCGTACTGGCGGGTTTCAGGGTCCGGAAAGAAACGGCCGGCGACGTTGCCGACGATCACCGAAGCGTTGTCCTTATAAGCCGACAGCACGCCTTCGCTGTGCATCACGTAGGTGTTCTTGATCATGCCGAACAGGCTTTTTTCCTGGCTCTGGCCGTCGATGTCCCAACTGGCGTTGAAGATCTTGTGACGGCAGTGCTCGGAGTTCGCCTGGGCGAACATCATCAGTTCGATGTCGTGCGGGTTGCGCTTCAAGCCGACGAAGGCGTTGACCAGGTAATCGATCTCGTCTTCGGCCAGGGCCAGGCCCAGCTCGGTGTTGGCTTTTTCCAGCGCGGCGCGGCCGCCACCCAGCACGTCGATCGCGGTCAGCGGCTTCGGCTCTGCATGGCTGAACAGGCCGGCGGCCTGTTCGAGGTTACCGAGGACGATCTGGGTCATACGGTCGTGCAGCACATCAGCAATCTGCTGGGCTTCAACGTCGCTGAACTGACCGGCGACGTAGAACGCGATGCCGCGCTCCAGGCGCTGGATCTTGCTCAGGCCGCAGTTGCGAGCGATGTCGCTGGCCTTGCTGGACCACGGCGAGATGGTGCCGAAACGCGGCAACACCAGGAACAGGCGACCGGTCGGTTCTTGAACCGGAACGCTTGGACCGTACTTCAGAAGGCGCGCGAGCACCTGCTGTTCGTCGCCGGTCAGGACGCCGGTAACTTCGGCGAAGTGAGCGAATTCAGCATACAGGCCGCTGACAGCCGAAACCTTCTGGCTCAGTTGCTCAAGGAGTTTGCTGTGGCGAAAGGCAGAAAGGGCAGGAGCGCCGCGCAGGATCAACATCTTCGGGACAGCCTCGGGAAGGGGTGTGCTTTGAGGCCGTGCATTCTAGCCTAAACCGCCCGCGACATCACCCGAAACGGTACGGGCGGCGTCACCCGGACGTCGGGCCGGGTATTCGGAGCCGAAACAGCGGTCAGCCAGGTGTTATTTTTTGTGTCACAAAATGCAGTTCGGGCCCATTCCTGTGGGCTCCAGAGCGGTTTTTCGCTCTCTAGCAGACAAGGCCTTCGCTGTCGAGATATGGCGCTCGTGGTCCTTTGCGTATACTGCGCAGATGTTTTCCCCAACGGCTTTGCGTCCGCGGTACGCCAAATGGCTGATCGCAACCGGACTCTTCCTGATGCTCAGTGGCTGTGTTGATAAACCCAACACGCTGGAGCGCGTAAAGGAGGATGGCGTGCTGCGGGTGGTTACCCGAAACAGCCCCGCCACCTACTTTCAGGATCGCAACGGTGAAACCGGCTTCGAATACGAGCTGGTGAAACGCTTCGCCGACGATCTGGGGGTCGAACTCAAGATCGAAACCGCCGACAACCTCGACGACCTGTTCAACCAGGTGGGCAAGCCCAACGGCCCGGTCATCGCAGCGGCCGGTCTGGTCAGCAGCGAAGCGCGCAAGCAGCAGGTGCGGTTCTCCCACTCCTATCTGGAAGTCACCCCGCAGATCATCTACCGCAACGGCCAGTCGCGGCCGACCGATGCAAAGGATCTGGTCGGCAAGAAGATCATGGTGCTCAAGGGCAGCACCCACGCCGGGCAACTGGCGGAGCTGAAGCAGAAATTTCCCGGCATTGAATACGAAGAGTCCGACGCGGTTGAAGTCGTCGACCTGCTGCGCATGGTCGATGAAGGCCAGATCGATCTGACCCTGGTTGACTCCAACGAAGTGGCGATGAACCAGGTCTATTTCAGCAACATTCGGGTCGCCTTCGACCTCGGTGACGCCAGCGATCAAAGCTGGGCCGTGGCCGCCGGCGACGACAACAGCCTGCTCAACGAGATCAACGCCTACCTCGACAAGGTGAAGAAGAACGGCACTCTGCAACGCCTGAAGGACCGTTATTACGGCCACGTCGATGTGCTCGGCTACATGGGCGCCACCACCTTCGCCCAGCACTTGCAGCAACGGCTGCCCAAGTACGAACAACACTTCAAAACCTACGCCAAGAAAGAGAAAGTCGACTGGCGCCTGCTGGCGGCGGTCGGTTATCAGGAGTCCCTGTGGCAAGCGGCCGTCACGTCGAAGACCGGCGTACGCGGCCTGATGATGCTGACCCAGAACACCGCGCAGGCCATGGGCGTGTCCAATCGCCTCGATCCGAAACAGAGCATCATGGGGGGCGCCAAGTACCTGGCCTACATGAAGGATCAACTGGATGAATCGATCCAGGAGCCGGATCGCACCTGGTTTGCACTGGCGGCCTACAACGTCGGCAGCGGTCACCTGGATGACGCGCGCAAACTGGCGGCCAAGGAAGGGTTGAACCCGGACAAGTGGCTGGACGTGAAGAAGATCCTGCCGCGCCTGTCGGAAAAGAAGTGGTACAGCAAAACCCGTTACGGCTACGCCCGGGGTGGCGAGCCGGTGCATTTTGTGGCGAACATCCGTCGTTACTACGACATCCTGACGTGGGTAACGCAGCCACAGCTTGAAGGCAATCAGGTTGCCGAGGGCAATCTGCATGTGCCGGGGGTCGACAAGACCAAGCCGAGCCAGGAAACCCCGCAGCTTTAGATCTACGCCGTTTTCAATGACGCTATCGCGGGCAAGCCCGCTCCCACAGGTACCGTGTTGAACCACAATCGTGTATTCGACGCGAAACCCGTGGGAGCGTGGCTTGCCCGCGATGGCAGCGCCTCGGTCTTAGCCCTTCAACGCAGCTGCCAGAATCAACGCCTTCATTTCAGACACCGCCGACTTGAACCCGACAAACAACGCATGCGCCACCAGCGCATGGCCGATGTTCAATTCGTTGATGCCTTTGATCGCCGCGACCGCCTCTACGTTGTGATAGTGCAAACCGTGGCCCGCGTTGACGATCAGCCCTTGCGCCAGGCCAAACGCCACACCATCGGCGACACGCTTGAGTTCTTCAGCCACTTCGGTCGGCGTCTCGGCATCGGCATAACGGCCGGTGTGCAATTCAATCGCCGGGGCACCGACACGACGGGATGCTTCGATCTGACGCTCGTCTGCATCGATGAACAGCGATACTTCGCAACCGATCTTCGCCAGGCGCTCCACCGCAGCCTTGATCCGCGCTTCCTGCCCCGCCACGTCCAGGCCACCTTCGGTGGTCAGCTCCTGACGGGTTTCCGGCACCAGGCAAATGTGTGCCGGACGGATGCGCTCGGCGAACGCCATCATTTCTTCGGTGACGCCCATCTCGAAGTTCATGCGGGTTTGCAGCACATCCTTGAGCAACAGAACATCGCGCTCCTGGATGTGCCGCCGGTCTTCACGCAGGTGCACGGTGATGCCGTCAGCGCCCGCCTCTTCCGCGTCCAGTGCAGCCTTGACCGGATCGGGATAGCGAGTGCCCCGGGCCTGGCGCAGGGTGGCAACGTGGTCGATGTTCACGCCAAGAAGAATGCGATTGCTGGTGGTCACGGAAGCGCTCCTGAAGAGGGGAAAGTTCGGTGCACAGCATACGGGGTGATCAGGGCTTGCGAAACAACTCGCGACTGACGAGGGGGCGACCGCCCAGGTGAACGGCCAGCGCCTGGCGCATCAGACGCTTGGCGGCGGACAGCGCACCGGGAGCTGACCAGTCGGCGTCAGCCATGGCCAGCAGTTCAGTGCCGTTGAACAGACCGGGTTGCAACAGATAGACCTGCTCCAGACCTGCATCGACTTGCAAACGGTAAAGGCCGTCCGGCGCGATGGGCTCGCCATGGATGTCGGTGGACAGCGCGAAGCCGTACCCGAGATCGTCGAGCAGGCGCCATTCGAAGGAGCGCAGCAACGGTTCCAGCGGACGGCCTTCGGCCAACGCGAGCAAGGTTGCGGCGTAGTGATCGAAGACTGCCGGATGAGGATCTTCTGCCGGCAGCAGGCGAATCAGCAACTCATTCAGATAAAGGCCGCTGAACAGCGCCTCACCGTTGAGCCAGGTGGAAATGCCGGCGCTTTCCATGCGCCCGACATTCTTCAACTCACCACGCCCCCGAAATTCGACCTCCAACGGCACGAACGGCCGCGCCAGCGTCCCGGCCTTGCCCCGCGCACTGCGCAACACCGCCCGCAGCCGACCTTGCGGCGTGAGGAAGTCCACCAACGCGCTGTTTTCGCGGTAAGCGCGGGAGTGGAGGACGTAGGCGAGTTGGCCGGGGGGCGGGGTTTGGGACATGGGCGTCGCAGTTCTCAATGAGGGAGCGCAGTTTTACAAACAGCCCTAAACCAATGTGGGAGCGGGCTTGCTCGCGAAAGCGGTGTAACAGTCAACATCAATGCTGAATGTTACATCCTATTCGCGAGCAAGCCCGCTCCCACAGGGGTTCATCGGTGTAGCAGAAATCCGAGTTTTACAGGTCGCCGTAACCCAACGAACGCAGCGCGCGTTCGTCGTCGGACCAGCCGCCTTTCACTTTCACCCAGAGGTTGAGCATGATCTTGGAGTCGAACAGCAACTCCATGTCCTTGCGCGCCTCGGTGCCGATGCGTTTGATGCGCTCGCCCTTGTCGCCAATGATGATCTTCTTCTGGCCATCACGTTCGACGAGGATCAACGCATGGATGTGCAGGGTTTTCCCCTGCTGCTTGAACTCTTCGATTTCGACGGTGATCTGGTACGGCAGCTCGGCGCCCATCTGGCGCATGATTTTCTCGCGTACCAGTTCTGCGGCGAGGAAGCGGCTGCTGCGGTCGGTGATCTGGTCTTCCGGGAAGAAGTGCTCGTTTTCAGGCAGGTAACCGGCAATCACCCGCTCCAGCGCTTCAAGGTTGTGCCCGTGCTGGGCCGAGATCGGCATGATCTGCGCGTTCGGCAGCTGTTCCTGCAACCAGCTCAGGTGCGGCATCAGCTCGGCTTTGTCTTCGATGCGGTCGGTCTTGTTCAGCGCCACGATCAGCGGGCCGGTCACGTACTGGACGCGCTCCAGGACCATCTGGTCTTCGTCGGTCCACTTGGTGCGATCAACCACGAAGATCACCACGTCGACGTCTTTCAACGCCGCCGAAGCGGTTTTGTTCATGTAGCGGTTCAGGGCTTTCTCGCCACCCTTGTGCATGCCCGGGGTATCGACGTAGACGGCCTGGATCGCGCCTTCGGTCTTGATGCCCAGCATGTTGTGACGGGTGGTCTGCGGCTTGCGCGAGGTGATCGCCAGCTTCTGACCCAAAATGTGGTTCAGCAGCGTGGACTTGCCCACGTTGGGACGGCCGACGATGGCAACATAGCCACAGCGTGTTGCGGTTGAATCAGTCATTGCCATTCTCCACACCCAGGGCAATCAGTGCTGCGGCGGCCGCTACCTGTTCGGCAATACGACGACTCACACCCTGACCTCGGCTTTTTTCATTCAGTAAGGTGATTTCACATTCGACGAAGAACGTCCGGCAATGCGGCTCACCCTGGATATCCACCACTTCGTAACGCGGCAGCTCACAACCACGGGACTGCAGGAATTCCTGCAGGCGGGTTTTTGGATCTTTGTTGGTGTCGACCAGTGTCAGGCCTTCGAACTCGCCGGCCAGCCAGGCCAGTACGCGCTCACGCGCCATGTCCATGCCGGCGTCCAGGTAAATCGCACCAATCAACGCTTCCAGGGCATCGGCCAGAATCGACTCGCGACGGAAACCGCCGCTTTTCAACTCGCCGGAACCCAGACGCAAGTACTCGCCCAGATCGAAACCGCGGGCCAGTACAGCCAGAGTCTCACCTTTCACCAGACGTGCGCGCAAACGCGACAACTGGCCTTCGCGCGCCAGCGGGAAGCGATCGAACAGCGCCTCGCCAGCGACGAAGTTGAGGATGGCATCACCGAGGAATTCCAGGCGTTCGTTGTTGCGCCCGGCAAAACTGCGGTGAGTCAGGGCCAGGACCATCAGTTCCTGATCTTTGAAGGTGTAGCCGAGCTGACGCTCTAGACGGCTTAAGGAGACGCTCACGGTTTACCCACGCTGAGTTCGTGGCTGGATTCCACCGCCATCGCCGTGGTGCGGCGCAGGCTTGGGACAATTAACGCTGTGTTCAAAAATTACGTCCTGAATATCATTGTTTTCATGCCTCTGGCGCCGATTGTGGCGACTCCAGAAATGCATTCGGCGCTGTGTTCAACAGCGCCGTGTGTGATTACTTGATCAGGCCAACCCGCGAGAAATTCGGCAGGTGACTGAGTTTGGGTTCCGGCCAGCTCATCCAGACTGCGAAGGCCTTGCCGACGATATTCTTGTCGGGAACCATGCCCAGCAGATCCTTGGGAATGCTCGGATCATCCCAGTAACGACTGTCGTTCGAGTTGTCGCGGTTGTCGCCCATCATGAAGTAGTGCCCGGCGGGCACGGTCCACGTATGGTCCGGCGATGCGCGATAACGGCTCATTTCCTTGCGGATCAGGTGCTCGGCGGCGCCGAGTTTTTCCTTGTAGAGCTCGGCGCTGCCCAGCGTGCCCGGCTCGGAGCCGACCAGCTGCTCGGCAATCGACTCACCGTTGACGAACAGGCGCTTGTCGGCGGTGTAGCGAACCTGGTCACCCGGCAGGCCGACCACACGCTTGATGTAGTTGACGTTCGGATCACTTGGGTAACGGAACACCATCACATCGCCGCGCTGCGGATCACCGACCTCGATGACTTTCTTGTCGATCACCGGCAGGCGGATCCCGTAAGAAAACTTGCTCACCAGAATGAAGTCGCCAACATCCAGGGTCGGTTTCATCGAGCCGGAAGGAATCTGGAACGGCTCCACCAGGAACGAACGCAGGACCAGCACGATGAACAACACCGGAAAGAACGACTTGCCGTATTCGACCAGCAGCGGCTCTTTGTTCAGCTTCTCGACCACCAACCCGTCAGGCTGGCTGACGCTGCCCTCATAGGAAGCGATAGCGGCACGCCGACGCGGCGCCAGAAAAACCAGATCAAGCAACGCCAACAGGCCGCAGACGAACACGGCGATGACCAGCAACAGCGGGAAATTTAGTGACATAGGACCTAACTATCCAACCTGAGCACTGCAAGGAAGGCTTCTTGTGGAATTTCCACGTTGCCGACTTGCTTCATGCGTTTCTTACCGGCCTTTTGCTTTTCCAACAGCTTGCGCTTACGGCTAACGTCACCGCCATAGCATTTGGCCAATACGTTCTTTCTGAGTGCCTTGACGGAGGTCCGCGCAATGATCTGCCCGCCAATGGCGGCCTGGATCGCGACGTCGAACATCTGGCGCGGAATCAGTTCTTTCATCTTCTCGGTCAACTGGCGACCTTTGTAGTGCGCATTGTCACGGTGCACGATCAGCGCCAGGGCGTCGACCTTGTCACCGTTGATCAGCACATCCAGCTTCACCAGACTAGCCGATTGGTAACGATCGAAATGGTAATCCAGCGAAGCATAGCCACGGCTGGTGGATTTCAGACGGTCAAAGAAGTCCAGGACCACTTCGTTCATCGGAATATCGTAGGTCACCTGGACCTGGGTCCCGAGGAACAGCATGTCGTGCTGCACGCCACGCTTCTCGATGCACAGGGTAATGACGTTGCCCAGGTGCTCTTGCGGAACAAGAATATTGGCCCGCACGATCGGCTCACGCATGTCTTCGATCGAAGACACGTCCGGGAGCTTGGATGGGTTATCGACGTAAATCGTTTCCCCGGTTTTCAGCAACAGCTCGAAAATTACCGTCGGCGCCGTGGTGATCAGGTCCAGGTCGTACTCGCGCTCAAGGCGCTCCTGGATGATTTCCATGTGCAGCATGCCGAGGAACCCGCAACGGAAGCCGAAGCCCAGGGCGTCGGAGCTTTCCGGGGTGTATTGCAGGGACGAATCGTTGAGCGTGAGCTTTTGCAGGGCTTCACGGAAGTCTTCGAAGTCGTCGGAGCTGACCGGGAACAGACCGGCGTAGACCTGCGGCTGAATGCGTTTGAAACCTGGCAGCACGTCGACGTCTGGCGTCGAGCTCAAGGTCAGGGTGTCGCCCACTGGCGCGCCGTGAATGTCCTTGATGCTGGCAATGATGAAGCCCACTTCGCCAGCCTTGAGGTCAGCCGTAGGGGTGTGTTTCGGGTTGAACACACCGACGCTGTCCACCAGGTGGATCTTGCCGGTGGATTTGACGAGGATCTTGTCGCCCTTCTTCACGCGACCGTGACGCACGCGAACCAGGGAAACAACGCCCAGGTAGTTGTCGAACCAGGAGTCGATGATCAACGCTTGCAGCGGATCTTCGTAGTTACCGGTTGGCGCAGGAATGGTGTGAACCAGACGCTCGAGCACTTCATCGACGCCCAGGCCGGTCTTGGCGCTGCACTCGACCGCATCGGTGGCATCGATGCCGATGATTTTCTCGATTTCTTCTTTCACGCGATCCGGATCGGCCTGCGGCAGGTCGATCTTGTTCAGCACGGGCATGACTTCCAGGCCCTGTTCGATCGCGGTGTAGCAGTTGGCAACCGACTGCGCTTCCACGCCCTGACCGGCATCGACCACCAGCAACGCACCTTCACAGGCCGCCAGCGACCGGCTGACTTCATAGGTGAAGTCAACGTGGCCCGGGGTGTCAATGAAGTTCAGCTGGTACTTGATGCCATCGCGAGCGGTGTAATAAAGGGTGACGCTGTGGGCCTTGATGGTGATCCCGCGTTCACGTTCCAGGTCCATGGAGTCCAGCACCTGGGCTTCCATTTCGCGCTCGGCAAGGCCGCCGCACATCTGGATGAAGCGATCGGCCAGCGTCGACTTGCCATGGTCAATGTGGGCGATGATGGAGAAATTGCGGATATGACTCAAATCACTCACGGATCAACACTCAAAAAGGCTGCAGGCATAGCCCGCCGAAAAATAGCCGGGAATTGTACCTGATCCACGGCGCAAGCGTCACGTTCACAGGTCAGACGGCACCTACAAAAACGCCCCGGTCTTGCGACAGGGGCGTTTTTTCTCACCAGCAACGTCGGGAAATACCCGTGATCAACCGGCTCGGCGCAGCAGGAAGACACCCGCCAGGGCGCACACACCCGCCGGCACCAGCACCGCAAACAGCGGCGAGAAGCCAAACACCAGGCTTGAAGGCCCCAGCAGATCCTGGACGATGCGGAAGGTGAAGCCCACCAGTACGCCGGTGAACACCCGCTGACCAAGGGTGACCGAGCGCAACGGACCGAAGATGAAGGAAATCGCCATCAGTACCAGCGCGGCAGTGACCAGCGGCTGCAACACTTTGACCCAAAACGCCAACCAGTAACGGCCATTGTTCAGCCCCTGATCCGCCAGATAGTGGATGTAACCCCACAGGCCGGTGATCGACAGCGAATCCGGCGACATCACCACGGTGCTCAGCAGTTGCGGGCTCAGCGCAACGTTCCAGCGCTCGACCGGGGCCGTGACCACTTCGGTGCTCTTGTCATGGAACAGCGTGGTCGTAACATCGCTCAACTGCCAGTGATCCTTGTCGAACTGCGCGCGCTTGGCGAAGCTCGAGGACAGCATGTGCCGCTGATCGTCGAAGCGATAGCGGGTCACGCCGTACAGCACGCCGTTGGGTTGTACCGAGTTGACGTGGATGAACTCCTCGCCCTGACGGTGCCACAGGCCATGCTTGGCACTCTGCGCGTCGCCACTGCCTTGAGCCAGCGAGCGGTTGGCCTGCGCGGTGCTTTCGGTCGCCGGTGCGATGTATTCGCCAATCAACACACCCACCACCATCAGGATCAGCATCGGCTTCATCACGGCCCAGACGATCCGCCCGACCGACACGCCAGCTGCGCGCATGATCGTCAGCTCGCTGTGGCTGGCCAGACTGCCTAGGCCAATCAGGCAGCCGATCAGCGCCGCCATCGGCAACATGTCGTAGAGCCGGCGCGGCGCGGTCAGCAGGACGTAGCTCAGGACATCGAGCAGGGTGTAGGTATCGCTGACTTCACCCATTTCATCGATGAAAGCGAACAGCGTCGCCAGGCCGAGAATAATCCCCAGTACCGCCAGGATCGCGATGAAGACGCTGCTACCGATGTAGCGATCGAGCTTAACCACGGGCCACCTCCAGCGCGCTGCGGCGACTCGCCCGCTTCAACTGCAAGGGTTCCCAATAGAGCAAGCCAAGGCCGATGACCAGGAAGATCGCGTGAACCCACCACAAGCCCAGCGCGGGCGGGATCTTGCCCTTTTCGAGGGCGCCGCGAGCGGCAATCAGGATGCTCAGGTAAGCCATATAAAGAAGAATCGCCGGCAGCAGCTTGAGGAAACGGCCCTGACGCGGATTGACCCGCGACAGCGGCACCGCCAACAGGGTCACGATGAAGACCAGCAACGGCAACGACAAACGCCATTGCAGCTCGGTACGCGAACGCAAGTCATCACTGCCGAGCAACGAGCTGGTGGGCATTGCATCACGGTCGGTGACTTCGTCGCTGACGTCCGGTTTAGGCAGCAACACGCCGTACTCTTCGTACTTGATCGCACGGTAGTCGGCCTGCCCCGGATTACCGTCGTAGCGATAACCGTTGTCGAGAATCAGGTAGCGGTTGCCGTCAGGGCGGATTTCCTGACGCCCCTTCTCGGCCACCAACACGGAAATCCCGCGATCCTTGTTGGCCGACGAGATGTTCTTTTGCGAAATGAACACGCCGCCGAGGTTGATGCGGTCATCCGACAGTGTTTCGGTGTAGGTCACCCGGGTGCCGTCACGCAGGGCCTGGAAGCGACCCGGCTCGAGGGTATCGAACTCGGTCAGCGCGTCTTGCTTGTTCAACAGCAACTGGAACTGATTGGCCCCTTGCGGCGCCAGGCTCAGGCTCAGCCATGCCACCACCAGTGCCACCAGGGTGGCCGGAAACAGGGTCATGGTGAACAGACGCTGCTGGCTCATGCCCGTGGCGGAGAGCACGGTCATTTCGCTTTCAAGGTACAGGCGACCGTAGGCCAGCAGGATCCCGAGAAACAGGCCCAGCGGCAGGATCAGCTGCAGAAAGCCTGGCAGACGAAAACCCATGATCAGGAACAGCGAGCCAGGGTCCAGAAGACCAGCCGCCGCCTGGGCGAGGTATTTGATGAAGCGTCCGCTCATGATGATGACCAGCAGCACGGCGCTGACGGCGCTCAAGGTCAACAGGACTTCGCGGGATAGGTAACGGAAGACGATCAAACCAGACACTCCAGGGTTGTCAGGCTAAGGCGGCCAAACAAGCAAACGTATCAGGCAGCCCGCAAGACAGAGCCGCCGAAAAAAGTTGGCGCATTATCCTGTGATTGGGTGCGCCTGTCACTGCGCATGGTTACGCAGGCGGTCAAAGCGCCGAAGATCGTACAACCGAGGGTTGTCAGGCGCCGGTAGCGAGGTTCAAACTGCGGCCTTTGTCGCAAGCCGTGACTTGCGTCTTTCGCACTATAAATAAGCAGGCTCGAACGTCTGTCGTCGAGCACTCGCGTGTTGACCCATCATTCAGGGACCCGGACATGGAACTGGTTGTAAAAAGCGTTAACCCGGAAACGTTGAAAACCGCCACGCTGGTGGTCGCTGTCGGCGAAGGCCGCAAGCTCGGTGCCGTGGCCAAACAACTCGACGAACTGAGCGGCGGCGCCATCAGCGCTGTACTCAAGCGCGGCGACCTGGCCGGCAAGGTTGGCCAGAGCCTGTTGCTGCACAGCCTGCCAAACCTCAAGGCCGAACGCGTGTTGCTGGTTGGCGTAGGCAAGGACGAAGAGCTGGGTGACCGCCCGTTCCGCAAAATCATCGCCGGTGTCCTCAACACCCTTAAAGGCCTGGGCGGCAGCGATGCCGTGCTGGCGCTGGACGAAGTGATCGTCAAGGGTCGCGACAGCTACGGCAAGACCCGCCTGCTGGCCGAAACCCTGGTCGACGGCGAATACACCTTCGACGAGTTCAAGAGCCAGAAAGCCGAACCTCGCGCCCTGAAGAAAGTCACCCTCGTGACCATCAAGGCGGCCCAGGCTGAAGTCGAACGCGCCGTGGCCCACGCCACCGCGATCGCCAACGGCATGGCGTTTACCCGCAACCTGGGCAATCTGCCGCCGAACATCTGCCACCCGACGTTCCTCGGCGAGCAAGCGAAAAACCTCGGTAAAGAATTCAAAAGCCTGAAAGTCGAAGTCCTTGATGAGAAGAAGATCAAGGAACTGGGCATGGGCTCGTTCTACGCCGTCGGCCAGGGCAGCGCCCAGCCGCCGCGCCTGATCGTCATGCAATACAACGGCGGCAAGAAATCCGAGAAGCCGTACGCCCTGGTCGGCAAAGGCATCACCTTCGACACCGGCGGCATCAGCCTGAAGCCGGGCGCCGGCATGGATGAAATGAAGTACGACATGGGCGGTGCCGCCAGCGTCTTCGGCACCCTGCGTGCCGTGCTCGAACTGAAGCTGCCGATCAACCTGGTCTGCATCCTCGCCTGCGCCGAGAACATGCCGAGCGGCAACGCTGCGCGTCCGGGCGACATCGTCACCACCATGAGCGGCCAGACCGTGGAAATCCTCAACACCGACGCCGAAGGCCGTCTGGTGCTGTGCGATGCCCTGACCTACTCCGAGCGCTTCAAGCCACAAGCCGTGATCGATATCGCGACCCTGACCGGCGCCTGCGTCGTTGCATTGGGCGCGCACACCTCCGGCCTGCTGGGCAACAACGACGAACTGATCGGCCAACTGCTGAGCGCCGGCAAGGCTGCCGACGACCGTGCATGGCAACTGCCGCTGTTCGATGAGTATCAGGAGCAGCTGGACAGCCCGTTCGCCGACATCGCCAACATTGGCGGGCCGAAAGCCGGCACCATCACCGCAGCCTGCTTCCTGTCGCGCTTCACCAAGAACCTGAACTGGGCGCACCTGGACATCGCCGGCACGGCCTGGACCAGCGGCGGCAAGGACAAGGGCGCCACTGGCCGCCCGGTTCCATTGCTGACCCAGTACCTGCTGGACCGCGCCAAAGCCTGAAACCGATGACCTCGGGCGGCGTTGCTTTCGGGCGACGCCGCTCAAGGCTCAGGAACCGCAATGACCAAAGTCGACTTCTATATCCTGCCCAGCGCCGATCCTTCGGCGCGGCTGGATTTTGCCTGCAAGCTCACCGATAAAGCCTGGCGCATGGGCCACCGCATCTATCTGCATTGCAGCGATGCCGCCCAGCGTGACGACCTCGATGCGCGTCTGTGGGCGTTCAAGGGCGAAAGCTTCGTGCCCCACGGCCCCGCCGAAAGCGAGCCGGACGGTTTGATCGTCCTGGGTCTTGGCGATGACTGCGGTCAACATCAGGATTTGCTGGTCAACCTCGACCTGAAAGTCCCGGCCTTCGCCAACAAATTCGCCCGCGTGGCGGAAGTGGTGGTGGAGGATCCGGCGATACGCACGGCTGCGCGGGAGAGTTTCCGTTTCTACCGCGAACAGGGCTATCCTCTGCAAGATCACCGTTTACAGCGACTCTGAGCATTCCGATGGACACTCCAAAACCGCTGCAAAAGTCCGCGCATCTGCTGGACGACCTTGAGTCGATCCGCCAACTGCTCGGCGATGACAACCTGCAACCACCACTGCTGACCGACACGGTCGAGGACGGTGACCAGGAACAGATTCCGATGTTGTTCGACACGGTCAGCGCCAGCCAGCCCACCGTCGAACCGACGCCAACCACCGTTACCGCACAACCGGCACCCTCCGCCAGCAAAGGTCCTGACGACCTGCTGCACCTGGACAGCGAACTGCGCGCCGCCGCGCAACTGATCATGCAAGACGTGATCGACGACTTCGCCCCGCACATCGAAACCGAAATCAAACGCCGCCTTAGTGCGCGTCTGGAGCGGTTGTTGAGCCAGTACAACGATTAAACGAACACGCAACCCACTGTAGGAGCGGGCTTGCCCGCGATGGCGGAGTGTCAGAAACAAACCTGCTGATAGACACATCGCCTTCGCGGGCAAGCCCGCCCCCACAGGGATCGCACTCATTTCGAAGACGCGCCCGGTCTGCCCCTGCTCGCCCTATCCATGATGCCCCGCTATACTCGTCGGCTTTTCCTGAATTAATGCCAATAGGGTCCCGCCGCGCATGGATAAGACCTACCAGCCGCACGCCATTGAAACTTCCTGGTACAACACCTGGGAGTCTGAGAATTACTTCGCCCCGCAAGGCGCGGGCGAGTCCTACACCATCATGATCCCGCCGCCGAACGTCACTGGCAGCCTGCACATGGGTCACGGCTTCAACAACGCGATCATGGACGCCCTGATCCGTTTCCGCCGCATGCAGGGTCGCAACACCCTGTGGCAACCGGGCACCGACCATGCCGGTATCGCCACGCAAATGCTGGTGGAACGCCAACTCGAAGCCCAGGGCCAGAATCGTCACGACCTGGGCCGTGAGAAATTCCTTGAGAAAGTCTGGGAATGGAAGGATCAGTCCGGCGGCAACATCAGCCGTCAGATCCGCCGTCTCGGCTCGTCCGTGGACTGGGGCCGTGAGCGCTTCACCATGGACGACGGCCTCTCGGAAGCCGTTAAAGAAGCGTTCGTGCGCCTGCACGAAGACGGCCTGATCTATCGCGGCAAGCGTCTGGTCAACTGGGACACCAAGTTGCACACGGCGATTTCCGACCTCGAAGTGGAAAACCACGACGAAAAAGGTTTCCTGTGGAACCTGAAATACCCGCTGGCCGACGGCGCCAAGACCGCTGAAGGCAACGATTTCCTGATCGTCGCGACCACTCGCCCGGAAACCATGCTCGGCGACTCCGCCGTCGCGGTTAACCCGAACGACGAGCGCTACAAAGCCTTGATCGGCAAATTTGTCGAGCTGCCGCTGGTCGGCCGCCGCATCCCGATCATCGCCGACGATTACTGCGACCCTGAATTCGGTACCGGTTGCGTGAAAATCACCCCGGCCCACGATTTCAACGACTATGAAGTCGGCAAACGCCACAACCTGCCGCTGCTGAACATCTTCGACAAGAACGCTGCCGTCCTGCCGGCCTGTCAGGTGTTCAACCTCGACGGCACGCTGAACGAAAGCATCGACGGCAAGATCCCGGCCGAATACGCCGGCCTTGACCGCTTCGAAGCGCGCAAGCAAATCGTTGCCGCGTTCGACGCGGCCGGCCTGTTGGTCAGCGTCGACGATCACAACCTGAAAGTGCCGAAAGGCGATCGCTCCGGCACCATCATCGAGCCATGGCTGACCGACCAGTGGTACGTATCGACCAAGCCATTGGCTGAACCGGCGATTGCGGCTGTCGAAGACGGGCGTATCCAGTTCGTGCCGAAGCAGTACGAGAACATGTACTTCTCGTGGATGCGCGACATCCAGGATTGGTGCATCAGCCGTCAGTTGTGGTGGGGCCACCGGATTCCGGCCTGGTACGACGAGTCGGGCAAGGTCTACGTCGGCCGCGACGAAGCCGAAGTGCGTGCCAAGCACAACCTCGGCCCGGACGTTGCGCTGCAACAGGACAACGACGTTCTCGACACCTGGTTCAGTTCGGGCCTGTGGACGTTCTCGACGCTCGGCTGGCCTGAGCAGACCGAATTCCTGAAGAAATTCCACTCCACCGACGTGCTGGTCACCGGTTTCGACATCATTTTCTTCTGGGTTGCCCGGATGATCATGCTCACCATGCACTTGGTGAAGAACGAAGACGGCACCCCGCAGGTTCCGTTCAAGACCGTTTACGTTCACGGTCTGGTCCGCGATGGCCAGGGCCAGAAGATGTCCAAATCCAAGGGCAACGTCCTGGACCCGTTGGACATCATCGACGGTATCGAGCTGGAAGATCTGGTGCAGAAACGCACCTCCGGCATGATGCAGCCGAAACTGGCGAAGAAGATCGAGAAGCAGACCCGCGACGAGTTTGCCGACGGCATCGCCAGCTACGGCACCGACGCCCTGCGCTTCACCTTCTGCTCGCTGGCGTCCACCGGTCGCGACATCAAGTTCGACATGGGTCGCGTCGAAGGCTATCGCAACTTCTGCAACAAGATCTGGAACGCCGCACGTTATGTTCTGGACAAGGGCGAAGACTGCGGCCAGAACGGCGAAGCCTACGAACTGTCGCTGGCGGATCGCTGGATCATCTCGCAATTGCAACGCACCGAAGCCGAAGTGACCCGTCAACTCGACCAGTTCCGCTTCGACCTGGCGGCACAAGCCTTGTACGAGTTCATCTGGAACCAATATTGCGACTGGTACCTGGAACTGTCCAAGCCTGTGCTGTGGGACGAAAACGCACCAGTCGAGCGTCAGCGCGGCACCCGTCGCACGCTGGTGCGCGTACTGGAAGTGGCCCTGCGTCTGGCGCACCCGTTCATGCCGTTCATCACCGAAGAAATCTGGCAGCGCATCGCGCCGCTGGCCGGTATCGAAGGCAAGACGATCATGCTGCAGCCTTGGCCTGTGGCCAACGAAGAGCGCATCGATCCAGCCGCCGAGAACGACATCGAGTGGCTTAAGGAACTGATGCTCGGCACGCGCAACATCCGTGGCGAAATGAACATCGGTCCAGGCAAGCCGCTGAACCTGTTCCTGAAAAACGTCAGCGCCGAAGATCAGCGTCGCCTCACCGAGAACGAAGCCCTGCTGAAGAAACTGGCTCGCCTCGAATCGATCACCGTGTTGGCTGCTGGCGAAGAAGCACCGCTGTCCGCCACCGCGCTGGTGGGCGAGATGGAAGTGCTGGTGCCGATGGCCGGCCTGATCGACAAAGATGCAGAGCTTGCGCGTCTGGACAAGGAAATCCTGCGCTTGCAGGGCGAAGTCCAGCGGGTCGGCGGAAAACTGTCCAACGCCGGTTTCGTCGACAAGGCCCCGGCCGAAGTCATCGAGAAAGAACGCGCCAAACTGGCTGAGGCCGAACAGGCTTTGGGCAAGTTGGCCGAGCAGCATGCGCGGATTGCCAGCCTGTAACGGCGAATCGCAATGAAAAAGGGAGGCCCGCAACGGCCTCCCTTTTTTGTGCCTGCCACTTTCCTCCAAACACCGCACATCCCCTGTGGGAGCGGGCTTGCTCGCGAAAGCGGTGGATCAGTCAATGATGATATCGACTGACGCGACGCCTTCGCGAGCAAGCCCGCTCCCACAAGGGGATCGTGCTGTTCCGTCACAATTGCGTTCGCAACGCCCGGATGTGGGACAATGCCCCCCACTTTCAGCCATACCCGAATCGACCACACCCATGAACGCCCCCCGCACACCCCGCCCTGCGCGCAAGAAGCCTGACTCCGCCACCCCGGCCAACGCCGTGGAACCCCGTCCGAAGGCCAGCCTGCACCCGCGCAATCGCCACCAGGGTCGCTACGACTTCCCGGAGCTGATAAAGAGCACGCCAGAACTGGCGAAGTTCGTGATCCTCAACCCATACGGCAAGGAAAGCATCGATTTCGCCAGCCCGGACGCGGTGCGAGTGTTCAACCGGGCGTTGCTCAAGTCGTTCTACGGCGTGGCCCACTGGGACATTCCGGCTGATTACCTGTGCCCACCGGTGCCGGGGCGTGCCGACTACGTGCACTTCCTGGCCGACCTGTTGGCCAGCGTCAACGACGGCGAGATCCCGCGTGGGGCGCCGGTCAAGGTGCTGGATATCGGCATGGGCGCCAACTGCGTCTATCCGCTGATCGGCTACAGCGATTACCGCTGGCACTTCCTCGGTTCGGAAATCGACCCGACGGCCGTGGCCGCCGCCAAAGCCATCGTCCAGTCCAACGGGCTAAACAAGGCTATCCAACTGCGTCAGCAAACCAATCCCAAGCACATCCTGCTGGGCCTGTTGGAGCCGGGCGAGCGTTTTGACCTGACCATGTGCAACCCGCCGTTCCACGCGTCGATGGACGAAGCGACCAAAGGCAGCGAGCGCAAATGGCGCGCTCTGGGTCGCGCCGACCCGAAACGCAAACTGCCGGTATTGAACTTTGGCGGGCAATCGGCGGAATTGTGGTGTGAAGGCGGCGAAGCCCGCTTCGTGACGCAACTGATCGCCGAGAGCGCGCACTTTCAGCACAAAGTGCTGTGGTTCAGCACCCTGGTCTCGAAAGCCTCGAACCTGCCGGCTATCCAGACCGCGCTGAAAAAGGCTGGCGTACTGGAAAGTCAGGTGGTGGAGATGTCCCAGGGCCAGAAACAGAGCCGCTTCGTGGCGTGGACGTTCCAGACCAAGTCCGAGCAGCAGGCTTGGCGCGAGCGTTGGGCTCGCAAGGGTAACTGATCAACACAGATCAACAATGTGGGAGCGGGCTTGCTCGCGAAAGCGGTGAATCAGTCGACTTTAATGGTGACTGACACACCGCTTTCGCGAGCAAGCCCGCTCCCACAATTGGTTTAGTGGTGTCTGCGAGTCAGTCGCTGAATCACAGACACAAAAAAACCGTGCCCGGATCACTCCGGAGCACGGTTTTTTTTACTGCGTCTTACTTGTTAACAGCGTCGGTCAGGCCTTTGGCCACAACCAGCTTGATAACTTTCTTGGCAGCGATTTCGATGGCAGCGCCAGTCGAAGGGTTACGGCCGGTACGGGCAGGACGCTCAGTCACTTTCAGCTTGCCGATACCTGGCAGAGTGATTTCGCCGCCGTTTTCCAGCTGATCGGCAACGATTTGGCCCAGTTGGTCCAGAGCGTTACGCGCGGTGGTTTTTGGCGCGTCGATAGCTTCAGCGATGTCGGCGATCAGTTGGTCTTTAGTAAGAGCCATGTAGTGTTCCTTCCCTATCAAATTCATATGGATTGCAGAGTGCAGTGTCAGCCATCGAGCCCGATCTTCTGGATCTGGCACCCTCGGCCAATAACCACGGGATCGGGGTTATAGATACCGAAATCAGGGTTTGGTTCGACCTGACAAATGCTGAATGCACGCTTAACGCAGTGACTTCGCGTAAGACGGGGCAAAACTAGCACAGAGACGGGGAAATATCCGCCTCTAGCTACCCATTTGGTCAGCTTTATTGCTCTAAAACCGGAAAAAATTGCATAAGCGTTGCCGCACGCCTGCGAATTGCCCTTCGCACCGCGCCAAAACCAGTGGTTGCGGTACACTTGGCACTTTTTCGGGAGCCTGCCCTGCTCTCTCCAACCATCCGCTTCAAACAGCCGAGAAGCCCATGCCGATCCGTCATTGCATCGTCCACCTGATCGACAAAAAACCCGACGGCACACCCGCAGTTCTCCACGCTCGTGACTCGGAACTGGCCGAGTCCAGCGCCATCGAGAACATGCTTGCCGACCTCAACGAGAGCTACAACGCCAAACAAGGCAAGGCCTGGGGTTTCTTCCATGCCGAGTCCGGTGCGCACCCGTTCAGCGGCTGGCTGAAGGAATACCTCGATGGCGGCAAGGATTTCACGGCGTTCAGTCGTGTGGCGGTGGAACACCTGCAAAAGCTGATGGAGGAGTCGAACCTCTCGGTGGGCGGCCACGTGCTGTTTGCCCATTATCAGCAGGGCATGACCGATTACCTGGCCATCGCGCTCCTGCACCACAGTGAAGGCGTTGCCGTGACCGATCAGCTGGACGTGACTCCGTCCCGCCACCTCGATCTGGGCCAGTTGCACCTCGCGGCGCGGATCAACGTCTCCGAGTGGCAGAACAACAAACAGTCCAAGCAGTACATTTCGTTCATCAAAGGCAAGAACGGCAAAAAGGTTTCGGAGTATTTCCGCGACTTCATCGGCTGCCAGGAAGGCGTCGACGGCCCCGGTGAAACCCGCACGCTGCTCAAGGCGTTCAGCGACTTCGTGGAAAGTGAAGACTTGCCGGAAGAGTCCGCCCGCGAAAAAACCAAGACCCTGGTGGACTACGCCAGCAGCCAGGCAAAAATGGGCGAGCCCATGGGCCTGGAAGAACTCTCCGGGCTGATTGACGAAGAACGCCCGAAAGCCTTCTACGATCACATCCGCAACAAGGACTACGGCCTGTCGCCGGAGATTCCGGCGGATAAGCGCACGCTGAACCAGTTCCGCCGCTTCACCGGTCGCGCCGAAGGGCTGTCGATCAGCTTCGAAGCGCACCTGCTGGGCTCGAAGATTGAGTACGACGAAGAAGCCGGCACGCTGATCATCAAAGGTTTGCCGACTCAGTTGACTGACCAGCTCAAGCGACGCAACTGATGCTTGGCAGCGTGCTGAAGAAATGCCTGCTGATCTTGCTGGTGGTCGTGGTTTATCAGAACTGGGGCAAGATCGAGCGGGTGTTCAAGCCTTCGCAGGTGGTGTCGGAGCAAACCCAGGCCAAGGCCAATGTCGTGCTCTACGCCACTGAATGGTGTGGTTACTGCAAACTGACCCGGCGCTTTCTCGATCAGAAAGGCATTCCGTACAAGGCATTCGATATCGAGAAGGACGCCGAGGCGCGCAAGGCCTACGAGGCGTTGGGTGGTGGCGGGATTCCAATCATCGATGTCAACGGGACGCTGATTCGCGGATATGACCCGGACGCCATTCTTGCGGCCCTGAAGTAACGCTTCAGCACGACTCAATCCTTTTTAGGCGCTGGCAAGCCAGCGCCTACAGGTCGGTGCATGACCAGTAATCCGCGCTTACTGTTTTTCGATGCGAAATCCGAATCGCGGAAAGTGCACATGCACCACGCCGCCACGTTCATCCTCCCGGCGCAGTATCAATTCCTCCCTCCCGGCAAACAGCAACTCCCCGGCCACAGAATCAACACCGTAATCGGTCGCCGCGATGACCACCTGCTGGCCCGCCTCAAACCCATTCGGTTCATCAAACTGCTCATCCGGCAACACGGCCGGTGTCGCGTTGCGCGCCACTTCCAACGCCTCTTCGGACGTCATCTCGCTGGACGCGCCATGACCGAAGCCCATCACCCGCCCGAACCACGCAGAAACCGCCGGATAAGCATCGACCAACGGTGCAGTCACCGGCGTAGCCTTGAGGAACCACAGGCAATGCGCCAGAGCAAAGTCGGCAATCGACGGTTCGCCAAACAGGAAGTCTCCCTGCTCGCGCTGAAGCTGCTGCTCCAGGCGCCCCATGATCGTCGGCCATTGATGCCGGGCTTGCTCGGCGGACAACCGGGTGGCGCTGCCGCCACTGAACAACCCGGCGCGATCAGCCAGGAACGCTTTGATCGCTTCTGGCGGCATAGCGCCGAAGCGCACAGCGATCGATTCCGGCTGAAACACCAGGCTGACCGCATGCTGGAACACCACGGAGTCCGCCCACGCGGCGAAGGTCGCGGCGATCATCTCCTGGCCTTCCGGGAAGAACGCCGGCAAGGCTTTTTCCTGCTCCAGACGACGAGCGATCAGCGAGGTGTCGCAATAAATATCGGCGCCAATCTGCAACACCGGCGTCTTGCGGTAGCCCCCCGTTAAAGCAGTCAGGTCGGGCTTTGGCATCACCGGCGAAATTTTCACCGAGCGCCAGGACAGGCCCTTGAAGCCCAGCAGCAGGCGGGCCTTTTCGGCGAAAGGGGACGTCGGGTAATGATGAAGAATCAACTCGGACATGCTCGGCTCCGCCGCATGGATAGGGAATCCGCAGCTTAGCGCGCATTGCGCGAGCATCCCACCCATCCACCTGATGGGAACATATCAGTCAGATTGATAAGCCGGCAGCAAAGGTCGCCACCAGGCACTCCTTGGCGCTTTTCTTGAGTTTTTTGATCAACCGTTCCTGGCGCAGCGCTTCGCTTTTATCGCGACAGACTTCGGTGTAGACCAACGCCACGGCCGGGCTGGAGAGAAAGAAGCGCGCGCCTTTGCCGCTCTGGTGAGTGGCGAAGCGGCGTACGGGATCGTCGCTGATCCCGCAGTAGAGCGAACCGTTGGCCGCGCGAACGAGGTAGACGAACCAGGGTTTGCTGACAGGCAGCATCGGTTCCAGGGCAATAGCGGCGGGTTCGCTCGGCGGGTTCACGTGACGATCAAGGCTTGAAAGGAAACAAGCCGCGATCTTATCAGCGACTGGCCTGAAATGCCTTCAGCCCCTTCAAGGCCTGAGCGCGAACGGCGTTTCTCACCAGCGGCGTCCAGCCCAGAAGCAAGCCCTTGAACCCCAGCGCCTGACGCGACCAGGTCCACAGGTCGAAGCGGTCGTGATGCTCGCAGATCTTGCCGTCGCGAAAGACAAAACGGGCCTGGATATCGTTGACCACCGTGTTGCCGGTCTGGCTGAACAGATACGTCGCCACCCAATGCGCACCGCCGCTGCGTTCATCGCTGCGCACGTTATCGAAGGTCAGGGAAAAATCCTTGGCCCGGGTGGTGAGCATGCGCCACATGTCACCCGCGTCGCGCCCGCGCAATTCGCCGAACGCCGGATCACTGAATACCACGTCGTCGGTGTAGCAGGCGCTCATGGCCTCGGCATCCAGGCGCTGGAAGGCCTCGTAGAACCGGGTGATCAAGGCGTTGTGGGCATCACTCATGGACAGGCTCCCTGGTTTGAAAACGGGTTTCGTAGAATTGCCTGCACGATAGTCAACTAATGACCGGAACACTACTGGCATTCGTGGCGCAAATACCCTCTGGTGTGCCCAAGCCTAATGCACCATGCCACTCTCACGGGCATAGGCAAACAGGTCCACATCCGTGGAAATGCCCAGCCGCTGCATGGCCATGTTTTTCTGTTTGCTGATGGTCGAAACGCTGCGCTTGAAGTGACCGGCGATCTCACTGACGGTCATGCCACTGGCGAGCATTCTGACCACTTCGTGCTCTTTTGCCGAAAGCACAGCGGAACCCGACTGACCGCGCGCGTCTGCCTGAAGCAGCGCCGTGCGCAACGACTCGCTGATATAACGACGCCCTTCACCCACCGATTTGATCGCCTGGGGCAGTTCCTTGGCCGACGCGCCTTTGTCGATGATCGCCACCACGCCTTGTGCAAACACCGCCCTCAGCGTAGTGACGTTGGCAAACATCGTGACCAGAATGATCGGCATCGTCGGGTAGCCACGTCGCACCCGGCTCAGCATCTTCAGCCCATCGGCCTGCAAGTTGCCCGGCATGCAAAAGTCGGTGATCAACAGATCACAAGGCATCGTGCACAGCAGACTCAACAGACTGTCGGGCCCCTCCGCCTCCCCTACTACCACACATGTCCGGTTCAGATCGACGAGCATTCGCATGCCGATACGAACGACCGGATGGTCGTCAGCAATGATTACGCGCATTGTCGGATTTATCCTGTTTGGTGACTGGAATGCGCGAAAAATAGCGCTGTCCGGGTCCTACCACAACGCCCTTTCCCGAGCGTAAAACCACCTCACCCAATGTATTCGGGGGCCAGGTCTTTCTCCTATGCAACAAAAAGAACCGCCCTACATTTACAAGCTACATCGGCTGCACAGAAGGACTACAGACAACGTGATTTAGGAGAACGATTTGTAGTCCGCAACACGCTTTCATACACCGCCCCCTCCCTTTTCGTATTAGTTGCATTCCGCCTGGCTACTTCGACCGATAGATTGCGCCCTGCCCGTATAGGGCAACTCCCAACTATCGTTCATCAAGGAAGAGCCATATATGAACAAGCGTTTACCCCTTCTGACCGCTGCCTTGCTGCTGACCGGTGGATCGTCGGCGTTCGCGGCATCCAGTACTGACCTGACCGTCGCGGGCATCATCACTCCGGTGGCTTGCACACCTAGCCTGGCCAATGGCGGTGTCGTGGATTTCGGAAAGTGGTCAGTCAAGGATCTCAACCAAACCAATTGGACCTTTCTAGGCCGCCCCTCGTTGAAATTGACCGTTGATTGCGATGCCGCACAAACGTTTGCATTGCACCTGAAAGACAATCGCGAGAACTCCGCATTTCGTTCGCACTTGTATGGTCTCGGCCTGATCAATACCAACCAGAAGCTCGGTGGGTTTGATCTGGGCTTTAGTGGTGCAACCACGGAAAACGGCTCAATAGACGTCCTCGTTTCCGCGGACCGGGGCACTACGTGGTCCCCCTCTACCGTCGCCGGACATGTTCCCGGAACATGGACTGCATTTGGCGATCGTTCTACGGGAACCTTGTTGCCGACCCCAATCAAGAATCTGACTGTGGATATGGAAGTGGGCGCAATCATCGCCCGGACTGACAGTTTGACCCTCACCGATGAAGTGCCGATCGACGGCGCCGCGACCCTCGAAGTCATTTACCGTTAAGCCATGTTCATCAACGGGTAACGCCCGACACACGGCGTTGCCCGCTCACTCAAAGGACGACCCATCATGGACAGATGCTCCCTCGCTCTATTGACCCCACTGTTGATCGCCTGCGCCCCCGTGGCCTTCGCCGCCAGCAGCACCCACCTGAGCGTCACCGGCCTGATCACCCCCAGCGCCTGCACACCCAGCCTGTCCGGCGGCGGCATCGTCGACCACGGCAAAGTGACGGTAAAAGACCTGAGGCCGGACCAGCCCACGGCCCTGGAAAACGGCACGCTGTATCTGGAGGTGAATTGCGGTGGCGCCACGCCGTTTACCCTGACGACGATCGACAACCGCAAAGGCACTTCCGCCTTCCACCCCAATAGTCACGGGCTGGGCGCCATCAACGACGATCAGAACCTGGGCAGCGTTGCACTGGGCCTGTTCGATACGGTGGCCGATGGGGTTGCGGTGAGATCCATCATTTCCCTCAACGACGGTGCCACCTGGCGAGTGTCCTCCTACCTGGGGCACGCCGGCCGGACCGCGTTCGCGGCATTGAACGACCTGAGCACACCGATTGCCATCAAGGATTTGCGTGCGCGGCTCACGGCGTTTACCACCATCGTTCGCGCCAACGACCTGCCGTTGACCGACGAAATCCCCATCGACGGGCATGTCACCGTGCAACTGAATTATTGATAGGCCGGGTATTCCCGGCTCCATTTTTTTCGAACATTCAACGAGACATGTCATGACGATGTTTTCCAAAGTCACCCGTCATCTGTTCCATTCCGGCATCGGCGTATTCGCCCTGCTGCTGACCGCACACGCCCAGGCCGACGGCATGGTGCCGGACACTTCGGTGGTCATCGTCAACGAGGCCGACGGCGAAGCGTCCGTGTCCGTGACCAACACCGATGCCAACCTGGCGTTGATGCACGTCACCCTCGAAGACATTGCCGAAGACAGCGAATCGCTGGTGTTCGTGACACCACCGCTGGCGCGCGTCGAAGCGGGTAAAACTCAATTGGTGCGGTTCATTCTGCAATCGGAAAAACCCTTGCTGACCCAGCGTTTGAAGCGGGTGATCTTCGAAGGCATCCCCCAGGGCAAAGCGCCCGCCGAGGCAGGTCAGGCGCGGGTCGGCGTAACGGTGCGGCAGAATTTGCCGGTGATCCTGCACCCCAAAGGCCTGGCGCCTAATCGCACGCCGTGGACCGATCTGAAATGGTCGCTGAAGGACGGGCAACTGACCGTGCGCAACGACACGCCGTATGTGGTGCGTCTGGGCCAGGAAGTGCAATTGTTGCCGTCGACGGGCAACGCGATGTTGCCGAAAACCTACGTGCTGCCCGGTGAACACATCAGCATCAAGGTGCCCGAAGGCGCCGCCACCCAGGTGCGTTTTCAACCGGCGACGGTCTACGGCTTTGCAGTGCCGCATTACGAGGCGCCCATCCAGTCCTGAACCACCCTGACGGCATCATCAAGGAACGATGAACGCCCATGTTTCAAGGCGATGGCCGCTTGGCCGTTGCCACAGGCGTGCCTGTAACCGCACGCCGCAATAACCCAAGTGAACCTGATGAACACAGTATCGAATTACCGTGATGGCGAAGCCGTGCCCGCTATTCGGGCCGCCGCTCGCCCTCATCCATGGCGGCAAACCACATGGGCGTTGCTGCTGAGCAATGCGCTGATGATGCTCGACGCCTACGGTGAGGTGTCGCTGCCGGCGTCGTTCGACAAAGACACGTTGCTGCAACGCGGCATCGATCCGGCGTTGGCGACGCTGCTGATGCAGGCGCCGCAGTTCACGGCCGGGCGCCACCCGGTCACGCTCACCGTCAACGGCCAGCGCCGTGGCCGGGTCGACGTCACGTTCAATCGCGAAGGGGCTTTGTGCTTCGATCGCGCGCTGCTCGATGCGGCAAACCTTACGGTGCCGGCAATTACGCTGGACGATGGCCAGTGCCACGATTTTCTCGGCACCGCGCCGCAGACCGTCATCAACCCGGACCCGGCGAGCCTGGCCCTGTCGTTGATCGTACCCACCGACGCGATACGCCCCACTGCCCGGGATTTTTCCGGCTATCAAACCGGCGGCATTGCCGGTTTGATCAACTACGACGTCACCGGTTTGCACAGCCGTTCTGGCGACAGCACCAGCCGCTACGCCTCGGCCAACACCGAACTGGGCTTCAATGCCGGTGACTGGATCGTGCGCAGCCGTCAGGTGCAGACCTGGCAGGACGACATTTCCCGCACCACGCACATTGCGGCCTACGCCCAGCGCACTTTCGCCAGCCAGGAAGCGGTGCTGCAGGCGGGTCAGATCAACCTCTACAACCCGGTGCTCGCCGGTGCGCAGATCACCGGCGTGCAAGTGCTGAACGAGCAGGCGCTGCAAGTCGAAGAGCAAGGCGCGGTCATTGAAGGGATCGCTAACAGTCAGGCCCAGGTCGAGGTCCGCCAGAACGGTTCGCTGATCCATTCCACGGTGGTGCCGGCCGGCCCGTTCGCGCTGACCAACGTGCGGCGGCTCAACACGCACTCCGACGTGGAAGTCACGATCAAAGAGGACGATGGCAGCGAGCGCCGTTTTACCGTGCCGGCCGCCATGTTGGGGATCGGCCTGCCCGCGCCCGGTTATTCGCTGGGCGTCGGTCAGGTGCGCAGTGTCGGTGACGCGCAGGGGGGCGATCCCTGGGTCATCAGCGGCGGCTGGAGCGGTGCGCTCACCCCGCAAGTGTTGCTCAGCGCCGGCCTGACCGGCGCCGCCGACTATCGCGCAGCGGGTGGCAGCGTCGGCCTGTTGCCCTCGCCCGTGACCCAGGTGCAAGCCACACTGACCGGCGCGGACGCCAGCGGCAAACAAGCCAGTCAGGGGCTTCAGGCTGACCTGAGCGTCTCGCATCGCTTGAACGATCAGTGGGCGCTGAATGCCGGCAGTTCTTACCGAACCCAGGGCTACCGGGAGCTGGAAGATGCGGTGTTCGCCAACACCTCCGACAACAGCAAATCCCGTTACCGCGATCAGCAAAACGCGGCCCTGTCGTGGTCGCATCCATGGCTCGGCGCCTTCAGCAGCGGCTTCAGCCGCTCCAGCTCGTTCGACGGTCAAAGCAGCAGCCGCGCCCTCGCGTCCTGGGGCACCAGCATCGCTGGCGTATCCGTCTCGGCGACCGCCGAATGGCAGGTCAGCGGTTCGAACCGCAACGATGACAGCGTCTACCTGAACCTCAGCATTCCGCTGGGCGAGAACCGCCGGGCGCGGACCTGGGTGCGCAGTTCCGCCGGCGAATACCGCAGCGGCGTGGGCTTGAGTGAACGGGTCAACGATCAACTGGGTTACCGGGTTGGCGTCGAACACGACACGCGCAATAAACAGGTGCAGTCCACGGCCGGCGTTTCGCTGCTGCCGCGCTACACCCAGCTCGATCTCAATTACACCCGCGCGGATGCCGAGCGCTCCAGCTATCAGGCCAGCGCTCGCGGCGGCGCGGTGTTGCACGGCGGCGGCGTGACGCTGTCGCCGTACCCGGTGAGCGACACCTTTGCGCTGCTGTCGGTGGGCGACATGGGTTCGATCAAAGTGTCGACGCCCAGCGGTCCGGTGTGGACCGACTGGCAAGGTCAGGCGGTGATCCCGCAAGTGACGGCTTACGGCAAAAGCCCGGTGGAAGTCGACACCAAAACCCTGCCGCGCAACGCCGACATTCACAACGGGCTGGCGGTGATTTCGGCCGGTCGCGGCGCCGTCGACAATGTTGAATTCGGCATCACGATGACCCGTCGCGCCTTGCTCAAGGCCACCACCGCCAACGGCGCGCCCCTGCCGCGCGGGGCCTCCGTGAATACCGAGGATGGCGAGTTCGTGACCCTGGTGCAGGACGGCGGCCTGGTGTTTTTGCCCAACGTCCTCGACCGCCGCCCGTTGTGGATCAGCGCGCCGGGGCTGGAGCGCTGCGAACTGCGCTTCGAACTGCCCGCCGACGCCGACACCAACGCGTACTACGAAACCGCCCCCGCCAAGTGCCGAGCACTCTGAGGATGACTTCATGAACCTGTCACGCTATCTGCTGCTGACCTTGGCGCCCCTGGCACTGAGCGGATTCACGCCACTGGCCTCGGCGTCCACGGACGACTGCCAGTTCAACCTGAGCCAGCCGGTGCTCGATTACGGGCTGATGAACCGGGCGATACGGCCCGATGCCGCACCGGAGCGCAACCTCGGTGTGCGCCAGCTCAGCCTGACCTTGAGCTGTGCGCAGCCCATCGACATGAGCCTGTTCTACCGGGCCATGGCCGCGACCGCCGAACGCTTTCACTTCGCCGAACGCGGCAGCTATCAGATGCGGATTCGCGACGCCGTGCTCGATGGGCAATCGGTCGAGATCGGGTTAATTGCCGGGGTCGGTCAGCCACCGGCAGAGATGGCGTCGAGCCTGATCTGGCGACCGAAGCACGGGGTCGTCCCGCTGCAGGCAGGCGCGCCAATGCAGGGCCGCAGTTTCTCGGCGCAGCTTGAGCTGACGGCCTGGGTTCAAGAGCAAGGCATGCAAGTGCGTGACGCGGTGACCTGGGAAGCCTTCGGGGCGTTCGATGCCGTCGCACCCGGACTCACTCGCGAGGCGACCTTGCGCGCCCGCTTCGCTCCGGCAGCCTGCGAGCCGGTGCTGTCCAACGGCGGTGTGGTCGACTTCGGCACCTTGTCAAAAAAAGACCTGCACTCAGACAAGGACACACACCTGCCGCCCAAGTCGTTGACGCTGATGGTCGGCTGCGACGCGCCGGCGTCCTTCGCCTTGGTCATGCATGACAACCGCTCAGGTTCGGCGACGCTCGACAGCGAGATCGACTACGGCCTGGGCAAGGACAGCCGCGGCAACAGGATTGGCCGTTTTTCACTGCGCGTAGACCCGGCCACCGCCCATGCCGACGGCTTCGCCCGCCTCTATCGAACCGACTCCAGCACCGCCGGCATGGCCTGGAGCACCGGCAGCGCCAGCCCGGTTGCCATCGGCAAAAGCCGCTACCTGGCGTTCACCGACAACGCCGGCAGCGGCGCCGGCCCGGTGCTGATCCAGAACCTCAGCGCCACGGTGACCGTCGACGCCGTCATCGCCCCCACCAACAGCCTGGACCTGAGCAGCGCCATCGACCTCGATGGCGCGGGAACGATCGAGATTATTTACCTGTAACACCCAACCCGATCCTGCTGGATCCGGGACGCACTTGAACGTCTCGGGGCAGTCAGGGCACTACCTAAGAAGTGAGTAAACAATGATTAAAAAGTACTTTGCAGCACTCTCCGCCACTGCGCTGATTGGCGTTGCGCCTTATGCGCTGGCGGCTTCGAGCACTGATTTGACGGTGACTGGCGTTATTACCCCGAACGCGTGTACGCCGACGCTTGCCGGTGGCGGGATTGTCGATTATGGCAAGCGTTCAGCCAAAGACTTGAGGCCGGACCAAGCCACGTCACTGGGCTGGGAGACATTGCAGCTCACCGTGAACTGTGACGCAGCGACTGAGTTCAGGTTGTTACCGACCGATAACAAGTCCGGCACGAGTTATGATGGCAGCGATTTCGGACTCGGCTTTATCAATGTTGATCAGAAGCTTGGTAGTTTCATTGTAAGAATCCAGGACCCCATAGCAGATGGTGTTGCCGTACAGCCATTGGTGTCCACTACCAATGGAAGTACTTGGTTTGCTAGCCGTTTAGTGGAGCCTAACCTGCTCTCGGCATTCGGCGCTGTAGGGGGCGCGGCCACGCCGATTGCCATCAAGGATCTGCAGACAAACCTTAGGGTATTGGCTCGAATTGCCCGCGCCGACTCACTGGACCTGACCAACGAAGTCGCTCTCGATGGTTCGGCCACCCTCTCCATCGTCTACCCATAACCCCGTAGCCCGACCTTGCCCGAGGTCCTGCTTCGGGCAAGGACTGATTCCGCTCACTCCACATAGCGAAACCTGTCCCATGAAAAAGATTCCACACGCTCTGACGATGGCGTTCATCGTCCTGACTTCGCCACTCACCTTCGCCTCGTCGACAGACCTGACGGTCACAGGCCTCATCACCCCGAACGCGTGTACGCCGACGCTTTCCGGTGGCGGGATCGTCGATCATGGCAAGTTTTCAGCCAAAGAATTGAATCAGGACAAACCCACGCAACTGCCTAGCGAGATCTTGCAGCTAACCGTGAACTGTGACGCACCCGTCGCGTTCAGGCTGCTTCCGACCGATAACAAATCCGGAACGCGTACTGGTAGCAATCAATTCGGCCTGGGCTATATCAATGTCGATCAGAAGCTCGGCAGTTTCGACGTACGGTTTATGGCACCGATAGGAGATGGCGTTGCCGTGTCCCCATTGGTATCCCTGGACAATGGCAACACGTGGATAAATGAATCGTATTTCAACAATGAAAAACTCTCCGCGTTTGGTGCGCTCGGTGGCCCGACGACGCCAATTGCAATCAAGGACCTGCAGACAGACCTTAGAATCTGGACCGAAATCGCCCGCGCCGACTCACTGGACCTGACCAACGACGTCCTGCTCGACGGCTCGGTCACCCTCACCATCGACTACCCATAACCCCGTAGCCCGACCTTGCCCGAGGTCCTGCTTCGGGCAAGGACTGATTCCGCTCACCCCACACAGCGAAACCTGTCCCATGACAAAAATTCCACAGGCTCTGACGATGGCGTTCATCGTCCTGGCTTCACCACTCACCTTCGCCTCGTCGACAGACCTGACGGTCACAGGCCTCATCACCCCGAACGCGTGCACGCCGAACCTGTCCAGCGGCGGTATCGTCGATTATGGAAAGATTTCGGCAAAGGATTTGAAACAGGACACGTCGACCCGCCTCGAAGACCGAACACTGACGCTGGACGTGAAGTGCGACGGTCCCATGCCCTTCGCCCTGTTTGCCAAGGAAAATCGCCCCGGCTCGGCCTCGTCTGCCTCCAGCCTGAATTTCGGCTTGGGCAAAATCAATGAAACCCAGAAGCTGGGGAATTATTTTCTGACGATGATAAATGCCGTCGCCGATGGCGTAGCCGTACAGACAATCAACTCCGTGGATGGGAAGAACGACTGGAAGTCCCAGATTTTCATGTGGCCCGGACAATACATGTCGGTGGCGGCCACCGGAAATCCGGGCTTTCCGATCCCTATTCAGCACGTAACTATGGACCTGGGCATCGTTGCTTCGATTGCGCGGGCCGACGGACTTGATCTGACCAACGAAGTCCTGATCGATGGTTCTGCAACGCTTGAGATGAACTACCTGTAATTCGGGGCGCCGCATTATCGGCAACGGTGATGCGGCACTGGAACACGGCAAATCCACGAAAAGGATTTTCATGAATGAACAAATACTTCACAGCCCTCTCGGCAACCTTACTGTTCAGCACTGCCCACCACGCTCTCGCGACATCTGCGGTTGACCTGAGCGTCAAAGGCACCATCACCCCCCTCGCCTGCACTCCGATGCTGTCCAACAGCGGACTCGTCGACTACGGAAAAATCTCCCGGCAGGACCTCAGCGCCGACAAACGCACGCGACTGCGCGACCAGACACTCGACCTCAATATTCAGTGCAATGCGCCCGCGCGATTTGCCCTGCTGATGCGCGACAACCGCGACGGCTCGGCCATCGTCAACAGCGAGATTTATTACGGCCTGAACCACGACCAAAGCCACAATAAAATCGGCTTGTATTCGCTGAACTTCGATCCCGTCAGCACGGTGGTGGACGACCTGACGCAGGTCTATCGAACCGACTCGACCACGGGCGGCAAAGCCTGGAGTTCGTCGAACAGCCAGGCCATTCCGATTGGCTCCCGAAGCTATCTCGGTTTTACCGACAGCGCAGGCAGCAGCGCCGGCCCGGTTGCCATTCGCAATCTGACCAGCCGGGTGACGGTTGAAACGGTCATCGCGCCCACCTCCGAACTGGACCTGAGCACCGAGGTGCAGCTCGACGGCTCGGCGACCCTGGAAGTTGTTTACCTGTAGTCAGACCTTTTCGCTGACCACCTGCACGTACAACGAACGCCCGGCACCGAGGCCGGCAAGGATGGCGCCGAGGCCAATCACGCCGAAGATCCAGCCTATGGCGTTCCAGCCACCGGTCCAGTCGTGCACGATGCCCACCGCGAAAGGCCCCATGGACGCCAGGGTGTAACCGAAACCCTGGGCCATGCTCGACAGGTTCGCCGCCACGTGCGAGTCCCGCGAGCGCAGCACGATCAGGGTCAACGCCAGGCTGAACGTACCGCCCTGCCCCAGACCGAGCAGAATCGCCCAACCCCACAGGCCTTCGATCGGTGCGTAGAGGCAGCCGAACAGACCGCCGAGGGTCAGCGCCATGACGATCACGATCGCCAGGCGCTGATCCTTGCCGCGCGTGGCCAGCCAAGGAGCGGCCAAAGAACTGGCGAGTTGAATGAGCACCGAACCCGACAGCACCAGGCCGGCCTGGGTCGGCGTGAGGCCGCGACCGATCAGGATCGATGGCAACCAGCCGAACACGATGTAGGCCAGGGAGGATTGCAGGCCCATGTACAAGGTCACTTGCCAGGCCAATCGATCGCGCAACAAACCGCGAACGCGGTAGGCCACGTTGTGCGCGCCGTGTTTCTGCCCGACTTGCGGCAACCAGAAAATCGCCGCCGCCAACGCCGGAATCACCCAGAAGCCGAGGCCCAGCGCCCAGCTTTTGTCGAAGTGCTCGCTCAATGGCACGGTCGCGCCTGCTGCCATGGCCGCGCCCAGACACAACGCCATGGTGTAGACGCCGGTCATGGTTCCAGCGTGTTTGGCGAAGTCGCGTTTGACGATACCCGGCAGCAGAACGCCGATCACACCGATGCTCGCACCGGCCAATACACTGCCGGCAAACAGACCGATCTCACCGAAGGAACTGCGCAGAATGATCCCGCCGGCCAACGTCAGCAGAATGCCCAACACCACGCGTTCAGCGCCGAAACGTCGCGCCAGAATTGGCGCCAATGGCGCAAACAGGCCGAGGCACAGCACCGGCAAGGTCGTCAGCAAACCGGCCTGCGCCGCCGACAACCCGAGGCTTTTCGAGACCTCGCTGAGCATCGGCGCCATGCTCGACAGCGCCGGGCGCAGGTTCAGTGCCACCAGAATCAGGCCCAGTAACAACAGCCACGGACGGCGCAGGATCGGGTGACTTTGCTGGACCGCTTCGTCATCGGCCTCGGCGTCGATCAGCAGCTCTTCAAGCTCCGCCGTGCGTTTGGCTTGAGCGTTATGACTGGACATGGCGTTCTCGGTTTCAAGGTTCATTGATCAACTGCCTCGACAAGGCTTTGGCGCGTTCCGGGTCGCGTTGTTCGACGGCATCGAGCAGTTCGATATGCAGGTCGAACACGGCCTGACGGCGTGGCGTGATGTTCAAGGTCTGGCGCAATTGCGCGCCGACGATGCTGGAGAAATAGCGATACAACTCGCTGAGGGTGGGGTTGTGCGCGGCGTCTACCAGGCGACGGTGGAACACCAGATCGCAGGCGATGTAGCTGTCGAGATCGCCGTGGTAGTGATCGCCGCTGATGTTGAGTGCTTTGCGTAATTCGATGAGGTCTTCGTCGGTCCTGCGGATCGCGGCAAGGCCGATGGCCTCGACTTCAAGAATGTGCCGGGTTTCTCGCGCTTGCTCAAGCGAGCAGCGCGACAACGCCTTCAGGGTGTCCAGCGGATCGATCACCGCTCGCAGGTAGCTGCCGTCGCCCTGACGGATTTCGATCAAACCGGAAAACGCCAACACACGCATGGCTTCGCGCACGGTGTTGCGGCTGATGCCCAGTTCTGCCGACAGCTCAGGCTCGGTGGGCAGACGTTGGCCGACGGTCCAGACGCCTTCGGTGATGCGCAGGCGCAATTGGTCCAAGGCCTGATCGACCAGGGATCGCTTAATTAATGGAGACATTTCTGACATAGGATTCGCCCTTTCATCCAATCATAGGATGAATTTTCGGACATGTTAGTCAGCTTAGTCCGACAGGGCAAACGGGTTTACCCCGCCTGCCACCCGTGATATCGCCTGACACACCGCTATAGCCGGCAAGCCAGCTCCTACAATTTCGCGCCCGGAGCGCCATTTCGTACAGGGATCGTGGTGGGTTTCTGCGGGCGAAAAAAACCCGGAACAGCGTCCGGGTTTTTTTCACGGCCTGGCTTCGATCAATGCAGGATCTGGCTCAGGAACAGTTTGGTGCGGTCGTTCTGCGGGTTATCGAAGAAGTCGTTCGGCGCAGCCTGCTCGACGATTTCGCCCTTGTCCATGAAGATCACGCGGTTGGCCACGGTGCGGGCGAAGCCCATTTCGTGGGTCACGCAGAGCATGGTCATGCCGTCTTCGGCGAGGCCGATCATGGTGTCCAGAACCTCTTTCACCATCTCTGGGTCGAGGGCCGACGTCGGTTCGTCGAACAGCATGATTTTCGGTTTCATGCACAGCGCGCGGGCAATCGCCACACGCTGTTGCTGACCGCCGGACAATTGCCCCGGGAATTTATGCGCCTGCTCCGGAATGCGTACGCGTTCCAGGTAATGCATGGCGATTTCTTCCGCTTTACGCTTGGGCATCTTGCGCACCCACATCGGCGCCAGCGTGCAGTTCTGCAGGATGGTCAGGTGCGGGAACAGGTTGAAGTGCTGGAACACCATGCCGACTTCACGGCGGACCGTTTCGATCTGCTTGAGGTCGTTGGTCAGTTCCACGCCATCGACCACGATGCGGCCCTGCTGGTGTTCTTCCAGACGGTTGAGGCAGCGGATGGTGGTGGATTTGCCGGAACCCGACGGGCCACACAGGACGATACGCTCGCCCTGTTTAACGTTCAGGTTGATGTCTTTCAACACGTGGAACTGGCCGTACCACTTGTTCACGCCCTGCATCTGAATAATGCCTTCAGGGCTCACAGGCTGTTTGATTGCTTCGCTCATTTCAGAACTCCTAACGCTTGTGGCCAGTGTCGAGCTTGCGTTCCAAATGCATGGAATAGCGCGACATGCCAAAACAGAAAATCCAGAACACCAGGGCCGCGAACACATAGCCTTCAGTGGCCATGCCCAACCATTTCGGGTCGGCGGCAGCTTGTTTGACGCTGTTGAGCAGGTCGAACAGGCCGATGATGATCACCAGGCTTGTGTCCTTGAACAGCGCAATGAAGGTGTTGACGATGCCCGGGATCACCAGCTTCAGGGCTTGCGGCAGAATCACCAGGCCCATGCTGCGCCAGTAACCGAGGCCCATCGCGGCAGCCGCTTCGTACTGACCCTTGGGAATCGCTTGCAGACCGCCGCGCACCACTTCGGCCACATAGGCCGACTGGAACAGGATGACGCCGATCAGCGCCCGCAGCAGTTTGTCGAAGTTCATGCCTTCAGGCAGGAACAGCGGCAGCATCACCGAGGACATGAACAGCACCGTGATCAACGGCACGCCGCGCCAGAACTCGATGAAAGTCACGCAGACCACACGAATCGCCGGCATGTTCGAACGACGGCCCAGGGCCAGCACAATGCCCAGCGGCAACGCGCCGGCAATACCGACGGTGGCGATCACCAGGGTCAGCATCAGGCCGCCCCATTGGCTGGTCGCCACGTTGCTCAGGCCGAACAGACCGCCATGCAGCAGGAAGTAGGCGATGATCGGGTACAGCACCAGGAAGCTCAGCCCGTACACCGCTTTACGCGGGAAGCGCGAGATGAACAACGGCGCCACGCCGATGACCGCCAGCCACACGGTCAGGTCCACGCGCCAGCGCAGGTCCGCCGGGTAGTAGCCGTACATGAACTGGCCGAAACGCTGCTGGATGAACACCCAGCAGGCGCCCTCCTTGGTGCAGTCGGCGCGGGTGGTGCCGACCCAGTTGGCGTCGATGATCGCCCACTCGAGGATCGGTGGCACGACGAGGTAAATCAGATAGAACGCAAACAGGGTCAGCAGGGTGTTGAGCCAGCTGGAGAACATGTTCGCGCGCATCCATGCGACCACACCGATGCTGCTGCTCGGTGGAGGCATGTCAGGCTTGAAAGTATGAGTACTCATGCGCTTTTCCTTACCGCTCGATCAGCGCAATGCGCTTGTTGTACCAGTTCATCAGCAGGGAAATGCTGATACTGATCGCCAGGTACACGCTCATGGTGATGGCAATCACCTCGATCGCCTGACCGGTCTGGTTCAGCACCGTACCGGCGAACAACGAGACCATCTCCGGATAACCGATACCGGCCGCCAGCGAAGAGTTTTTCGCCAGGTTCAGGTATTGGCTGGTCAGCGGCGGGATGATCACGCGCAGGGCTTGCGGGATGATCACCTTGCGCAGCGTCGGACCGTTGCGCAGGCCCAGCGAGTGAGCCGCTTCGGTCTGGCCGTGGCTGACCGACTTGATGCCCGAACGCACGATCTCGGCGATGAACGCCGCGGTGTACACGGTCAGGGCCAGGGTCAGCGCCAGCAGTTCCGGGATCAGCACCCAGCCACCGACGAAGTTGAAGCCTTGCAGCTTGGGCATTTCCCAGTGCAGCGGGGCACCGAAGATCAGCGCGCACAACGCCGGGATCACCAGGAACAGCGCCAGGCCGGTCCAGAACTTGTGGAACGGAACACCGGTGGCTTCGAAACGCTTGTTGGCCCAGCGGCACATCAGGACGATGGCGACGATGGCCACGACAACGCCGACCACAAACGGCCAGAAACCGTCCGCCGCCAATGCGGCCGGCATGTTCAGGCCGCGGCTGCTGACGAAGAAGGTGTCGCCGAAGTTATGGCTGTTGCGGGGCCCTGGCATGGTCAGGAATACCGCGAAGTACCAGAACAGGATTTGCAGCAGCGGCGGAATGTTGCGGAAGACTTCCACATAAACAGTCGCCAGCTTGCTGATGATCCAGTTCTTCGACAACCGTGACACGCCGACGATGAACCCGAGGATGGTCGCCAGGATCACGCCGATGAAGGTCACCAGCAGCGTGTTGAGCAGGCCGATGACAAACACCCGGGCATAGCTGTCCGATTCGGTGTAGTCGATCAGGTGTTGAGCGATACCGAAACCGGCACTGCGCTCCAGAAAGCTGAAACCGGAGGTAATGCCCCGGTGTTGAAGGTTGGTCTGCGTATTGTCGAACAGATACCAGCCCATCGAGACCACCGCCACAATGGTGATGATCTGAAATAGCCACGCACGCACTTTGGGATCGCTGAGGCTGAGCCTCTGCTTTGGTGCGCCGATTGAATTTTGCATGAAGTGCCCCGGATGTAATGGAACAGAACATCACCCGGCAGTTGGCCTACCGGGTGATAGAACCATCAGCGCACTGGTGGTGCGTATTGAATGCCGCCGTTGTTCCACAGAGCGTTCAGCCCGCGGTCGATGGCCAGCGGAGTGCCCTTGCCGAGGTTTTTCTCGAACACTTCACCGTAGTTGCCCACTTGCTTGACGATCTGCACGACCCAGTCTTTCTTCACTTTCAGGTCTTTGCCGTATTCACCGTCAGCGCCCAGCAGACGAGCAACGTCCGGGTTTTTGGTGGATTTGGCTTCAGCTTCAACGTTCTTCTGGGTGATACCCATTTCTTCAGCGTTGAGCATGGCGAACAGAGTCCACTTGACGATGCTGAACCACTCTTCGTCGCCTTTACGCACGACCGGGCCCAGAGGCTCCTTGGAGATGGTTTCCGGCAGAACGACGTAGTCGTTCGGGGTCGCCAGCTTGCTGCGTTGTGCGTAGAGCTGGGATTTGTCGGAGGTCAGCACGTCGCAACGACCGGATTCCAGCGACTTGGCGCTTTCATCGGAGGTGTCGAAAGTGATCGGGGTGTATTTCAGACCGTTGCCGCGGAAGTAGTCGGAAACGTTCAGCTCGGTGGTGGTACCGGCTTGAATGCAGATGGTGGCGCCGTCGAGCTCTTTAGCGCTTTTCACGCCCAGCTGCTTGCTGTTTACCAGGAAACCGATGCCGTCATAGTAAGTCACGCCGGCAAACACCAGGCCCATGCCCGAATCGCGGGAGCTGGTCCAGGTGGTGTTACGCGACAGCACGTCGATTTCGCCGGACTGCAGCGCGGTGAAGCGCTCCTTGGCGTTCAACTGGCTGAATTTGACTTTGGTCGCGTCGCCGAATACGGCAGCGGCCACAGCGCGGCAGACGTCGGCGTCGATACCGATGATCTTGCCATTGGAGTCCGGAACCGAAAAACCAGGCAGGCCATCACTGACGCCGCACTGTACGAAACCTTTCTTCTGCACTGCATCCAGGGTTGCACCCGCCTGAGCGAACCCACTGACACCGAGCACTGCGGCTGCAGTCACGATGGCCAGGGTGGATTTCAACATCTTCATTCAAACCTCCAGTTTTGCTCTTGTTGTGTCGGAGCGTGAGTCCAGTCGCACCCTTATGAGGCGTTGTCGACCCGTGTTGGCTTTTTTTGGGGTCGACCGACGTAAGACCTTAGCTATGAGTCTAGTAGGAGAAAATCCAAATCATGGACCACTCACTTCTCACCAATCGGCCGAACGGGCTGTAGCCCTTTCACGTTCGCGAAGCCCGTAGCGGCCGCTGGCGAACATCCATCACCGGATTTTTTTTGCTATCCCACCAGGAACAATGGCCTGATAGTGTTACCGACAGGCGTGGGATTTTCGTACAGGCTTTCCCATAGCAAAGCCCGTACCAGACCGCTCGCTAAAGCGATTCAGCGACAGGTCAATAGCAAAACTTGTAGCCTTGCGACATCTTCTTAACGGATCAACCAGACGCGCACTTACATCTCGCACTTAATGAGAGCGCACGCACAAAATTGGAGCAGCCATGACCGAGCCCTTGATTCTTCAACCCGTCAAGCCCGCAGACGCCTGCGTTATCTGGCTGCACGGCCTGGGCGCCGACCGCTATGACTTCCTGCCGGTGGCCGAGGCTCTGCAAGAAACCCTGCTGACGACCCGCTTCGTCCTGCCTCAGGCACCGACCCGTGCGGTGACCATTAATGGTGGTTACGAGATGCCGAGCTGGTACGACATTCTGGCCATGAGCCCGGCGCGTGCAATCAGCCGCGAGCAGCTGGAAGAGTCGGCGCAAAGGGTGATTGATTTGATCGAAGAGCAGCGCGCGGGCGGAATAGACGCCTCGCGGATTTTTCTGGCAGGTTTTTCCCAGGGCGGCGCCGTGGTATTCCACACCGCGTTTGTGAAATGGCAGGGAGCATTGGGCGGCGTACTTGCCCTCTCGACTTATGCACCGACCTTCAACGATCAACTGCAACTCTCCGCGAGCCAACAGCGTATTCCGGTGCTGTCGTTGCACGGTCAGTACGATGACGTGGTGCAAAACTCGATGGGGCGCACCGCCTATGAGTATTTAAAGCAGCATGGTGTCACCGTGACATGGCAGGAATACCCAATGGGTCACGAAGTGTTACCCGAGGAAATTCGCGACATCGACGCCTGGCTCGCTGAACGCCTGCGTTAACGGCTCAGGCGAAAAACAGCCCATTGATCCATCCCCCTACGCCGCGCCCGGTTCTTGCATTACACTGGCCGCCGTATATTCCTTAATCAATTGATGAGATGACCGTGCTCAAAGCACTCAAGAAAATGTTCGGTAAAAGCGAGACTGAGCAGCTCGCGCCAGTCTCCAGCGCTCCGTCTCACACCCCCAGCCACCGCACCGACGGTAATCAGTCTGGCCGGACCGCCCCCGTAGCGGCACCGAAACAAGAGCCTGTCGCGACACCGGCCCTCCCGCCTGTTGAAGAGGCGACCCCCGAACAACCGAGCAGCGAAGTGCCGAAACCGGCAAAACCGCGTCGCGAACCCAAGCCAAAAGCGCCGGTCATTCCCTGGAAACTCGAAGATTTTGTCGTCGAACCCCAGGAAGGCAAAACCCGATTCCACGACTTCAAACTCGCCCCGGAACTGATGCACGCCATCCAGGACCTGGGCTTCCCGTACTGCACGCCGATCCAGGCTCAGGTGCTGGGCTTCACCCTCGCCGGCAAAGACGCCATCGGTCGCGCCCAGACCGGCACCGGCAAAACCGCGGCGTTCCTGGTTTCGATCATCACCCAGTTGCTGGAAACACCGCCGCCCAAGGAACGCTACATGGGTGAACCGCGGGCGCTGATCATCGCGCCAACCCGCGAACTGGTGGTGCAGATCGCCAAAGACGCCGCCGACCTGACCAAGTACACCGGCCTCAACGTCATGACGTTTGTCGGCGGCATGGACTTCGACAAGCAGCTCAAGCACCTCGAAGCGCGTCATTGCGACATCCTCGTCGCCACCCCGGGCCGCTTGCTCGACTTCAACCAGCGCGGCGACGTGCACCTGGACATGGTCGAAGTCATGGTCCTCGACGAAGCCGACCGCATGCTCGACATGGGCTTCATCCCGCAAGTGCGTCAGATCATTCGCCAGACCCCGCCGAAGAACGAGCGCCAGACCCTGCTGTTCTCCGCGACCTTCACCGAAGACGTGATGAACCTCGCCAAGCAATGGACCACCGAGCCGTCGATCGTCGAGATCGAGTCGCAGAACGTGGCCAGCGAAAACGTCGAGCAGCACATCTACGCGGTGGCCGGCGCCGACAAGTACAAGCTGCTCTACAACCTGATCAACGACAACGGTTGGGAGCGGGTGATGGTCTTCGCCAACCGCAAGGATGAAGTGCGGCGCATCGAAGAGCGCCTGGTGCGCGACGGCGTCAACGCCGCGCAATTGTCTGGCGATGTGCCGCAGCACAAGCGCATCAAGACCCTGGAAGGCTTTCGCGAAGGCAAGATCCGCGTGCTGGTGGCCACCGATGTCGCCGGTCGCGGCATTCACATCGACGGCATCAGCCACGTGATCAACTTCACCCTGCCGGAAGTCCCGGACGACTACGTGCACCGTATCGGTCGTACCGGTCGGGCCGGCGCCGATGGCGTGTCCATCAGTTTTGCCGGTGAAGACGACTCCTACCAGTTACCGTCCATCGAGGCGCTGCTGGGTCGCAAAATCAGCTGTGAAACGCCACCGACGCATCTGTTGCGGGCGGTTGAGCGCAAGCACCCGTAACGCGGGTCGCACTAAAAGAGGCGCAGCCGGCAACGGACTGCGCTTTTTTTTCGTTCGGTTTTTTTTCAACAGGAGCTTGCTCGGCAGAACTAAAAGTCCATAATAGACAAATTAGTTTACTTCCAGCTCCCGGAGCCGACCATGTCCAGCACGCCTCATGTGATCACCCAACCCCAGGCCCGCGAACTGCTGGCACAGGTCGACGTTCCGCAGATCCTGCGCAAACTGTTCCGCGACCTGGCTGCCGGGCAAGCGGTGCAGCCGGCGCAGCAACTGGTGGAATTCCCCAAGGGCGCCGGCGACTTCATCAACTACCTGGGCGTGCTGGCCGAAGACGGTGTCTACGGGGTCAAGACGTCGCCGTACATCGTGCGCGAACAAGGCCCGCTGGTAACCGCGTGGACCTTGCTGATGTCGATGCACACCGGCCAGCCGCTGTTGCTGTGCGATGCCGGTGAACTGACCGTTGCGCGCACCGCAGCCGCGACCGCCGTTGCGGTGGACGCCCTCGCTCCGCTTGAAGCCCGGCGCCTGGCAATCATCGGCAGTGGCAAAGTGGCCCAGGCGCACCTGCATTACGTGAAGAACCTGCGGGACTGGCAAAGCATCAGCCTCTATTCACAAGGCCTGAACGATCTGAGTCCAGACGCACTGGCCCAGCTCAAAGGTCTCGATCCACGCCTGACGCTGGTCGACAGTTGTGAAACAGCCCTTCAGGAAGCCGACGTGATCATGCTGTGCACGTCGTCAGCGGGGCCAGTGATGGATCCGGCAACCCTGAGCAAACCAGCGTTGATAACCTCCATCAGCACCAACGCACCTCGCGCCCACGAAGTGCCGCCGCAGAGCCTCAACGACATGCACGTCTTCTGCGACTATCGTCTGACCACGCCAGGCTCGGCGGGCGAAATGCTGATTGCCGGCGAACAGCATGGTTGGGACAGGAACGCGATCGTCGGCGACTTGCCGGATTTGATCAGCGAAAAGGTCCAGCGCCCCGATTACGACCGCCACGTATTCTTCCGCTCGATCGGCCTGGGCCTGGAAGACATCGCGGTGGCCAACGCCATCTACCGCCTACAGCACTGACATCACAAACCCTGTGAGAGCGGGCTTGCCCGCGATGCAGACGCCAAGCTCAATCAGGCACACCGCGGTGATGCAATCGCGGGCAAGCCCGGCTCCCACAGGTTTCTCTTTAGCAATGGCATTTACGCTCGACAGGAGACGTTCATGAGCCAGGCAGACTTCATCATCATCGGCGGCGGGATCGCCGGCGCTTCCACCGGTTTCTGGCTGTCGCAGCACGCCCGAGTGATCGTGCTCGAACGCGAATCCCATCCGGCCTACCACTCCACCGGACGTTCCGCCGCACTGTTCACCGCCGCTTATGGCACACCGCAGGTCCGGGCACTGACCCAGGCCAGTCGCGATTTCTTCGACGCCCCGCCCGCCGGTTTCTGCGAACACCCGCTGCTGACCCCGCGTGGCGAGATGACCGTGGATTTCACTGGCGACCCGGCCGAACTGAACAATCAATACCTCAGCGCCAAAGCCACGGTGCCGGAGATGCAACTGCTCAACGCCGAAGAAGCCTGCGTGCGCCTGCCGATCCTGCGCCGGGAAAAAGTCCATGGCGCGATCTACGATCCGACCGCCAGCGACATCGACACCGACGCCTTGCACCAGGGTTACCTGCGCGGCATCCGACGCAACAAAAGTGAAGTGCATACCGACACTGAAGTCCTGAGCCTGACCCGCGGCGGCGAAGGCGTGTGGCAGGTTCAAACCAACGGCCAGACCTTCAGCGCCCCGGTCATCATCAACGCCGCCGGTGCCTGGGCCGACAAGATCGGCGAACTGGCCGGTGCCAGGCCGCTGGGCCTGCAACCGAAGCGCCGTGCGGCGTTCATCTTCGCCGGGCCGGAAGGCGTGGACATTCACAATTGGCCGATGCTGGTCAGCCTCGACGAGTCGTTCTACATGAAGCCCGACGCCGGCATGTTCCTCGGCTCGCCGGCCAACGCCGACCCGGTCGAACCACACGACGTGCAGCCCGAAGAACTGGACATCGCCATGGGCATCTACCAGATCGAAGATGCCACCACCCTGACCATCCGCCGTCCGACCCGCACCTGGGCCGGCCTGCGCAGCTTCGTCGCCGACGGCGATTTGCTGTCCGGCTTCGATCTGCAGGTGCCGGGGCTGTTCTGGGTCGCGGCGCAAGGCGGCTACGGCATCCAGACTTCGCCCGCCATGGGCCAGGCCAGCGCCGCGCTGGTACGCGGTGAAGCACTGCCCGAGCAACTCACGCGCTTCGGCCTGGATGCCGGGATGCTCTCCCCCGCTCGCCTGGGCTGATCCACGTGCTCAGGTGACGTGTCGACACGATTACGGCAAACTTCCAGCGCCCTTTTTGCAGGGCGCTGACGCTGCCTGGAGCTCCACTGTATGAACGCACCTGTAAAAGACCCGGCCCTGGACAACTTCCGCGCGATCGCCGATGCCATCGCCACGTTGTTCTTCCCCCACGCCGAGGTGGTGCTGCACGATCTGCGCACGCAAAAGATCGATTACATCGCCAACAATCTGTCCAAACGCGAAGTCGGCGACGATGCCGCGCTGGAAGACATGCTCAGCGATGACATCAGCGAACGAAACATCGGGCCATACGAAAAGTTGAACTGGGATGGTCAGAAGATTCGCAGCCTGAGCAGCGTGCTGCGCGACAGCGACGGTCATCCGCTGGCGGTGCTGTGCATCAACCTGAATATTTCGCTGTTCGAAAATGCCAAGGCTGCGTTGGACCTGTTCCTGTCGCCGAACAAGCTGATTCCGCAACCGGACTCACTGTTCCGCGATGACTGGCAGGAGCGGATCAACACCTTCCTCCACGGCTGGCTGCGCGAGCGTCAGCTGAGCCTGAACCTGCTGACCCGCGACCACAAACGCGAACTGGTGCTGGCCTTGCACGCCGAAGGCGCCTTCAAGGGCAAAAGCGCCTCGAATTATGTGGCCAACGTGCTGAACATGGGGAGAGCGACGGTGTACAAGCATTTGAAGGAATTGAAGGGCTAAACAACCGCCTCCCCCCGGATTGCCTGCGAAACACGCAACTGTAGGAGTCGGCTTTGCTGGCGATGGCGACCTCAAAATCGCCATCGCCGGCAAGCCGGCTCCTACAAGGATAGGGTGTTATTCAAGCGCCGAAGCCGGGCCGAAGAACTCGTAGCGGCTTTGCTTCTCCGGCACACCCAAGGCTTTCAGGTGACGCTTCACGGCCGCCATGAAGCCTTTAGGCCCCAGGAAGTACGCATCCAGATCACGCTGCTGCGGCAACCACTCGCCCAGTTGTTCCTGACTCAACAACCCGACCTTGTGCGCCGCCGGGCTCACGCCGTCATCTTCGTCGTAGCAATAGAAACGCTTGAGTTGCGGGTGACGTTCGGCCAATCCATCGATCCAGTCGCGGAAAGCGTGAACACTGCCATTGCGGGCACAGTGGATAAAATGCACCGGCCGTTCGGTCGCCAGTGCCGCTTCGAGCATCGCCAGGGTCGGAGTGATGCCGACGCCGCCGCTGATCAGCACCAACGGTTTGTCGCTGTCGGTCAGGGTGAATTCGCCCGATGGCGGGAACAACTGAATGCTGGAACCGACGTGCAATTGATCGTGCAGATGGTTGGAGGCGCGGCCACCGTCTTCACGCTTGACGCTGATACGGTACTGGCCTTTGTTCGCCAGGGCCGACAGCGAATAGTTGCGACGAATCTCTTCGCCCTCGAGGATCAGTTTCATGCCGATGTACTGGCCAGGCTCTGCGGCGAGGATCGGACCTTTGTCCGCCGGCTCGAAGTAGAACGAGATGATTTCCGCGCTTTCCTCGACCTTGGCCGCGACGATGAATTCCCGCGCCCCGCGCCAGCCGCCCGGTGCCTGTTCTTTCTGGTCGTAGATGCTGGTTTCGGCACCGATCAGGATCTCGGCCAATTGCCCGTAAGCCGCACCCCAGGCGCTCATCACTTCCGGTGTGGCGATCTCGTCACCCAGCACTTCGGAAATCGCACGCAGCAAGCAGGTGCCAACAATCGGATAGTGTTCCGGAAGAATTTGCAGGGCCACATGCTTGTTGATGATCTTGGCCACCAGGTCGCCCAACTGGTCGAGCTGATCGATGTGGCGCGCATACATCAACACGCCGTTGGCGAGGGCGCGGGGCTGATCACCGCTGGCCTGGTGCGCCTGGTTGAACAGCGGGCGGACTTCCGGATATTCGGAGAGCATCATGCGGTAAAAATACGTGATCAGTGCTTCGCCGCCGCTTTCCAGCAACGGCACAGTGGATTTGACGATTGCACGGTCTTGAACGCTGAGCATAAGGTGACTCCTGAGCTACTTGGGTTTCTAATTGATTACGCTCTCTTTATCAGTTTCCGTGCCAGCTATTTAATTCTTATAAATCAACAACTTAAAAACACGATAGTCATAACGACACAGCCTGACTTATAGTCATCCCGACTACATGGAGTCACTATGACTGCAAAATCCTTGCTCACCACGCTGCTTCCCCTGGTCTCGGACCTGTCCCGCGAACTCCCCGAGGGCGAGCGCTATCGGCGCCTGCTCGAAGCCATGCGCGCCCTGCTCCCCTGCGATGCCGCCGCACTGTTGCGCCTCGATGGCGAGTGGCTGGTGCCGCTGGCCGTCGACGGGTTGAGCACCGACACCCTCGGCCGACGCTTCAAGGTCAGCGAACACCCACGCTTCGAGGCGCTGCTCAGCAGCCCCGGCCCGACCCGCTTCGCCGCCGACAGCGACATGCCCGACCCATACGACGGCTTGGTCGATGGCCTCGACGATCACCTGGAAGTCCACGATTGCATGGGCTGCCCGCTGTTTATCGACGAGCGCCCGTGGGGTTTGCTGACTCTCGACGCCCTTGACCCGGAGCGTTTCGAGCCGATCGAACTGGACGCCTTGCAAGCCTTCGCCAGCCTCGCCGCCGCCACGGTCAATGCCGCCGAGCGCATCGAACGGCTGGCCAATCGTGTTGAAGACGAACATCAGCGCGCCGAGGTTTACCGACAGGCCAGCGGCCAGCAGAACCGCGAGATGATCGGCCAGAGCAAGGCGCACAAACGTTTGGTGGAGGAAGTCAGCCTGGTCGGCGGCAGCGACCTGACCGTGCTGATTACCGGTGAAACCGGGGTCGGCAAAGAACTGGTGGCCCAGGCGATTCACGCCGCCTCGCCCCGGGCCGACAAGCCGATCATCAGCCTCAACTGCGCCGCGCTGCCGGACACGCTGGTGGAAAGCGAGTTGTTCGGCCACGTGCGTGGTGCCTTTACCGGCGCGACCAGCGACCGTCGCGGCAAATTCGAACTGGCCAATGGCGGCACGCTGTTCCTCGATGAAGTCGGCGAACTGTCGCTGACGGTGCAAGCCAAATTGCTGCGGGTTTTGCAAAGCGGTCAATTGCAGCGATTGGGGTCGGATAAAGAACATCAGGTCGATGTGCGGCTCATTGCCGCGACCAACCGTGATCTGGCCGAGGAAGTGCGCAGCGGCCGCTATCGCGCCGATTTCTACCACCGATTGAGCGTTTACCCGCTACTGGTGCCGGCCCTGCGGGATCGCGGCCGGGATGTGCTGCTGCTCAGCGGTTTCTTCCTCGAGCAGAACCGTTCGCGCATGGGCCTCAACAGCCTGCGCCTCAACAGTGATGCTCAAGCCGCGTTGCTGGCGTATGACTGGCCGGGCAATGTGCGGGAGTTGGAGCACTTGATTGGCCGTAGCGCGCTGAAAGCGCTGGGTAACTGCAAGGAACGGCCGAAGATTCTCAGCTTGAGTGCGGCGGATCTGGATTTGCCCAATGGCCGTGTTGAAGTGGCGGCCGAACAACCGGTCGCGGCTCCGCTGGCGTTGGTGTCGGGGGATTTGCGTGAGGCAACTGAACATTACCAACGGCAATTGATCAGCGCTTGCCTGGAACGGCACCACAACAATTGGGCGAGCGCCGCGCGTGAGCTAGGCTTGGATCGGGCGAATCTTGGGCGGATGGCCAAAAGACTGGGCATGAAGTGACCGCTTTTGCAGGAGCCAGCTTGCTGGCGATGGCGCCCTTGAGTACGCCATCGCCAGCAAGCTGGCTCCTACAGATTCCGGACAGCATTTCGCTGTACATCGGCATTTAGCCTAAAGCATGCCCCTATCAAGTCGATAACCCGGCATCGATAGCTTTTGGCGACTTCCATTCGCCCATCACCTTTTTCCACAGAAGGTTTTTATGTCCTCCACCAAAGCCCGCGCAGACTCACTTTCGCTTCTGCTGTTTACCTTGCGCAGCGGCAAGCTGATGGCGATCAACCTGCTCAAAGTCAGTGAAATCATCCCCTGCCCGCCGCTGACCAAGCTGCCGGAGTCCCACCCCCACGTCAAAGGCATCGCCACCCTGCGCGGCACCTCGTTGTCGGTGATCGACCTCAGCCGTGCGATCGGCGAGCGGCCGCTGGAAGACCCGAACGGTGGCTGCCTGATCGTCACCGACGTCAGTCGCTCCAAACAGGGCCTGCACGTTCAAGCGGTGAGCAAGATCGTCCATTGCCTGACCACCGACATCCGTCCGCCGCCCTTCGGCTCCGGCGGTGTGCGTTCGTACATCACTGGCGTGACCTCGGTGGACGGCACGCTGGTGCAGGTGCTGGACATCGAAAAGGTCATCCACGGGATCGCCCCGGCGCAGATCGAAACCGCCCCGACCGAACTGAGCATGGAAGACGCCGAAGTGCTCGGCAATGCGCGCATTCTGGTGGTCGACGACAGCCAGGTGGCCCTGCAGCAATCGGTGCACACCCTGCGCAACCTCGGCCTGCAATGCCATACCGCACGCAGCGCCAAGGAAGCCATTGATTGCCTGCTGGACCTGCAAGGCACCGCCCAGCAGATCAACCTGATTGTTTCGGACATCGAAATGTCGGAGATGGACGGCTACGCCTTCACCCGCACCCTGCGCGAAACCCCGGATTTTTCGCACCTGTACGTGCTGCTGCACACCTCGCTGGACAGCGCGATGAACAGCGAAAAAGCGCGTCTGGCCGGCGCCAACGCGGTGCTGACCAAGTTCTCTTCACCGGAGCTGACCAAGTGCCTGATCGAAGCGGCCAAAGCGGTCGCCGAACAAGGTCACTGAGTGTGGACGAGGCATTTTGCTTGCTGATGCGGCGCAACCTGGTTGAGGTTGTGCCCGTAATATCCTGGCCTCAGGGAATTGTCCTGCACGCATATCGGCCAGAACTGGCAGACGCCGTTCATCGTTTGATGGAGCTGGGTTATCTGGAAGGTGGCGGTCGCGTACCGGCGTTGGATGTCTGGCAACAGCGGTTTGAAACCGACCCTGAATACGATCCCTCCCTGTGCTTCGTTGCGCAGGATGCCGACGGTATCGTTGGCGTCTGCCAGTGCTGGACCAGCGCCTACATCAAGAATCTGGTGGTGCACCCGCGAGCACAGGGTCGGGGTTTGGGCCGGGCGTTGCTGTTGAATGCATTCAGAGTGTTTCAGCAGCGGCGCGAAGGTTTTGTGGATTTGAAGGTATTGGAAGACAACCTTCGGGCACAGCGTTTGTATGAAAGTGCCGGCATGACTGTGGTCCGCCGCGAGCCGGTTCCAGTCTGATACACCGCCATCGCGGGCAAGCCACGCAGGTTGTGTGCCGTTCGCAAAAGATGAATACGACACACAACCTGTGGGAGCGGGCTTGCCCGCGAAGAGGTCGACACATTCAACCTCATACCATCAGGCATACTCGGCCCACATACGCCCAAGGATGCCTGAACAATGAAAGCCACCACCCTCACCTTCCTCTGCCTCACCGCCCTCGCCACGCAAGTGCACGCCTCCAGCCCCGAGGCGTGGGCCGCCTTCGACAAAGCCATGCTCGCCAGCTGCACCAAGGCCAGCGGCCTGACAGACGCCTCCCCCGTCGGCAAAGCCGCACAGTTCGACGACCGTGTGGACTACACCGCCGTGCTCCTGCAAGGCCGCTACCCGCAAAAACACATGAAAGGCCAGCAAGGCACCGAGCTGTGTCTCTACAACAAAAAGACCAAAACCGCCTACGTGACCGAATGGGACTCCATCCGCACACCCGCCAAATCCCGGTGAATGGCGCATAACTTGCTTCGACGCTGACTTCTGCGGTGGCATTCTGTCGCCATTTCCGGCCCTGATAGGCGACTGATCCTTCGATGAATACAACGTTTTCCTGCGTAGGTTGTGGCAAATGCTGCAATGACCATCACGTCCCCCTGACCCTGGCCGAGGCCCGGATGTGGGCGGCCGACGGCGGTCAGGTGATCGTGCTGGTGGAAGGCTTCCTCGGCAACGGCCTTGGCCTGCCGATGCAGCAACGCGAACATGCCGAACGGCGTTCGGTGGTGGTTCAAAGCGGCGCCTGCGAAGCGTACGTGGCCATCACGTTTGCGGCTTACAACGTCGGCCCCTGCCGGAATCTTGACGAAGACAACCTCTGCCGCATCTACGAACGCCGGCCGCTGGTGTGCCGCATCTATCCGATGGAAATCAATCCGCACATCCCCCTCAACCCGGCGATCAAGGACTGTCCGCCCGAATCGTGGGAAAAAGGCCCGGACCTGATCATTGGCGGTGAACTGGTCGATCAGGAGCTCGCACGTCTCATCCAGCACTCCCGTCAGGCGGATCGCGATGATATCCGCAGCAAAGAGGCGATTTGCGCATCTCTGGGGATTCGTACCACAGCCCTGAAGGGCGATGGATTCACCGCCTACCTGCCAGACATGAACGCGTTCGCCACGGTCGTCGATCAGGTGGCACAACAGCCGCTGACAGGATCGGGCAGTGCCTGGCAGTTCCACGTTTCGGGTGACGACATTGCCGGGCAAGTGCTGGCGGCCGGTGCGCACGTGGCCACCGAGGCGCCGCTCAACTATGCGTTCATTTCCCTGCGGGCGGCTTAGCGACGTGTTCGCCAGAACTCTTGCGCCAACAACTGCAAGTCCCCCGCCAGCCCCGCCACATCGGAGGAATTCGCCTGGCTTTGCTGCCCCTCACTGACCGTGACCTCGCAGGCCGAGCGGATGCTGATGATGTTGCGGTTGATGTCTTCGCTGACGGTACTCTGCTCTTCGACCGCCGAAGCGATTTGCAGGCTCATTTGCGTGATCTGATTGACCCGCCGACTGATCGCCTCCAGCGCATCGGCGGCGCGTCGGGCCTGCTCGACGCTGTTGTCCACCTGTTCACTGCTTTGTTGCATCACCACCACCGCGTCGCGCGTGCTGTTTTGCAGGGTGCTGATCATGCGCTGAATCTCGTTGGTCGATTGCTGAGTGCGCTGGGCCAGGCCACGGACTTCATCGGCCACCACCGCAAAACCACGCCCGGCATCCCCGGCACGCGCCGCTTCGATAGCTGCGTTAAGGGCCAGCAGATTGGTTTGTTCGGCGATGCTGCGAATCACGTCCAGCACGCCGGTAATCTCGCTGCTGTGCCCCTCCAGGTGATGAATCACCTCGGTGGCGCTGGCCAGTTCCTCGGCCAGACGCAGCACCGCCTGGCGACTCTCACTGACCAATCGATGACCTTCCCGGGTTTCGCTGCCGGCCAGGTCGGCCGCCTGCGACGCCTGCTGCGCATGGCTGGCAACCTCGGCCACGCTGGCAGACATCTGATCAATCGCCGCCGCCACCTGATCGGTTTCAGTCTGCTGGGCCAGCGTACTGTTGTGGCTGCCTTGCAGGTGATCGACCAGTTCCGCCGCATGCCCGGCCAGGCGATGCGACGCATCGCCGATGCGCCCCACCACTGCGCCGACCTGCGCTTCGAGCATCTGCAAGGCAAACTCGATCTGGCCGAATTGATCGCGGCGGCCGGTGTAGACAGCCTGACTCAACGGATTATCGGCAATCTGCCGGGCGCGCTCGGTCAACGCCTTCAGCGGGCGCAACACCAATACTGTTCCGACCGCCGCCAACCCACTGCCCACGACAAACGCCAGTGCGCCGAAAATGGCTGACGAAGGGTTCAACCACGCTTCGATGCCCACCACACAGGCCAATGTTGCGCCGAACAGTGCCATCATCTTGAGACCCGGACCGAGCACGGGCCGCCGCTGCCAAAGCGATGTGCGATCGCTGCGAAGCTGTGTGTAAGCTTTTTCCGCGGCTTCGATTTGATGTGCCGAGGGTTGGGTCCGGACCGACTGATACTCCACGGTTTTGCCGTTCTGCGTCACCGGCGTGGCATACGCACTGACCCAATAATGATCGCCATTCTTGCAGCGATTTTTCACCATCCCCATCCATGAACGGCCGCTTTTGAGGGCCTGCCACATGTGCGCGAAAGCCGCCGCCGGCATGTCAGGGTGGCGCAGCAAGTTGTGCGGCGAGCCCAGCAACTCCTCCCGGCTATAACCGCAGATGTTGATGAAGTCGTCGTTGGCGTAGGTAATCGCGCTGGTCAGATCAGTGGTCGAGAGGATGTTCGCATCAGCCGCAACGTCGACATTACGGCCGGTCACCGGGAGGTTGATCTTCATGGAAAGCGCGCTCGTTGAATGGAAAGAGTCGGCAGGGCTGCTGACTCTAAGCGCACTGATTCCACAAACGTTGATCTGGCTCAGGATATGAGCACTTAGCCATCACCGCGATTGAAAACCGCAGCCGATGGCCGATGGTGGCGGGGTGAAACTCAGCGCTTGCCCATCGAACGACGGGTGCCGGGAGGCGCTGCACCGGGGGTCTTGGTGTGGCCGTTCTTGGCGCCGTTCTTGTACCAGGGCTGGCTGGCCGTCTTCGCGGCGGCCAGATCACCCGGTTTGAACGGGAACTTGAATGCCGGGATCGCGGCTTTGGTTTCGCTGTCTGCGCTGGAGTCGACGCTGTCTGGCAGGTCTGCCTGGTCGTCGCTCAAAGCGTCGGCAACCGGCGGTTGTGTCGGGGAAGTCATGAAAGCTCCGGGTGATGCAAAAGAGTCGGGCCCGGTCAGCGGGCCGCGAAAGGCGGCAGTATACCTGTGTCGGGGGCGGCAGGCTTCACGCGGCGAGCGAGTCCGTCGGGTTTTGTGGTGACAGGCCTGACGCCATCGCCAGCAAGCTGGCTCCTACGGGAGATTTGTGTACACCGCGATCCCGTGTAGGAGCTGGCTTGCCAGCGATGAGGCCAGATCAATCACCACACATCCCAAACTGACAGCGCCGTCAGTTAGCAGTCACCTTCCTGACCGGTGAACAGGTTTATAAAGGAAGGTATAACCCTGACCAAACTCCGACCTCCCAGCCCCGGCGTCCCACTCGCATGCGAATTCAGAAAAAACCCGCCCTGCTCGCCGCCCTTCTGATTCTCCTGGCAGCGCTGGGCGTGTGGTACGCCACCAAACCGGCCACGGCCAAACTCGCCGCGCCCACGGCGATCCCGGTTCGAGTGATCAACGTCAGCGAAAAAGACGTTCCGCGTTATGTCAGCGGCATCGGCTCGGTGCTGTCCCTGCACAGTGTGGTGGTGCGTCCGCAAATCGACGGCATCCTCACCAAAATCCTGGTTAAAGAAGGCCAATTGGTGAACAAAGGCGACCTGCTCGCCACCATTGACGACCGCTCGATCCGCGCCAACCTCGACCAGACCCGCGCGCAACTGGGCGAAAGCCAGGCACAACTGCAAGTGGCGCTGGTCAACCTCAAGCGTTACAAACTGCTGAGCGTCGACGACGGCGTGTCCAAGCAGACTTACGACCAGCAACAAGCGCTGGTCAACCAACTGAAAGCCACGGCTCAAGGCAATCAGGCTTCGATTGACGCCGCTCAGGTGCAGCTTTCCTACACACAGATTCGCTCCCCGGTCACCGGTCGCGTCGGGATTCGCACGGTGGACGAAGGCAACTTCCTGCGCATGACCGACACCCAAGGCTTGTTCACCGTGACGCAGATCGATCCGATTGCCGTGGAGTTCTCCCTGCCGCAGCAGATGCTGCCGACCCTGCAAGGCCTGATCAACGATCCGCAGCACGCCCTGGTGAAGGCCTACATCGGTGCCGACACCGACGGCGAAACCGGCAACCTGCTGGGCGAAGGGCACCTGACCCTGATCGACAACCAAATCAACGCCAACACCGGGACCATCCGCGCCAAGGCTGAATTCAATAATGCCGGGCAAAAACTTTGGCCGGGCCTGCTGGTAACGGTAAAAATTCAGACAGCTTTGGATAAAGGTGCGTTGGTGGTCCCACCCACCGTCGTACAGCGCGGTCTCGATCAACACTTCGTGTACCGGGTCAAGGGCGACAAGGTCGAAACCGTCACCGTACAAATGGTTTACCAAGGCAGCGGCCAGGACATCATCAAAGGCGTGAAACCCGGCGACGTGCTGGTCAGCGACGGCCAATCGCGGCTCAAGCCCGGCTCGACGGTGCAGGTGCTGACCGAACCACCGCAAGTGGTGCAAACGGAGCCGAAACCATGAAGGGCCACGGCTCGGTTTCCGCGTGGTGCATCGATCATCCGGTGGCGACGATCCTGCTGACGTTCGCCCTGGTACTGCTCGGCGTCATTGCGTTCCCACGGCTGCCCATCGCGCCGCTGCCGGAAGCCGAATTTCCGACCATTCAGGTGGCCGCGCAACTGCCCGGCGCCAGCCCGGAAACCATGGCCTCTTCGGTGGCCACGCCGCTTGAAGTGCAGTTCAGCGCCATCCCCGGCGTGTCGCAGATGACCTCGAGCAGCGCCCTCGGCTCGACCAACCTGACCCTGCAATTCACCCTCGACAAAAGCATCGACACCGCCGCGCAGGAAGTGCAGGCCGCGATCAACACCGCCGCCGGCAAACTGCCCAAGGACATGCCGAACCTGCCGACCTGGCGCAAGGTCAACCCGGCCGATAGCCCGGTGCTGATTCTCAGCATCAACTCAACCCTGATGCCCGGCCCCGAACTCAGTGACCTGGTGGAAACGTTGCTGTCCCGTCAGATCAGCCAGATCGACGGTGTCGGCCAAATCAACATCACCGGTCAGCAACGTCCGGCGATTCGCGTTCAAGCCTCGGCAGACAAACTCGCGGCCATCGGCCTGACGCTGGCGGATATTCGTCTGGCGATCCAGCAAACCAGCCTCAACCTGGCCAAGGGCGCGCTGTACGGCGAATCGAGCATCTCGACGCTGTCGACCAACGATCAGTTGTTCCATCCCGAGGAGTACGGCCAGCTCATCGTTTCCTACAAGGATGGTGCGCCGGTTCACCTGAAGGATGTCGCCAAGGTCGTCAACGGTTCGGAAGATGCCTACGTGCAAGCCTGGGCCGGAGACAAGCCCGGGGTGAACCTGGTGATTTCCCGGCAACCGGGCGCCAACATTGTCGAAACCGTGGATCGCATTCAAGCGGCGCTGCCCGGCCTCGAAGCGATGCTGCCGGCATCGGTAGAGGTCAAAGTGCTGGTGGACCGGACCCAGACCATCCGCGCCTCGTTGCATGAAGTAGAAATCACCCTGTTGATCGCGATCATGCTGGTAGTGGCGGTGATGGCGCTGTTCCTGCGTCAGTGGTCGGCGACGCTGATTGTGTCGGCGGTGCTGGGTGTTTCGCTGGTGGCCAGTTTTGCCCTGATGTACATCATGGGCTTCAGCCTGAACAACCTGACACTGGTGGCGATCGTGGTGGCCGTGGGGTTTGTGGTCGACGATGCGATTGTCGTGGTGGAGAACATTCACCGGCACCTGGAGGCCGGCGATGGCATGCGCGAGGCGGCGATCAAAGGCGCCGGCGAGATTGGTTTTACCGTGGTGTCGATCAGTTTTTCGCTGGTGGCGGCGTTCATTCCGCTGCTGTTCATGGGTGGCGTGGTCGGGCGGCTGTTCAAGGAATTCGCCCTGACGGCCACGTCTACGATCATGATTTCAGTGGTGGTATCGCTGACCTTGGCGCCGACCCTCGCCGCGCTGTTCATGCGAGCACCGGTGCATCACGCCCACAGCAAACCCACGTTCGGCGAACGTTTGCTGGCGTGGTACGAAAAAGGCCTGCGCCGGGCCCTCGCCCATCAGAAATTGATGATCGGGGTGTTCGGCTTGTCCCTGGCGCTGGCCATCGCCGGTTACATCTTCATTCCCAAAGGCTTCTTCCCGGTGCAGGACACCGGTTTTGTCCTCGGCACCACCGAAGCTGCCGCCGATATTTCCTACGGCGACATGGTGAAAAAACACCTGGCAATGGCGGAAATCGTCGCGGCAGATCCAGCGGTCGCGGCGTTTTCCCACTCCGTCGGTGTCTCCGGCAGTAACCAGACCATCGCCAACGGCCGCTTCTGGATCTCCCTGAAAAAACGCAGCGAGCGCGACGTCTCGGCCAGCGAGTTCATCGACCGGATCCGTCCACAACTGATGAAGGTCCCAGGCATCGTGCTGTACCTGCGTGCGGGCCAGGACATCAACCTCAGCTCCGGCCCGAGTCGCGCGCAGTATCAATACGTGCTCAAGAGCAACGACGGCGCGACCCTCAGCACCTGGACCCAGCGCCTGACGGAAAAACTGCGCAGCAACCCGGGGTTTCGCGACATTTCCAACGACCTGCAACTGGGTGGCAGCATCACCCACATCAGCATCGACCGCAGCGCCGCCGCACGTTTCGGCCTGACCGCCAGTGATGTCGATGAAGCGCTGTACGACGCATTCGGTCAGCGGCAGATCAACGAATTCCAGACCCAGATCAACCAGTACAACGTGATCCTGGAGCTGGACACCCAGCAACGCGGCAAGGCCGAAAGCCTCAACTATTTCTACCTGCGCTCGCCGCTCAGTGGAGAAATGGTGCCGTTGTCGGCGCTGGCGAAATTCGATGCGCCGACGGTGGGCCCGTTGTCGATCGCCCATGACGGGATGTTCCCGGCCGCCAACCTGTCGTTCAACCTGGCGCCCGGCGTCGCGTTGGGCGATGCGGTGATCATGCTCAACCAGGCCAAGGCCGAGATCGGCATGCCGGCGGCCATGAGCGGCAATTTCCAGGGCGCGGCCCAGGCGTTCCAGAGTTCGCTGGCCAGCCAGCCGTGGCTGATTCTCGCGGCGCTGGTGGCGGTGTACATCATTCTTGGCGTGCTCTATGAGAGCTTCGTACACCCGTTGACCATCATCTCGACCCTGCCCTCGGCGGGGCTCGGGGCGGTGATCATGCTGTGGATTTGCGGCCAGGACTTTTCGATCATGGCGCTGATCGGGCTGGTGTTGCTGATCGGCATCGTCAAGAAGAACGGCATCCTGATGATCGACTTCGCGCTCGACGCCCAACGCAACCGTGGCTTGCCGCCGGAAGAAGCGATTTTCCAGGCCTGCATCACGCGGTTCCGCCCGATCATCATGACCACCCTCGCCGCCCTGCTCGGCGCGCTGCCGCTGATGCTCGGCTACGGCACCGGCGCCGAACTACGCCAGCCATTGGGCATCGCGGTGGTCGGCGGCTTGCTGGTGAGCCAGGCGCTGACGCTGTTTACCACTCCGGTCATATACTTGTGGCTGGAGCGGCTTTTCCATCGGCCAGAACCAGCCCCCATGACGGTGCTGGCGACCACAGACTGAGGCGGGGCCATGCGCGTTCTGATTATCGAAGACGAAGAAAAAACCGCGGACTATCTGCACCGCGGCCTGACGGAACAGGGTTACACCGTGGACCTGGCGCGGGACGGCGTCGAAGGCCTGCACCTGGCGCTGGAAAGCGACTACGCGGTGATCGTCCTCGACGTAATGTTGCCGGGCCTCGATGGCTTCGGCGTGCTGCGCGCCTTGCGTGCACGCAAGCAAACCCCGGTGATCATGCTCACCGCCCGCGAGCGTGTCGAAGACCGCATCAAAGGCCTGCGCGACGGCGCCGACGATTACCTCGGCAAACCCTTTTCTTTCCTCGAACTGGTGGCGCGCCTGCAAGCCCTGACCCGGCGCAGCGGCGGCCATGAACCGGTGCAAGTGAGCATCGCCGACCTGTGGATCGATCTGATCAGCCGCAAGGCAACCCGCGCCGGCACGCGCCTGGACCTGACCGCCAAGGAGTTTTCGCTGCTCAGCGTGCTGGCCCGCCGGCAAGGTGAAATCCTCTCGAAAACGGCGATTGCCGAAATGGTCTGGGACATCAATTTCGACAGCGATGCCAACGTCGTCGAAGTCGCGATCAAACGCCTGCGCGCCAAACTCGACGGCCCGTTCGATGAGAAACTGCTGCACACGATCCGTGGCATGGGTTATGTGTTGGAGAGCCGTGGTGTCCAGTAATTCGATTGCCCTGCGTCTCAGCGGAATGTTCACGCTGGTGGCGCTATTGGTCTTTCTGTTGATTGGCTGGGCGCTCTATCAGCAGGTCGATAAAGGCTTGGGTTTGCTGCCCGAAGCCGAGCTGGATGCGCGTTACAGCGTGCTCGAATCCACCGTCGGCCGTTACGGCACGCCCGAGCATTGGGTGAAGATCAACAACAAGCTCAAGCTGCTCGGCGAAGAAGACAAACGCATCAGTTTCTGGATCATCAGCGGCGATCCACACTACGAATATGGCAACCCGACACCGCAGATCCGCGCCTTTGCCGAAGGCCCCCTGGGAATGCGTGACTTGCAGCTGCCGGACCAGCCTTATCCCATGAAAGTGCTGGTCAGCCAATTCCCGGCCAAGGATCAACGCCCGCCGTTGCGCTTCATGATCGGCATCGACACCGAGACGTTTTTTCAAACACAACATCATCTGCTGATTGCGCTGATCAGCCTGGCGATTGTCGGCGTGTTGCTGGCTTCGGCCCTCGGTTATTGGGTGGCGCGGATCGGCCTCAAACCGTTGATCAAGTTGTCCCAGGAGGCCCAGCGCCTGGCGCCGCCGTTGCGTTCCGGGCGCTTGCGCCTGTCGTCGTTGCCGCCGGAGCTCAATCAGTTCGTCAACTCGTTCAACTCCACCCTGGAACGGGTCGAACAGGCTTACTCGCGGCTTGAGTCGTTCAACGCCGACGTTGCTCATGAGCTGCGCTCACCGCTGACCAACCTGATTGGTCAGACCCAGGTTGCGCTGACGCGCGGGCGCTCGGCGGAACACTATTTCGAGGTGCTGCAATCGAACCTTGAGGAGCTTGAGCGACTGCGTTCGATCATCAATGACATGCTGTTCCTCGCCAGCGCGGACCAAGGCAGCAAAGCCACCAAACTGATGTCCACCTCGCTGGCGGATGAAGTGGCGACGACGCTGGAGTATCTGGATTTCATTCTTGAAGATGCGCAGGTTCAGGTGCAGGTCAGTGGCGATGCGCAAGTGCGGATCGAGATCGCGCATCTGCGCCGGGCGCTGATCAACTTGCTGAGCAACGCGGTGCAGCACACTGAACCCGGACAGGTGATTCAGGTGCGGATCGACGTCGAAGAGCATCAGGTGAGTATCGGTGTGGCAAACCCCGGTGCGCCGATTGCCAACGAACATCTGCCTCGATTGTTCGAGCGCTTTTATCGAGTCGATGCGTCGCGCAGCAACAGTGGCAACAACCATGGTCTGGGGTTGGCGATCGTCAAGGCGATTGCGCTGATGCACGGCGGGGATGTGTTTGTGCGCAGTGACCATGGCATGAATACCTTCGGCATCCACCTTCCCGTTTGAAGCCCTGAAAATCTCGCCCCACGCCGCGCCCCCTGTAGGAGCTGGCTTGCCAGCGATAGCGTCTTCAAAAACAGCGCAAAACTGAAGACCGATCGCCGGCAAGCAGGCGCCTACACACTGGGATCTTTGCTTATCGCGCAACAGTCCTTTCTTGAATGAGCTCTGTTTCCCATCGGCCAAGGTCCTTATCTTTGCGCCACCAAACAGCACTTGCCAAGCAAGAAGGTTTTAAAGATGTCCAACACTATGGGTATTGCCAGCGCTTTCGTTTTGTCCTCTTTGTTCCTCTCCCCGTTCGCCATGGCTGAAGAGTCGCAGGCCTTCGTCGCGCACAATGCCGCGCGCGCTGCGGCGTTTGAAGAACATCAGCGCGAAATGACGGCCAAGGCTCAAGACGCCGCGCAAACCCCTCAAGCGTCGACCACTCAGACCCAGCCACGGGTCGAGAAAGATAGCTGATCGCTCACATCGCTCCATTTCCCTCGACACTTTTCATCGGCTCTTCCTGCTGAAAAGTTGTCTTCAAAGCCGCTGCTATCAGCGGCTTTTTTTTGTTGTGGTTCACACGCTGTCCGGTTCGTTTTCGCTAACAAGAACCATCCCGCACTTCAAAACAATGAAGTGTTCAGTTGACCCAAGGAGCTGTACCGCTAGTGCGTTTCCCTCAAAGATTCAATCCGCTGTTCATTGCAATTGCCGTAACGATGCCGATCAACGTCGAAGCAGCCGATCATGAGGGTTTCGTCGAAGGGGCGAGCCTCAACCTTAATGCCCGCAACTACTACATGAACCGCAACCGCCTGCAGCAGGCGGACGATAACATCGAATGGGGCCAGGGTTTCCTCGGCATTTTCGAATCAGGCTTCAGCGACGGCACCGTCGGTTTCGGCGTCGATGCCCACGCCATGCTCGGGCTCAAGCTCGACGGCGGTGGCGGCACTGACAATTCGAGCATCCTGCCGATCGGCGAGGGCAACGGCAAAGCGCCGGGGTCGTTTTCAACGGCGGGGGGCACACTGAAAATGCGCGCCTTCAATACCGAGCTGAAGGCGGGCGACCTGTTTCTCACTAACCCGGTGATCGCCGGCGGCGAGACGCGCATGCTGCCGCAGACCTTTCGCGGCGTCAGCCTGAGCAATCACAGCTTCGACGGTTTTCTGATCGAAGGTGGCCAGGCGAGTTTCACCAAGCCCTACAACCAAAGCGGTCATACGCGCATCGGCACCTCTTATGGCAGCCTCGCCGAGGGCGACGAAAGCCAGCACCTGAATTGGGCCGGCGTGGCCTGGAGCGGCCTGCCGGGGTTGACCAGCAGCCTTTACGCCGCCGAGCTCAAGGACATCTGGAACCAGTACTACTACGACCTTGATTACACCTACGCGCTGAACGAACGAGTCAGCCTCAACCCGGGCCTGCACATTTATCACACGCAAGACACCGGTGATGCGCTGCTGGGCAACATCGACAACAACACTTACAGCCTGCATTTCACCGTCGGCGTGGGCAATCACAGCGTCACCGCCGCCTACCAGCGGGTCAACGGCAATACACCGTTCGATTACATCAGCCAGGGCGACAGCATTTTTCTCGACAACTCTCAGCAGTATTCCGACTTCAACGGTCCGAATGAACGCTCGTGGAAACTCAAGTATGCCTACGACTTTGTCGGACTCGGCCTACCCGGCCTGACCTCGGCAGTGTCTTACTCCCGGGGCGAGCTGGACCTGACCAAGGTCGACCTGCAGAGTCGCGGTTATGCGTCGTGGTACAGCGCCGACGGCAAAAATGCCCAGCACTGGGAACGCGATGTCGACCTCAAATACGTGGTCCAGGACGGCAAGGCCAAGGACTTGGCAGTGCGCCTGCAATGGGCCACCAACCGTGGCGGCAATGGCTATGGCGCGCTGGATCAGGACACCGACGAATACCGGGTGATCGTCGACTACCCGCTCAATGTCTTCTAAGCTCTAGGCAGTAAAGGCCAGCGCGTTTTGCTGGCCTTTTTTTTTGCTCCTCAAGCAGACCTATTTCCCATGCTCGCGAGCCGCCCCCCACTCGTTTCAGCCAAGACCGGCCGCCCGGAGCTCATGGTGATCCTCGGCAGCTCCCTGACAGTCATTGCGATTCTCAGCATCGTCACCTTCCTGCTGATCCGCGAACACGCCAACGCCCAGCAGGCGGCCACACGCGGTGCTACAACGATTGCGCAACTGATCAATGCCGACGTGCTGCGTACCGTCGAACTCTACGACTTGACCCTGCAAGGCCTGATTGCCGCCTCGCAACGGGATGACTTAAAGCAGGTGTCAGCGCAAATCCGCCACCTCGTGCTGTTTGACCGCTCTACCACGGCACGCTTCAAGGGTGACATTCTGTTGCTGGACAAGCACGGCGAGGTGCTGGCCGACTCGTCGTTGATCGAGCCCAAGCCCGGCAACTTTGCCGATCGCGATTACTTCCTCGCGCACGCCTTCAACCGCGACAGCGGCATGTTCATCAGTCGGCCGTTCAAGCCCCGTTGCGACTGCGACGACAGCGACGAATGGCGCATCAGCTTCAGCCGCCGCATCTCCTCGGCCACCGGCGATTTTATGGGTGTCGCCGTGGCGTCGATGCGCTTGAGCTACTTTGATCAGTTGTTCAATAGCCTGAACATCGGCACCGACAGTGCGCTGTCGATCATCAACGACGAAGGTATTTTGCTGGCGCAGAAGCCCTATCTGGAAAACGACTCGATCGGCAAAACCTTCGCCAGCCGCCCGAACGTCGTGCGCATCCTGCGCGAGGGCAGTGGCAGCTTCGACAGCGTGTCGAGCGTTGACCAGCAGCGACGGCTGTATACCTTTTCCAGGGTCGGCAACCTGCCGTTGACAGTGATCGTCGCCCTCTCCGGCAACGAGGTGTTCGCCACCTGGAAACGCACCGCGATCGTGATCAGCTTCGCCACCGGCGTTCTGTGCATCGGCCTGCTCTGGCTGACATGGCTGCTGTGTCGGGAGTTGCGCCTGCGGCACAACGCCGAGCAGGAACTCGCACAATTGGCCGCCACCGATGCGCTGACCGGCGTGGCCAACCGCCGAATGCTCGATCAAACCCTGCGTCATGAGTGGTTTCGCGCGCAACGCTCCGGCAAACCGCTGTCGGTGCTGATGATCGATGCCGACCACTTCAAGGCGTTCAACGATCAACATGGCCATCAGGCGGGTGACGATGCGCTACGTGCCTTGGCCAAAGTGATCGCCGAGCACGTACGGCGCCCGACGGATCTGGTCGCCCGCTACGGAGGGGAGGAGTTTTCGGTCATCCTGGCGGAAACGGACAGCGCGGGGGCACAGCAGATTGCTGAACACATTCGATCTGCGGTGGAGCAACTGCCGTTTGTGGCAGGGGTGGAATCACCGATCACTGTCAGTATTGGCATCAGCACCTGGACCCCGACCACCGATACCAGCCTTGAACAGTTGCTGTTTGCGGCGGACAAGGCGCTGTATCAGGCGAAGGAAAGTGGGCGGAATCGGGTGGTGGCTACGCAGTGAGGTCCAAGGTGTTACGACCGCCCTCATCGCGGGCAAGCCCGGCTCCCACAGGTATCGGGGGATGCCAAAGATTTGGGTACGACGCATAACCTGTGGGAGCCGGGCTTGCCCGCGATGGGGCCAGAATGAACACCGCATCACTTTCCGGCAGGCATAAAAAAAGGCCACCCGAAGGCAGCCTTTAAAAACTAGAGAGGTTTTTTGCTTACACCGCCGCAACCGGACGCATGTAAGAGATCGGTGCAGTGCTGGCGTCTTCGAAAGTCACGACTTCCCAAGCATCTGTCTGCTCAATCAACTTGCGCAGCAGCTGGTTGTTCAATGCATGTCCGGACTTGAAGCCCTTGAACTCACCAATCAGGCTATTGCCCAGCAGGTAGAGGTCACCAATTGCATCGAGGATCTTGTGCTTCACGAATTCGTCTTCATAGCGAAGGCCGTCTTCGTTCAGTACACCATCCGCGTCGACCACAATAGCGTTTTCAACGCTGCCGCCGAGTGCGAGGTTGTGCTTGCGCAGGTACTCGATGTCACTCATGAAACCAAAGGTACGGGCGCGGCTGACTTCTTTTACGAACGAAGTACTGGAAAAATCCACGCTTGCACTTTGTGTGCGGTTACGGAAAACCGGGTGATCGAAATCGATCTCGAAACTCACCTTGAAACCTTCGAAAGGGACGAAAGTGGCGCGCTTGTCGCCATCTTCCACTGTCACTTCCCGCAGGATCCGGATGAACTTCTTCGGTGCGTCCTGTTCTTCCAGGCCGGCCGATTGAATCAGGAATACGAAAGGTCCAGCGCTACCATCCATGATCGGGACTTCGGACGCGGAGAGCTCGACGTAGGCGTTATCGATGCCCAGGCCAGCCATGGCCGAGAGCAAGTGCTCCACCGTGTCCACTTTGACGTCACCGTTGACCAGCGTGGTCGACATCGTGGTTTCGCCAACGTTTTCCGCGCGAGCAGGAATCTGCACCACGGGGTCCAGATCGGCACGAACAAACACGATGCCGGTGTCGACAGGTGCAGGCTTGAGGGTCAGGTATACCTTCTCCCCGGAGTGCAGGCCGACACCTGTGGCACGGATAATATTTTTCAGTGTGCGTTGTTTAATCATGGCTTGGGCCGCTTCAGCGCAAATTGCGAACTGGTATCAACAAAGGCTGGCGATGATAGCAGACCGCGCCTTTGCTGAACACCAATCACCTTCATAGCCCTGATACATTCCATTAATCGGCCTGACGACGCAGGAAAGCCGGGATGTCCAGGTAATCCAGATCGTCTTGCGGATTCATCTTCGCGGCAGTCGCAGCACCGGCCTGAGCCTGGTTGCGCATGACGGTCGGACGGTCCAGGTCACGGTAGTTAACCGCTGGCGCTTCCTGACGAGCGGGAGCCGATTGTTGCGGCTGCGACGCCATGGAAGTGTGAACCGTGTTGTCGATGACCTTCACAGGCTTCTCGATTTTCGCGCCCAGACCGGTGGCAACCACAGTCACGTGCAACTCGTCGCGCATGTCAGGATCGATAACGGTACCGACCTTGACCATCGCGTGCTCGGAAGCGAAGGCTTCGATGATGCTACCCACGTCGGAGTACTCACCCAGGGACAGGTCAGGACCGGCGGTGATGTTCACCAGGATGCCGCGTGCACCTTGCAGGTTCACGTCTTCCAGCAGCGGGTTGCGAATGGCCGCTTCGGTGGCCTCGCGTGCACGGTTCGGACCGCTGGCGCAGCCAGTGCCCATCATCGCCATGCCCATTTCGCTCATCACGGTACGCACGTCGGCAAAGTCGACGTTGATCATGCCCGGACGCTTGATGATGTCGGAGATACCGCGAACGGCACCGGCCAGTACATCGTCAGCCTTGGCGAAAGCCGACAGCAGGCTGGCGTCCTTACCGAGGATGGTCAGCAGCTTCTCGTTAGGAATGGTGATCAACGAGTCGACGCTTTCCGACAGCAGGCGGATGCCTTCGTCGGCGAGCTGCATGCGCTTGCGACCTTCGAACGGGAACGGACGGGTCACCACCGCAACGGTGAGGATCCCCATTTCCTTGGCCACTTCGGCAATGATCGGCGCAGCACCGGTACCGGTACCGCCGCCCATGCCGGTGGTGATGAACACCATGTTGGTGCCCTGCAGGACTTCGGCAATGCGCTCACGATCTTCGAGAGCGGCCTGACGACCTACTTCAGGGTTGGCGCCAGCGCCGAGACCTTTGGTCACGCTGGTGCCCAGTTGCAGGATGGTCCGCGCGCTGATGCTTTTCAGCGCCTGGGCATCAGTGTTGGCGCAGATGAATTCAACGCCTTCAATGTTGCTCTTGACCATGTGGTTGACAGCGTTGCCGCCGCCTCCGCCAACACCGATAACTTTAATTACCGGGCTTGCGGGGATGTTGTCTACGAGTTCGAACATTTTCCCTCTCCTTTGATTCTCTAGTTTTTTCGCCTACTGCCTGTATCTACAACGGTGCTGCGGTAATTCTTCAGAAGTTGCCTTGTACCCAGCTCTTGATGCGATCGAGCAGGGCGGCTTTCGGTTCGTCATTGCTGTAGCTGTCGCGGCTGCTGATGCCCGAGAACGAAATCCCGTCGGACTGCTTCTGCAGGCCGTACATCAACAGGCCGACGCCGGTGGAATAAATCGGGTTGCGCACCACGTCGTCGAGGCCCTTGACGCCATGCGGCACGCCCAGGCGGACCGGCATGTGGAAAATCTCTTCGGCCAGTTCGACCGCGCCTTCCATCTTCGACGTGCCACCGGTCAGCACGATGCCGGCCGGGATCAGGTCTTCGTAGCCGCTGCGACGCAGTTCGGCCTGGATCAGCGTGAACAGCTCGTCGTAACGCGGCTCGACCACTTCGGCCAGGGCCTGGCGGGACAGCTCGCGCGGTGGACGGTCGCCCACGCTCGGGACCTTGATGGTTTCGCCGGCACCGGCCAGTTTGGCCAGGGCGCAGGCGTAGCGAATCTTGATTTCTTCGGCGTACTGGGTCGGGGTGCGCAGCGCCATGGCGATGTCGTTGGTCACCTGATCGCCCGCAATCGGGATCACCGCGGTGTGACGGATCGCGCCTTCAGTGAAGATCGCGATGTCGGTGGTGCCACCGCCGATGTCCACCAGGCACACGCCCAGCTCTTTCTCGTCATCGGTCAACACCGAGTACGCGGACGCCAGTTGCTCGAGAATGATGTCGTCGATTTCCAGGCCGCAGCGGCGCACGCATTTTTCAATGTTCTGTGCGGCGTTGACGGCGCAGGTGACCACGTGGACCTTGGCTTCCAGACGTACGCCGGACATGCCCAGAGGTTCACGAACGCCTTCCTGGTTATCGATCACGTAATCCTGCGGCAGGGTGTGCAATACGCGCTGATCCGCCGGGATCGCCACGGCCTGGGCAGCGTCGAGGACGCGTTCAAGGTCGGCGGAGCTGACTTCGCGATCACGAATCGCGACGATGCCGTGGGAGTTCAGGCTGCGGATGTGATTGCCGGCCACGCCGACGAACGCCGAGTGGATCCGGCAACCGGCCATCAGCTGCGCTTCTTCGATTGCGCGCTGGATCGACTGCACAGTGGACTCGATGTTCACCACCACGCCTTTCTTCAGGCCGCGGGACGGATGAGTGCCGATCCCGACGATTTCCAGCGTGCCGTCGTCCGAGACCTCGCCTACCAGCGCCACCACCTTGGAGGTGCCGATATCGAGACCGACGATCATTTTGCCGCTTTGCACGTTTGCCATGGGTCCTGCCTCTTCTTAATTCTTCGCGACAGCGGGTTGGGCTGTCGTGGGCGCTACAGGTTCCCGCCAGCCAACAGCGAGGCCGTTGGCGTAGCGCAGATCGATGCGCGCAATGTTCGTAATCTGTTCTTTAAGCGTCTTGTCGTAGATGGCAATGAAACGGCGCATCTTTTCCACCAGGTTGCCGCGGCCCAGCAGCAGTTCGATCCCCGGGCCCGAACTGCCGGCACCGGTGGTCAGGAACCAGCTGCCCCGTTCACGCAACTCCAGGCGTGCAATCGAGAAGCCCAACGGCCTGAGCATCTGGCTCAGTACCTGGTATTGCTGCATCACTTGCTGCTGAGCCCGTTGTGGGCCGAACAGCTGTGGCAAGTGTTCGTAGTTCGCCAGCTCACGCGGGGTGAACGCCTGACCCTGGTTGTTCAACAGCGACTCATCGCCCCAACGGGCCACCGGCAGTTGTTCTTCCAGGCGGATCACCACTTGATCCGGCCACACCCGACGCACTTCGGCGTGGGCAATCCATGGCATCTGTTCCAGCTCGGTGCGCATGCTCGCCAGGTCGATGGTGAAGAAGCTCGACGCCACGTACGGGGCGATTCGCTGCTGCACCGCTTGCTGGCTGATGTAGCTCAGGTCGCCCTGCACCGCGACCTTGGTGATCGGCCGGTCGGCGTACGGCAGCAAACGCTGTGCGCCTTCGTAAGTGCCGAACCCCAGCGCAACCAGCAGCACCGGCCAGAACAGGCTTTTGAGAAAACCAAAATTGGCTTTCGGCAGGCGCGCAGACATCGGCTCTTTGGCCACCATTCGGCTGGCACCCCGCGGCACCGGCTTGCGGCCGGGTGCTGGAGGGGGCTGATGTCTTAGCTGTGCGCCTTGCATGGTCTTACCCTCGAACCTCAACACTGGCGGCCAGGATCGCCAGGACCAATTGCTGGAAATCCAGACCGGCGGCACGGGCCGCCATCGGGACCAAACTGTGATCGGTCATGCCCGGTGCGGTGTTGACTTCGAGGAACCAGAACTGCCCTTCGGCGTCCTGCATCACGTCAGCCCTGCCCCAACCGGCGATACCCAGCGCCTCACAGGCTTTCGCCGTGAGGTCCATCAGTTCTTTTTCCTTGTTGCTGTCCAGGCCGCATGGAATCCGGTACTGAGTATCGGAAGCCACGTACTTGGCGTCGTAGTCGTAGAAACTGTGCGTCGTGCCCAGGGCAATCGGTGGCAACACCTGGTCACGCAGGGTGGCGATGGTGAACTCCGGACCTTGAATCCATTGCTCGACCAACACTTGCGAATCGTAGGTACTGGCCGCTTTCCACGCTTCAATCAACTCGGGCGCGGAAGTCACTTTGGCCATCCCGATACTTGAACCTTCATGGGCCGGTTTGACGATCAAAGGGAAGCCCAGTTCCGTCGCCGCCGAAATACAATCGGCCTCGCAACTCAGTACCGCGTGGCGTGGCGTCGGAATGCCGAGGCTGTGCCAGACCTGCTTGGTGCGCAGTTTGTCCATGGCCAGTGCCGACGCCAGAATGCCGCTGCCGGTGTACGGAATGCCCAGGCATTCCAGCAGGCCTTGCATGCTGCCGTCTTCACCGCCACGACCGTGGAGAATGATGAACGCGCGGTCGATTTTTTCGTTGAGCAAACGCTGCAAAAGGTCATCGCCGACGTCGAGACCGAACGCGTCCACACCCGCGCTTTGCAGCGCTTCGAGAACCGCGTTACCCGACTTCAGGGACACTTCGCGCTCGGCACTCTTGCCGCCGAAGAGCACGGCGACGCGGCCGAAATCTTTCGGCGCAATAGTGGAGACGAGGTTGGCGTAAGCAGCAGTCATTTCAACTTCCCCACGCTCGGCGCGGCAACGGCGCCAGCGAACAACGGACTGTTCAACAGTTTCGGTGCGAGACCGCCGATATCACCGGCGCCCTGGCACAGCAGGATGTCGCCGGCACGCAGCAGCGGCTTGACGACAGGTGCGAGATCGACGCCGCGCTCGATGTAGATCGGGTCGAGCTGACCGCGCTGACGGATGCTGTTGCACAGCTTGCGGCTGTCCGCGCCCGGAATCGGCTCTTCGCCGGCCGGATAGACTTCCATCAGCAGCAGGACGTTGGCGTCGGCCAGTACATTGACGAAATCGTCGTACAGGTCGCGGGTGCGGCTGTAGCGGTGCGGCTGGTAAACCATCACCAGGCGACGCTCCGGCCAGCCACCGCGCACGGCTTTGATCACGGCGGCGACTTCGGTCGGGTGGTGACCGTAGTCGTCGACCAGCATCACGTTGCCGCCCTCAACCGGCAGTTCGCCGTAGACCTGGAAGCGGCGGCCGACACCCTGGAACCCGGACAGGCCCTGGACAATGGCTTCATCGCTGACGCCTTCATCGGAGGCAATGCAGATGGTCGCCAAGGCGTTCAATACATTGTGGTTGCCCGGCATGTTGACCGAGACATCCAACGGCTCGCGCTCAGGGCGCAGCACGGTGAAAAAAGTCTGCATGCCTTGCTGACGGACATTGATTGCGCGCACGTCGCAATCGTCGCCGAAGCCGTAGGTGACCGTCGGGCGCTTGACCAGCGGCAGAATTTCACGCACCACCGGATCGTCCAGGCACACCACTGCCAAACCGTAGAACGGCAGGTTGTGCAGGAACTCGACGAAGGTTTTCTTCAGTTTGTTGAAGTCGCCGTCGTAGGTCGCCATGTGGTCGGCGTCGATGTTGGTGACCACGGCCACCAGTGGCTGCAAGTGCAGGAAACTGGCGTCGCTCTCGTCGGCTTCGGCGATCAGGTAGCGGCTGGTGCCGAGCTGGGCATTGGTGCCGGCTGCATTCAGGCGACCACCGATGACGAACGTCGGATCGAGGCCACCGGCGGCGAACACCGAAGCGATCAGGCTGGTAGTGGTGGTTTTGCCGTGCGTACCGGCAACGGCGATGCCGTGGCGATAGCGCATCAGTTCAGCCAGCATCTCGGCACGCGGCACCACCGGAATACGGCGCTCAAGCGCGGTGGCGACTTCCGGGTTGGAGGTGTTCACGGCGCTCGACACCACCAACACGTCGGCGGCGGCAGCGTTCTCGGCACGGTGGCCGATAAAAATCTGGGCGCCGAAGGATTCGAGACGCTCGGTGACCGGCGAAGCTTTCAGGTCGGAACCGGACACTTCATAGCCCAGGTTCAGCAACACTTCGGCGATACCGCACATGCCCACGCCGCCGATACCGACGAAGTGGATGCGACGGATGCGGCGCATTTCCGGTTGTGGCATGGCTTTCTGATTCTCAACCATGGGCCACCTCCAGGCAGGTATCGACCACGTTACGGGTCGCATCGGGTTTGGCCAGGCGGCGTGCCGCAGTGGCCATGTCGGTGAGTCGTTGTGGTTGCATCAGGACCTCTGTCAGGCGTGCGGCCAGATCCGCTGCGCCAGTCGTTCTTTGCGGCATCAGGAAGGCAGCGCCTTCACGGGCCAAATAATCGGCGTTGCGGGTCTGGTGATCGTCGATCGCGTGGGGCAAAGGCACCAGCATCGAGGGCAGACCGGCGGCGGCCAGTTCACTGATGGTCAACGCGCCTGCACGGCACACCACCAGGTCGGCCCAGCCATAGGCATGGGCCATGTCTTTGATGAAAGGCTGCACTTGCGCCTCGACGCCAGCCGCGCGATAGCGCTCTGCAGTCACTTCATCGTGGTTTTTGCCGGCCTGATGGAACACTTCCGGGCGCAGGTCGACGGCGACTTGCGACAGGGCTTCAGGCAGCAACTTGTTCAACGGTTCTGCGCCCAGGCTTCCGCCGAGGATCAGCAAACGCGCCTTGCGACCGGCCAGGGCTGGTCGCGGGGTATCGAGGAACAGCTCGGTGCGCACCGGGTTACCGGTGGTCCGTCGGCTGTCCGACAGGGTAAAGGTGTCAGGGAACGCTTCACAGACTCGGGCGGCCAACGGCACCAGCAACCGATTGGCGGTACCGGCCACGGCGTTCTGTTCATGAACGATCACCGGCACGCCGGCCAGTTTGGCTGCAACGCCACCAGGACCGGTCACGTAACCACCGAAGCCAACCACGCACACCGGCTGCAACTGACGAATGATCGCCCGCGCCTGCCAGACGGATTTGAGCAACATCAGCGGCGCCTTGAGCAGGGACAACTTGCCCTTGCCGCGCAGGCCGCTGGCGTTGATGCGGTGCAGCTCGATGCCGGCCATCGGCACCAGATCGTTTTCAATGCCGCGCGGCGTCCCGAGCCAATGCACCGTGTAACCACGGGCCTGGAACTCGCGAGCGCAGGCCAGTGCCGGAAACACGTGACCACCGGTGCCGCCCGCCATGATCAATACGTTAGCGCCCATGGGTCGGCTCCTCGGCGAAGTCGCTCTCATGGAATTCCATCTCCTCACTGCCCAGATGGGTTCGACTCTCCCATTCAATGCGCAGCAACAAACCGAGACAGGCACAGCAGATCACCAACGAACTGCCGCCATAACTGAGGAACGGCAGGGTCAGGCCTTTGGTTGGCAGCAGACCGACGTTCACCCCGATGTTGATCAGGAACTGACCAATCCACAGGAATGACAAGCCGTACGCGATATAAGCGGCGAAGAATTGCTTGGCCTTCTCGGCCCAATAACCGATGTACATGCCGCGAATACAGACAAACACGAACAACGCCACGGTGAACAAGGAACCCACGGCTCCCAGCTCTTCGGCCAGGACCGAGAACACGAAGTCGGTGTGGGCTTCCGGCAGGTAGAACTGTTTCTGCACGCTGTTGCCCAGGCCTACGCCCAGCCATTCACCGCGACCAAACGCGATCAAGGCTTGCGATAACTGGTAGCCGGCGCCGAACTGGTCCGCCCACGGATCGGCAAAGTTGGTCAGACGCGCCATTCGATACGGCTGCACCTGAATCAACAACACCACCGCCGCGACTGCCAGAACCACCATCAAGGAGAACCGGAACAGCCCGACCCCGCCGAGAAACAGCATCGCCGCCGCAGCGCCCATCATCACGACGGTTGCACCGAAGTCCGGCTCCATCAGCAACAGACCTGCCATCGGCAGCAGCACGATGAACGGCTTGAAGAAGCCCATCCAGCTTTCACGCACTTCTTTCTGGCGCCGCACCAGATACCCGGCGAGGTAGATCACCACGAACACCTTGGCAATCTCGGACGGCTGCACGTTGAAGAAACTGAAACCGATCCAGCGCATCGAGCCGTTCACTTCACGGCCGATCCCGGGAATGATCACCATCACCAGCAAACCGAACGCACCAATCAGCATCAGCCAGCCCAGGCGCTGCCAAGTGGCGATCGGAATCATCATGGTGACGATGCAGGCACCCAGGCCCAACACCACGTAGATCAAATGGCGAATCATGTAGTACAGCGCACTGCCCGACTGCACGGCCGCCACTTCGGTCGAAGCAGACGCGATCATCACCAGCCCGAGGCCGAGCAAGGCCAGGCAACCGGCGAGCATCGGAAAGTCGAGGTCGATGCCGCGTCCGGTAATGAGCGGCGAAGGATACGGCTTGATGATGTTGAGCAGGCTCATGCCAGATCCTCCACGGCGCGGACGAACTGGTGACCACGGTCTTCGTAATTCTTGAACATGTCGAAACTGGCGCAGGCCGGCGACAACAGCACCACGTCGCCCGGTTGCGCAGCGGCGCGGCATTGCTCAACCGCTTCGACCAGCGAAGTGGCGCGGATCAGCGGCACGGCGTCGCCAATGGCCTCACCGATCTTGTCGGAGTCACGGCCCATCAGGATCACGGCGCGGCAGTTGGCCGCCACCGGATTACGCAGATCGTTGAACTCGGCGCCCTTGCCGTCGCCACCGGCGATCAGCACGACCTTGCCGTCGATGTCCGCGCCCAACCCTTCGATGGCGGCCAATGCGGCGCCGACGTTGGTGGCTTTGGAATCGTTGTAGTAGCTCACACCGTCCAGGTCACGGACCCACCGGCAGCGATGTTCGAGACCGGCGAACGTGCGCAGGCTCGACAGCATGGCGTCGAACGGCAGGCCGACCGCGTGCCCCAGGGCCAGAGCCGCCAGGGCGTTGGACTGATTGTGGGCACCGCGAATTTTCAACTCGCGCACCGGCATCAGGTTCTGGAATTCGAAGGCCAGGTATTTCTCGCCGTCTTCTTCCCGGATCCCAAAGGCCTTGAAATCGGGTTTGCTCAAACCGAAGGTCCAGCATGGCTGACCTTCACCCATCAACGGACGGCTCAGGGCGTCCTGACGGTTGACCACGAACTGTTTGGCGCCACGGAAGATCCGGTGCTTGGCCAGGTGATAAGCCGGCAGACCGCTGTAGCGGTCCATGTGGTCTTCGCTGACGTTGAGCACGGTCGCCACTTCGGCGTTGAGTTGGTCGGTGGTTTCGAGCTGGAAGCTCGACAGCTCCATCACGTACAACTCGACGTCATCGCTAAGCAGGTCCAGCGCCGGCGTACCGAGGTTGCCGCCGACCGCGACGCGCTTACCGGCCGCAGCCGCCATCTCGCCCACCAGCGTGGTCACGGTGCTTTTCGCGTTGGAACCGCTGATGGCGACAATTGGCGCCTTCGCATTACGCGCGAACAACTCGATGTCGCCGGACAATTTCACGCCACGGGCGGCGGCGGCCTGCAGGGCCGGGGTCGCCAGCGCCAGGCCGGGGCTCACGTAGAGCTCGTCGGCACGGCACAGGAATTCGAAGTCCAGCTCGCCACAACGCACTTCCACGTGCGGATAGTCACGCTTGAGCGTGGCCAGTTCCGGTGGATTTTCCCGCGTATCGGCCACGGCAAACGACGTGCCCCGGTTCGCCAGGAAGCGAACCAGGGACATGCCGCTCTTGCCGAGGCCGACAACGATGCGGAAGTGGTCAGAAGCGATCAGAGACACTCGTTCTACCTCAGCTTCAGGGTGGCAAGGCCGACCAACACGAGAATCACGGTGATGATCCAGAAACGGACGATCACGCGTGGCTCGGGCCAGCCCTTGAGTTCAAAGTGGTGGTGAATCGGCGCCATGCGGAACACACGGCGACCGGTCAGTTTGAAGGAGGCAACCTGAATGACGACTGACAGGGTCTCCATCACGAACACGCCGCCCATGATGAACAGGACGATTTCCTGCCGGACGATCACCGCGATGGTGCCCAGGGCTGCGCCCAGCGCCAGCGCGCCGACGTCACCCATGAAGACTTGTGCCGGATAGGTGTTGAACCACAGGAACCCGAGGCCCGCACCGATCAATGCACCGCAGAACACGATCAGCTCACCGGCTCCGGGTACGTACGGGATCAGCAGGTATTCGGCGAATTTCACGTTACCCGACAGGTAGCAGAAAATCCCCAGGCCACCGCCGACCATCACGGTCGGCATGATCGCCAGGCCGTCGAGGCCGTCGGTCAGGTTGACCGCGTTGCTCGAACCGACGATCACGAAATAGGTCAGGACGATGAAGCCTGCGCCCAGCGGAATGCTGTAGTCCTTGAGCATCGGCAGGATCAGGGTGGTTTCGACCGGGGTCGCAGCGGTCTTATAAAGGAAGATCGCCGCGGCGAGGCCAAACACCGACTGCCAGAAATACTTCCAGCGGCTCGGCAAGCCTTTCGAGTTTTTCTCGATTACCTTGCGATAGTCATCGACCCAACCGATGGCACCGAACAGCAACGTCACCAGCAACACGGTCCACACATAGCGGTTGCTCAGGTCAGCCCAGAGCAAAGTGCTGACGCCGATGGACGACAGGATCAGTGCACCGCCCATGGTCGGAGTGCCGGATTTGGACAGGTGCGATTGCGGACCGTCGTTACGAACGGACTGGCCGATCTGACGATTCTGCAACGTGCGGATCATCCACGGGCCATAGCACAGCGACAAAACCAGCGCGGTCAGCACACCGAGAATCCCGCGCAGGGTCAGGTACTGAAAGACCGCGAAGCCTTTGTAGAACTGTTGCAGATACTCCGCTAGCAGCAGCAGCATTAATGCTTCTCCAGACTGGACCCGCACAAAGCGGCGACGATGTTTTCCATCGCAGCGCTGCGCGAGCCCTTGATCAAAATGGTGGTGTTTGTGTCTTGCTCGGCGCCCAGGGCCTTGATCAGTTCAGCCTGCGTGGTGAAGTGATAAGCCTGCTCGCCAAAAGCGTTTACGGCGTGAGCCATCAATGGCCCGACCGCGTAAAGCGCGCAAACCTTGCCGCGGGCGTATTCACCCACATCGCGGTGCCCCTGCTCCGCCCAATCGCCCAACTCACCGATATCCCCGAGCACCAGAACGGTGCGACCGGAAAAGCCGGCGAGTATATCAACGGCGGCGCACATGGAGGTGGGGTTCGCGTTGTAAGTGTCATCGATCACGCGCATGCCATTGCTGGCCAGCTGCGCGACGGTGCGGCCCTTGACCGGCTGCACCGCGCCGAGGCCGGTGGCGATGCCGAACAGCGACACGCCCAAGGCGTGCGCCGCAGCGGCGGCGGCCATGGCATTGGCGACGTTATGGGTGCCGAGCAGGTTCAGTTGAACGTGCTCCACACCTTCAGGACTGTGCAGATTGAACGCCGGGCAGCCGCGCGCGTCACGGTCCAGATCGCTGGCGTAGAAGTCGGCGCTGACGTTGCTCAGGGCGAAGGTCAGCACTTTGCGACCGGCAGCGCGGGTCTTCCAGATCTCGAATGCCTTGTCGTCAAGGTTGAGCACGGCAATGCCATCGGCCGCCAGCCCTTCAATAATCTCGCCTTTGGCTTCAACGATTTTTTCCGGCCCGCCAAACTCGCCAACGTGGGCGGTCCCGGCGTTGTTGAGCACGGCCACATGGGGCTTGGTCATGCCGACGGTGTAGGCAATTTCGCCGAGGCGCGAAGCGCCGAGTTCGATCACTGCGGCGGTGTGTTCCGGCGCGAGCTCAAGCAAGGTCAGCGGCACGCCGAGGTCATTGTTGAGGTTGCCACGAGTCGCCAACACCGGACCGCGGGTGCGCAGGATGCTCGCGAGCATTTCCTTGACCGTGGTCTTGCCGCTGGAACCGGTGATGGCGGCGACAGGATGAGTGAACGCTGCACGGTTCATCGCACCCAGTTGCCCAAGGGCCTGACGTGTGTCCTTGACCAGCAATTGCGGCAGCGCACTGTCGGCCACTTCGCGTTCGACCAGGGCAGCCACGGCGCCTTTGTTCGCCACGTCGTTCAAATAGTCATGACCGTCGAAACGCGGGCCGGTCAACGCAATAAACAGTTGGCCCGACTTGATCGCACGGCTGTCGATGCTGACGCCATGGAACGTGGCATCTACGGCGATCAAGCGGCCATTCAGTGCGCTGGTCAGTTCGCTCAGTTTCAGGTTCTTAAGCATGAGCCGCCTCCCACGCGGTCAAGGCATGATTAGCCTCGACCAGATCCGAGAAGTCATGGCGCTGGCCGTTGATTTCCTGATAGTCCTCGTGGCCTTTACCGGCCAGGACAATCACGTCATCCACTGAAGCACTGGCGATCAACTGCGCAATAGCCTGACCACGACCGGCGACGAACGTGACCTTATCCACGTTGGTGAAACCGGCGCGGATGTCATCAAAGATCACTGCCGGGTCTTCGGTGCGCGGGTTGTCATCCGTCACCAGCACGCCATCAGCGAGACGTTCGACCACTTCAGCCATCAGCGGACGCTTGCCGCGATCGCGATCACCGCCACAGCCGAACAGGCACAGCAAACGACCTTTGGCGTGTGGACGCAGGGCCATCAATACTTTTTCCAGCGCATCCGGGGTGTGGGCGTAATCGACCACCACCAGCGGCTGAGTGCCGCCGCCCAGGCGCTGCATGCGTCCGGCAGGGCCTTCGAGTTTTGGCAGGACCTTGAGGATTTCGTCCAGCGCGTAGTCGAGACCGAGCAAGGCGCCGACCGCTGCCAGGACGTTGCTCAGGTTAAAGCGGCCGAGCAAGGTGCTGCGCAGATGATGCTCGCCTTGCGGCGTGACCAACGTGGCGCGCACGCCTTCGTCGTCGAACTGCGCTTCGCGGCAAAACAGGTAGGCACTGCTGTCGAGCAGACTGTAGGTGATCAGGCGCGACTCACGTTTTTCGGCGGCCAGTTGCCGGCCGAAATCGTCGTCGAGGTTCACCACCCGGCATTTCAAATCATTCCAGGCAAACAGCTTGGCCTTGGCTTCGCCATAGGCCTGCATGGTGCCGTGGTAATCCAGATGATCTCGGGAAAGGTTGGTCATCACCGCCACATCAAACGCCAATGCAGTCACGCGACCCTGATCCAGGCCGTGGGAAGACACTTCCATCGCCACGGCTTTGGCGCCAGCCTTTTTCAGGTCAGCGAGGGTCGCTTGCACGGCGATCGGGTTCGGCGTGGTGTGCAGGCCGCTTTCCAGCGCGCCGTAAAATCCGGTGCCCAGGGTGCCGACAATGCCGCAATGCTGGCCGAGCAAATCCAGTGCTTGTGCAACCAATTGGGTCACGCTGGTTTTGCCGTTGGTCCCGGTCACGCCGACCAGGTTCAGGTGGCGGCTCGGTTCACCGTAGAAACGCCCGGCGATATCGGACAGCTGCGCCGCCAGGCCTTTGACCGGAATCAGCGGCACGTCCGTGATCGGCAACACGGTGGCGCCTTCGACTTCATACGCCACCGCCGCTGCACCGCGCTGCAAGGCATCGGCAATGTGTGCGCGCCCGTCGAACTTGCCGCCAGGGACGGCAAGAAACAGATCGCCAGCCCGTACGTTGCGGCTGTCCAGTGTCAGTTCGCGGATCAACAGATCGCGACCGGCGTGGGCGAAAATCTTGTTCAGACTCAGAGACATCAGCCGCGCCCTCCATTGGCTTTCAGCGGAACGACCGGTGTTGCGTTGGCTTGTTGCACCGGCGGCAGGTTGTCCGGCGTGACGTTCATCAGGCGCAAGGTCCCGGACATCACTTTGCTGAACACCGGCGCCGAGACCAGACCACCGAAGTAGCCGGCTTTGGTCGGTTCATCGATCACCACCACAATGGCGTATCGCGGATCGCTCATCGGGCCGAAGCCTGCGAACAGCGAGCGGTAGGAATTCTCGGCGTAGCCTTTGGTACCGACCGACGTTTTACGCGCAGTACCCGACTTGCCGCCCACGTGATACGCCGGCACTTGCGCGCGGAATACACCGCGCGGCGCCTCAATCACTTGTTGCAGCATGGTTTGCATGGTCTTGGCGACGGCTTCCGGGAGCACTTGCGTGGTCTGCGGCGCCTTGTCGGTCTTGATCAGGGTCAGCGGCGCGAGGCGACCGTTGTTGGCCAGGGCCGAGAAGGCGTGGACCAACTGGATCGCGGTCACGGAAATGCCGTAGCCGTAGGACAGCGTCGCGGTTTCAGCCTTGCGCCACTCGCGGTAGTTCGGCAGGTTGCCCACGCGCTCGCCCGGGAAGCCGAGGCCGGTGTCCTGGCCGAGGCCGACTTTCTGTGCCAGACGGAAAATGGTTTCGCCGCCGATATCGAACGCGACCTTACTCATGCCGACGTTACTGGAGTTGATCAGGATGCCGGTCAGGTCGAGGACCGGACCTTCGGTCTTGGATACGTCCTTGATGGTGTACTTACCAATCTGCAAGCTGCCCGGGTACACCTCGACGGTGTCAGTCGGTTTCCAGCGGCCGGTTTCGATGGCGGCGCTCATGGAAATCGCTTTCATGGTCGAACCCGGTTCGAACACGTCGATCATCGCGCGGTTACGCATCATCGCCGGTTGCAGGTTGCGACGGTTGTTCGGGTTGTAGGTCGGCTGGTTAACCATGGCGAGGATCTCGCCGGTCTTCACGTCCATGATCACCAGGCTGCCGGCCTTGGCGCCGTTCTCGATGATCGCGTTGCGCAGCTCACGGTTGGCCAGGTATTGCAGACGCAGGTCAATGGACAACGCCAAGGGCTTGCCGGCCTTGGCGTTTTTTGTCACCTGAACATCTTTGATAAGTCGACCGCGCCGGTCCTTGATCACCTGACGCTTGCCGGCGACACCGGCGAGCCATTCGTCATAGGCCAGTTCGACACCTTCACGACCGTGGTCATCGATGTCGGTAAAACCGACCATGTGCGCCGTTACTTCGCCGGCCGGGTAAAAACGGCGGAATTCTTCGATGCCGTAAACACCGGGCACTTTCAGGTCGAGCACGGACTGGCCTTGCTCAGGCGTCAGCCCGCGCACCAGATAGATAAATTCTTTGTTGGCCTGGGCTTCGAGACGCTCGGCCAGGGCTTTCGGATCCTGACCCAATGCGGCCGCCAATGCGGGCCACTTCTCTTTGGCCAGTTGCATTTCCTTGGCATTGGCCCACAGCGTGGTGACCGGGGTACTGACAGCCAAAGGCTCGCCGTTACGGTCGGTGATCAGACCACGGTGAGCCGGAATCGGGATGTGACGAACGCTGCGCGCGTCGCCCTGGCCTTTGAGGAAGGCACGGTCGACCACTTGCAGGTCAATGATTCGCCAGCAAATCGCTGCGACCATGACACCGAGCAAACCCACCACCAGGCGAAACCGCCATGGGAACATTGCGCCTTCGAGTTTCATCATGGCGCCACCATCTTCACTTCAGCGGCGCCAGGAATGCGCATCTTCAGTTGCTCGGTGGCCAGCACTTCGATACGGCTGTGCGCGGTCCAGGTACTCTGTTCGAGAATCAGCCGCCCCCATTCCGCCTGCGCCTTGTCGCGCACGCTCAACTCGTTGTACAGCGAGTTCAACAGCTGACGGTTCCAGTGGGCGCTGTACGACACACCGATGGCCGACACGAGCACGCCCACAAACAGCAGCAGCATGAAAAAGCTTCCGCCGGGAAGTGGCTTGGCGAAAAGCTTGCTCACCGCAGCTTCTCCGCGACGCGCATGACGGCGCTACGGGAACGTGGGTTGGCTTTGAGTTCGGCCTCGGAGGCGGACTGCGCTTTGCCATGGACTTTGATTTTCGGTTCGAAAGCGACGTGACGTACCGGTAGGTTGCGCGGCAGGTTGTCGGCTTCGCCTTTCACCAGTTTGCGCATGAACAGTTTGACGATGCGGTCTTCGAGCGAGTGGAAGCTGATGACCACCAGACGGCCACCGATTTCCAGGGATTCCAGCGCGGCTTCGAGACCGGCTTCCAGATCGCCCAATTCGTTGTTGACGTGAATACGCAGGCCCTGGAAGGCACGGGTAGCGGGGTTTTTGCCCTTTTCCCACGCCGGGTTGGCGACTTTCAGGACTTCGGCCAGGTCGCCGGTGCGCTCGAACGGCTTGATGTCGCGACGCTCAGCCACGGCACGAGCCATGCGACCGGAGAAACGTTCTTCGCCGTATTCCTTGAACACCCGGGCGATTTCTTCCGCCGGCGCGGTGTTGACGAATTCGGCTGCGCTGATCCCGCGGGACGGGTCCATGCGCATGTCGAGCGGGCCATCATTGAGAAAACTGAAACCGCGCTCAGGGTCGTCGAGCTGCGGCGAGGACACGCCCAGATCGAGCAAAACGCCGCTGACCTTGCCGGCCAGACCGCGTTCGGCGACTTCCGAACCGAGCTCGGCAAAGCTGCGCTGCACAACGACAAAGCGGCCGTCTTCGGCCGCTAGCGTCTGCCCGGTGGCAATCGCTTGAGGATCCTTGTCAAACCCCAGCAACCGACCCTCGGGACCGAGCTGGCTGAGAATCAGCCGACTGTGCCCGCCACGTCCGAACGTGCCGTCCAGATAGCAGCCATCAGGACGTACGGCGAGAGCCTCGACGGCTTCGTCAAGCAGTACGGTGATGTGGTTAAAGCCGCTATCAATAGTCACAGGATCAAATCACGCAGTTCATCAGGCATGGCGCCCGGTTGTTGAATAGCAGCCAGGTCAGCGGCAGAAACCGCATCCCAGGCATCCTCGTCCCACAATTGGAACTTGTTCAGTTGGCCTACCAGCATCGCGTGCTTATCCAACCTGGCATATTCGCGAAGACGCGGTGGAACCAGAAAACGACCACTGCCATCGAGCTCGAGGTCGACGGCATTACCAATCAGTAAACGTTGCAGGCGGCGGTTCTCTTCGCGAAGCGAAGGCAGTGCGCGCAGTTTGGTTTCAATAATTTCCCACTCATCGAGGGGGTAAACACACAAACATGGATCAACGGCATCAATTGTGACGATTAACTGACCGGAACTACGCGAAACGAGCTCGTCACGGTACCGGCTCGGCATAGCGAGACGGCCCTTTGCGTCGAGACTGATAGCGTTAGCTCCGCGAAACACGTCAGCGTTTCTCCAAATGTTAGCGTTTTGCGTTCAAAAAACCCACTTCATGCCACTTTCCGCCACTTGCGCACACTATAGGAATGCGGCCACCGCACCGTCAAGGCGCGGATTAAAGGAAAACCCTTACAGAACTGAGATTTAGGAGCGTATCAGGAGGGGTAACGGCAATCTGGCGGATGAATTTTCTCAATAACTTGAATCAGCACAGAAGGCTGCGCTCAGAAGTTAAAGTAGTTTGTTAAGAGTAAGATTTTTTCGGTATTACAAAAGAGGTTATGCGATTGATTGTGCAGGAGGGAAATTGCCACTACGAGCGCCCTGCTCAACGATTCAAACAGGGAGGGGGAAAAAGGTGGAGAGTCGATCTGTAAGCCGGGTTCTGTCTTGAACAGTCATTCGTCTACGATGGCCATCACTGGACATCTTTAGCAACCTACCCGGTCCCAGCGCGGGCCACGCCTTGGGACCCTATTTGGTCTTGCTCCAAGTGGGGTTTACCTAGCCACGAACTGTTGCCAGACGTGCGGTGCGCTCTTACCGCACCTTTTCACCCTTACCGGCGCCGAAGCGCTTAGGCGGTTATTTTCTGTGGCACTTTCCGTAGGCTCACGCCTCCCAGGCATTACCTGGCACTTCGCCCTATGGAGCCCGGACTTTCCTCCCCCCCCTAATTTTCATAGAGGGCAGCGACTGTCCGATCGACTCTCCGCCGCGAAGGTTAACGGCAGAGCGGGCGAAGAACAAGCGATAAACACCTGCAGCCACTCCAGCACGTCGGGTTTCACTCGCCCTTCTGCTTATCCAGCGCGACCTGATACAGGACATTCTTGCGTTCGCCGGTAATTTGCGCCGCCAATGCTGCGGCACGCTTGAGCGGCATTTCTTCGAGCAACAGATTAAGGATGCGCATCGCTTCACTGCTGACGGCATCTTCAGTCTCGGGGGCGGACCAGCCCGCCACCAACACCACGCACTCACCACGCTGCTGATTGCTGTCCGACTCGACGAACTCGCGCAGCTCGGCCAATGGCAGGCCTTTCAATGTTTCGAAGGTTTTGGTCAGTTCTCGCGCCAGCAACGCCGGGCGCTCGCCACCGAAGACCAGCTCCATGTCTTGCAGGCACTCAAGGATGCGGTGCGGGGCTTCGTAGAAAATCAGCGTGCGCGGTTCTTCCTTGACCAACTCCAGACGAGCACGCCGCCCGACAGCCTTGGCCGGCAGGAAGCCTTCGAAGATAAAACGGTCCGACGGCAAACCTGCCGCCGAGAGTGCTGCGATCAATGCGCAGGCCCCCGGGACCGGCACTACATTGATCCCCGCCGCGCGGGCCTGACGCACCAGGTGATAACCCGGATCGGAGATCAGCGGCGTCCCGGCGTCGGAGATCAGTGCAACATCGTCGCCAGCGAGCAGGCGGGTAATAAAGCGGCTACCTTCGTCCCGTTCGTTATGTTCATGACAGGCCGCCAGCGGCGTGGGGATGCCGAAGTGCTGCATCAACCGTTGGGAATGACGGGTATCCTCGGCGGCGATCAATGCCACCTCGCGCAGGATTTTCAGCGCGCGCGCACTGATGTCGTCCAGGTTGCCGATGGGCGTCGCCACCACATAAAGCGAGCCAGCAGCGGAATTCAAAGCACCTGGAGCAGTCAAAGCGCACACCTCATGGTCGGTAAAAGCCGCCATTGTAGCGCGTAGCGACGCTTGCGATACGTGCAAGCACCCCCGGGTTTTTCCGGTTCTGGTGCCGCGCTGCAACATTTATACGAGCTAAATTGATCGATTCACGCCAGTAACATCGCGCCCCGGCCAGTGCTTGGGTACAATTCCACGCTAATTTGATCGAGTATCAGGAACACTACATGATCGCTTGCCTGCGGCTGTTCACTGCCCTCTGCCTCGCTGCCTTGCTGGCGGCTTGCGCCAGCTCGCCCTCTTCCAGCCTTGGCGAACTTCCACGGACCCCGGATGCCAGTATCGAGCAATTGCTCGATCAGGCCGCCAAAAGCAAAACGCCGGAACAAGCCGCGCTGTTTCGCCTGAGTGCGGCCGACCTCGCTTATCGTCAGGGCAATGCCGGCCAGTCCGCGCAAATCCTGCAACAAGTGCCGGTCGAGCAACTCAAGCCCGGCCAACAGGTATTCGCCAGCACGCTGGCAGCCGAACTGGCCATGGTGCGCAATCAGCCGAAAGCGGCACTGACCGCGCTAAGCCATCCGAGCCTGCAACGCCTGGGTGAATTGCCTGTCGAGCAACAGGTTCGCACCGGCACCGTGCATGCCCGCGCCCTTGAGGCCGATGGGCAGACCCTCCCTGCCGCACGGGAGCGTATTTTCATCGCGCCGATGTTGAGCGGTGAAGCGGCAGGCAAAAACCACGAAGCGATCTGGACTCTGATCGCCTCGCTGCCAACCGACCAATTGCAACCGACCACCAACGACGACCTCGGCGGCTGGATGGGCTTGGCGCTGGCGGTTAAAACGGCCGGTACGCTTGAGCAGCAACAAGCCGCGATCGACAACTGGCGCGCCCAGAACCCTAAGCACCCGGCCGCTATTCAACTGCCGCTGCCACTGACCAAACTCAAGGAACTGGCCAGCCAACCCCTGAGCAAGATCGCCCTGCTGCTGCCGCAAGACGGGCCGCTGGCATCGGTCGGCAAAGCGCTTCGCGAAGGCTTCATGGCAGCGCACTACCAGGCTCAACAGGCCGGCCAGAAGCCGCCTGCCATCGAGTTCTATGACAGCTCGCGCCTGACATCGATGGACGAGTTCTATCGCAAGGCTCAGGCCGATGGCGTGCAATTGGTTGTCGGCCCACTGGAAAAACCGCTGGTCAAACAACTCAGCACTCGTCCGCAGTTGCCGATCACGACCCTGGCGCTGAACTACAGCGAAGGCGAACAAGGACCGGCCCAGCTGTTCCAGTTCGGTCTTGCCGCTGAAGACGAAGCCCGTGAAGTGTCCCGTCGCGCTCGCGCCGACGGCTTGCATCGCGCCGCGATCATGGTGCCGAAAGGCGAATGGGGCGACCGCGTCCTCAGAGCGTTCAGCCAGGATTGGCAAGCCAACGGCGGCAGCATCGTTGCCACCGAGCGCGTTGATCAGCCAGTGCAACTGGCCCAGCAGATCGCCGACATGTTCCAGCTGCGCCAGAGCGAAGGCCGCGCCAAAAGCCTGCAAAGCACTGTCGGTTCGCAGGTCGCCGCCCAACCTTCGCGCCGCCAGGACATCGAGTTCATCTTCCTGGCCGCAACACCTCAGCAGGCCCAGCAGATCAAACCGACCCTGAACTTCCAGTACGCAGGCGATGTGCCGGTTTACGCCACGTCCCACGTGTTCAGTGCCAGCGGCGACGTGAATCAGTACAACGACATGAACGGCATTCGTTTCTGCGAAACCCCATGGTTACTGGATGCCAACGACCCACTGCGCAAGCAAGTGACTGCACAATGGCCACAAGCCGCCGGCAGCCTGGGTCGTTTGTATGCGATGGGCGTCGATGCCTACCGCCTGGCTCCGCGCCTGGGACAACTCAAGGCACTGCCGGACAGCCGCATCGAGGGTCAATCGGGCAGCTTGGGCATGACTCAGAACCAGCGCGTCGTGCGTCAGTTGCCGTGGGCGCAGTTCGTCAGCGGTCAGGTTCAACGCCTGCCGGACACCCCGCGCTAATGCCTGACAGGTCACGCCAGCAAAGCGGTAAAGATGCCGAGCGCCATGCGCTCGAGCATCTTCAACAACAGGGTCTGCGCCTGCTGGCGCAGAACTGGTTGTGTAAACGCGGCGAGCTTGATCTGGTCATGCTTGATGGCGATACAGTAGTATTCGTTGAAGTTCGCTACAGAAAAAACACTCAATGGGGTGGCGCGCTCGATAGCATCGATGAGCGCAAACGGCAGAAGCTGATATTTGCCGCGCAGTATTTTCTTCAGCGCGAGTCGCGTTGGGCCAATTCCCCCTGCCGTTTCGACGTGGTTGCCATCGACAGCAACCTCGATCAGTTGAACTGGCTGCAGAATGCCTTCGACAGCTGATCGCGTGCGTCCCGAACCGGGCACTTTCACCCAACAATTTTGCTCTTTGCTTTGCGGGCTGCACATTCATGTGCCAAGTAGCCGCGCTAATTAAGGTCACACAGATGGACATGCAATCCCGAATTCGCCAGCTTTTTCAGGCCAGTATCGACACCAAGCAAATGGCGATGGACGTACTTGCACCGCACATCGAGCAAGCCAGCCAAGTAATGGTCAACGCCCTGCTCAACGAGGGCAAAATGCTTTCCTGCGGCAACGGCGGTTCTGCTGGCGATGCCCAGCACTTCTCGTCCGAGTTGCTGAATCGCTTCGAACGCGAGCGTCCGAGCCTGCCGGCCATCGCGCTGACCACCGACAGCTCGACGATCACCTCGATCGCCAACGACTACAGCTACAACGAAATCTTCTCCAAGCAGATCCGCGCGCTCGGCCAACCGGGCGACGTACTGCTGGCGATTTCCACCAGCGGTAACTCGGCGAACATTATTCAAGCGATCCAGGCCGCACATGATCGCGAAATGATTGTCGTAGCATTGACCGGTCGCGATGGCGGCGGCATGGCGTCGCTGCTATTGCCCGAGGACGTCGAGATTCGCGTACCGGCCAACGTCACCGCACGTATTCAGGAAGTCCACCTGCTGGCGATCCACTGCCTTTGCGACTTGATCGACAGCCAACTGTTCGGGAGTGAAGAATGACCCCTAATCGCCTAGGCCTTCTGGCCTTGACCCTGTGCCTCGGCATCAGCGGCTGCACCTCGGTGGTTAACGCCAGCCGCGAAGCACCGATTGAAGACGACCGCGGCACGCGCACCTTCGGCAGCAAGATCGACGACTCTCTGATCGACACCAAGGTCGGCGTGAACATCGCCAAGGCCGATCCGGCCCTGGACAACGACTCGCACATCGTCGTCACCAGCTTCAACGGCGTCGTGCTACTCGCCGGACAAACGCCACGCGCCGATCTCAAGGCCAAGGCCGAACAGGCCGCCGCCGCCGTCCAGCGCGTGAAGACGGTGCACAACGAACTGCAAGTGCTGCCGCCCTCCGGCTTCCTTGCCCGCCAGAACGACACCTGGCTGACGTCCAAGATCAAGACCCAGATGCTCACCGATCCGAACATCCCGGGCTCGCGCATCAAGGTTGTCACTGAAAACGGCATCGTCTATTTGCTGGGTCTGCTGACCAAGCAGGAAGCGGCTCAGGCAACCAATCTGGTGCAGGGCGTTTCCGGCGTGCAGAAGATTGTGAAGTTGTTTGAGTACATCGACTGACACGCAACATGCAGGCACAAAAAAGGCGATCCATCCGGATCGCCTTTTTTTATTACTTCACCACTTTCAAACTGGGTCGACCGCTTGGACGCGGCGGCTCACTGTCGGGTGGCGGTAGATCATCATCCGGCTCGATCTCTTCCTCGTCTTCCATAGGCGATTCCAGATCGAACACCATGCCCTGGCCGTTCTCCCGGGCGTAAATACCCAGGATCGATGCGATAGGAACGTACAAGGTGTGCGGCACGCCACCGAAGCGCCCTTCGAAGCTGACCGCTTCGTTATCCATGTGCAGATGACGCACGGCGGCCGGCGAGACGTTCAGGACAATCTGCCCATCGCTGGCAAAACCTTGTGGCACCTGCACCGACGGATACTCGGAATTGACCAGCATGTGCGGGGTGCAATCGTTGTCCACAATCCACTCGTAGAGCGCGCGGACCAGATAAGGTCGACTGGAGTTCATAGCGGCTCCTTAAGCCTTAGCGCATATCGCGTTCGACACCAGACAGACTCGCCTGGAAAGCCTCACGCGCAAACGAGCGCTCCATATAATCAAGCAACGGCTTGGCTGGCCGTGGCAGTTCAATACCCAAAATAGGCAAGCGCCAGAGTATTGGTAATAGGCAGCAATCCACCAGACTTTGTTCCTCGCTGAGGAAAAACGGCTTGTCGGCGAACAACGGCGACACACCAGTCAGGCTTTCACGCAGCTCCTTACGAGCCACGACACGGGCGGCTTCCTTGGTCCGCGAATCCAGGATCAGATCCACCAGGCCACACCAGTCACGCTGAATACGATGAATCAGCAGGCGACTGTTGGCACGCGCCACAGGATAAACCGGCAGTAAAGGCGGGTGCGGGTAACGCTCATCCAGATATTCCATCACCACGGTCGACTCCCACAACGCCAGGTCACGATCGACCAGGGTGGGCAGGCTTCCGTAAGGGTTCACCTCAATCAGTTTAGGCGGCTGGCGACCAGCTTCCACGTAAATGATCTCGGCGCTGACACCCTTCTCTGCAAGTACGATGCGCACTCGGTGGGAATAGTGGTCGGCGGGGTCGGAGTAACAGGCCAACCGATTGGTCACGCCCATGGCGGTCCTCCTCGCTTGTTGAAATTATCGGAAGCGGAAAAACGCGCGCGCCCAGAGGGCGCCTCCCGTAACGCCTGGATCACCAGACTCGTTACACCTTCAGAGACACCCTTGGGCGCGCGCGATTAACAGCAATTGCTTGAAACTTTATCAGTGCACATCTTTCCAGTATTCGCGCTTCAGCAAGTAAGCGAATACGAAGAAGAACGCCAGGTAGAGCAAGACGTAGGTACCAATGCGCTGATGCTGCAGCTTAACCGGGTTAGCCGAGTAAGCGAGGAAGGTTACCAGATTCTTGACCTTCTCATCGAACTGCTCTTCGGTCAGAGCACCGCTCTTCGGCACGATGGTCAGCTGATCGCACGCTTCATGAGTCAGCGCGGTACCGGTCAGCGGATCATATTGCTTCTTGCCGTCTTCGACGATCTGCACCTGTTTGCAACCGACGACCTGACGACCTTGCAGGCCCACCAGGACGTTCGGCATGCCCACGTTCGGGAAGACCTTGTTGTTCACGCCCCAAGGACGCGACGGGTCTTCGTAGAACGATTTCAGGTAGCCGTAGAGCCAGTCCGTACCGCGAACACGAGCCACCAGAGTCAGGTCAGGCGGTGCCGCACCGAACCAGGTCTTGGCGTCAGCCGGCTGCATGCCGATGTTCATGTGGTCGCCAATCTTGGCACCAGTGAACACCAGCTTCGACAGCATCAGATCGTGAGGAATACCCAGATCGTCGGCAACACGCTCGTAGCGCTGGAACTTGGCGCTGTGGCAGCCCATGCAGTAGTTGGCGAATGTACGTGCGCCATCTTGCATGGCGGCCTTGTCGGAAACGTCGATATCGACCTTTTCCAGCTCGGGACCACCGTGCTCAGCGGCGAAGGACAGTACAGGCAAAGCAGCAAGAATCAGTACAGCAAATAGCTTTTTCATCAGCCAGTCACCCTTTCCGGAACCGGTTTGGTCTTCTCGAGCCTGGTGTAGAACGGCATCAGAATGAAGTAGGCGAAGTACAGGAAAGTACATACCTGCGACAGCAACGTACGACCCGGAGTCGGCGCCAGAACACCCAGCACGCCCAGAATCACGAACGAAATGCAGAACACCCAGAGCCAGATCTTGCTCATCCAGCCCTTGTAGCGCATCGACTTGACCGGACTACGGTCCAGCCATGGCAGGACGAACAGCACAGCGATGGCCGCGCCCATGGCGATAACGCCCAGAAGCTTGTCCGGAACCGCCCGCAGAATCGCGTAGAACGGCGTGAAATACCAAACAGGAGCGATGTGCTCTGGCGTCTTGAACGCGTTCGCCACTTCAAAGTTCGGCTTCTCAAGGAAGTAGCCGCCCATTTCCGGGAAGAAGAACACGATCGAGCAGAAGATGAACAGGAACACCACCACGCCGACGATATCTTTCACGGTGTAGTACGGGTGGAAGGCAATGCCGTCCAGCGGTACGCCGTTTTCGTCTTTGTATTTCTTGATGTCCACACCGTCCGGGTTGTTCGACCCCACTTCGTGCAGCGCCAGAACGTGCAACACCACCAGACCGAGTATCACGATCGGCAGGGCCACGACGTGCAGGGCGAAGAAGCGGTTCAGGGTGATACCGGAAATCAGGTAGTCACCGCGGATCCACTGGGTCAGGTCGTTACCGATAACCGGGATCGCACCGAACAGCGAGATGATCACCTGGGCACCCCAGTAGGACATCTGGCCCCACGGCAGCAGGTAACCCATGAAGGCTTCCGCCATCAGCGCAAGGTAGATCAGCATGCCGAAAACCCACACCAGCTCACGCGGCTTCTGGTACGAACCGTAGAGCAAGCCACGGAACATGTGCAGATAAACCACGATGAAAAACGCCGAAGCGCCGGTGGAGTGCAGCAGACGCAGGATCGAGCCGTACTCGACGTCGCGCATGATGTATTCGACGGAAGCAAAAGCTTCTTCAGCCGACGGGGTGTAGCTCATGGTCAGCCAAACACCGGTAACGATCTGGTTGACCAGAACGAGCAGCGCCAGGGAACCAAAGAAATAGAAGAAGTTGAAGTTCTTCGGGGCGTAGTACTTGCTGAGATGGTCTTCCCACATTTTGGTTGCGGGAAAGCGCGCATCAACCCAATCCATGAACTTGCTCATCACGCTTTCTCCGTATCGACGCCGATGACAATGATCTCATCGGTCTCATAGGAATGCGGGGGAACTGGCAGGTTCAAAGGCGCAGGCTGCGACTTGTAGACACGGCCAGCCAGATCGTAGTGGGAACCGTGGCACGGGCAGAAATAACCGCCTACCCAGTCCTTGCCCAGATCAGCAGGTGCCACTTCGGGACGGAAGGTTGGCGAGCAACCCAGGTGCGTACAGATACCGATCAGCAGCAGAACTTCTGGCTTGATCGAACGCGTTTCCGGGTCGACATAGGTCGGTTGTGTCGAGTTCTTGGAGGTCGGGTCAGACAACTGGCCCTCGATCTTTTTCAGATTCCCCAGGATTTCCTCGGTACGGCGGACAATGAATACCGGCTGGCCGCGCCACTCAGCAATCATCTGCTGGCCTGGCTCGATTTTGCTGACATTCACTTTCACCGGTGCACCTGCGGCTTTCGCCTTGGCACTGGGAAACCATGACCCCACGAACGGGACCGCAGCCCCCACCGCTCCTGCAGCACCCACCACGGATGTGGCTGCTACCAAGAAGCGACGCCGGCCTGCATTCACGCCGTCATTGCTCATTCAGTCCTCTCCCATCAGCTTTGTGGCCTGTTAAATCAGGCATCTACTAAGTAAAACTATGTACTTATAAAAATTTTGCCGAATGGTAATGAAAAGCCCCAATTCTGACAAGGTAATTACCGAAGGGCTCCACTGCCAAGCCTTGTAGTATAGGGCCTCTGCGGATGTGGCAAGTTGTCACAGAGCAATTCTTTGATAAATCGCGCCCATAAAAAAACGCCCAGCTCCGCGAGGAAACTGGGCGTTCTTTTTGAACGAGAAAGCGAATTAACGCTTCGAGTACTGCGGACGCTTACGCGCTTTACGCAGACCGACTTTCTTACGTTCAACTTCACGAGCATCGCGAGTAACGAAGCCAGCTTTGCGCAGAGCGCCACGCAGGGTTTCGTCGTACTGCATCAGTGCGCGAGTGATACCGTGGCGGATTGCGCCAGCTTGACCACTTACACCACCGCCGATCACGGTGACGTAGATGTCGAACTTCTCGACAGTCTCAGTCAATTCCAGCGGCTGACGAACTACCATGCGGGCAGTTTCGCGGCCGAAGAAATTATCCAGCGAACGGTTGTTGATGGAGATGTTACCAGTACCCGGACGCAGGAAAACGCGTGCGGTTGCGGTCTTGCGACGGCCAGTGCCGTAATTTTGAGTCGCCGACATAATGAACTATTCCGTTAAAACTTCAGTTCTTGGGGCTGCTGAGCAGTATGAGGGTGTACAGCGCCCGCATAGACTTTCAGCTTACGATACATGTCGCGACCCAGCGGGTTCTTAGGCAGCATGCCTTTGACCGCGGTCTCGATCACGCGCTCAGGGGCTTTAGCGATCAGCTTTTCGAAGTTGATCGACTTGATGCCGCCCGGGAAACCGGAGTGGGAGTAGTAGATCTTGTCGGTGGTTTTAGCACCAGTTACACGAATCTGCTCGGCATTGATAACGACGATGTAATCGCCGGTGTCAACGTGAGGAGTGTACTCAGCTTTATGCTTGCCACGCAGACGGCTCGCGATTTCGGTGGCCAGACGACCCAGGGTCTGACCTGCAGCGTCGACGACAAACCAGTCGCGCTGTACTGTTTCCGGTTTAGCAGTAAAAGTTTTCATTCTTTATAGCCTCAGGGGCCGCCCTGTAAATTAGACGGCGGATCTTACTGAATAGTGCGTACTTTGACAAGTCAAAGGCAGCCGGATACAGACGCTTTCGGGGGCTCGGGTCGGCGCGTCCGTTCAACGGCAAGATTCTTCGGCGGCGGCGCATCACTTCCACTGCAGAAAGAGGTGCGCAATTATGCAGATTGCGAAAAATATTTCAACCTGCTTTTATGATTGTTTTGCCCAAGGAGCACACGATGGACTATCGCCAGCTAGGCCGAACCAATCTGAACGTAAGCGCCATCTGCCTCGGAACCATGACCTGGGGCGAGCAAAACAGTGAAGCTGAAGCCTTCGCCCAGATTGAACGGGCCAAAAGCGCCGGGATCAATTTCATCGACACCGCCGAAATGTACCCGGTACCACCTAAAGCCGAAACCTACGCCACCACCGAGCGCTATATCGGCAATTACTTCAAAAGCCGCGGTGATCGCACCGATTGGATCCTGGCCAGCAAGATCGCCGGCCCCGGCAACACCATCGACTACATCCGCGACAAAAACCTGCGCCACAACCGCCAGCACATCACTGAAGCCGTGGACGCCAGCCTCAAGCGCCTGCAGACCGACTACATCGACCTCTATCAGTTGCACTGGCCGGAGCGCAGCACCAACTTCTTCGGCCAACTGGGCTACAAACACAAGAGCGAAGCGAACCTGACCCCGCTGGAGGACACCCTCGAAGCGCTGGACGAACAGGTCCGGGCCGGCAAGATCCGCCACATCGGCCTGTCCAATGAAACGCCGTGGGGCACCATGCGTTTCCTGGCGCTGGCCGAAGCCCGTGGCTGGCCGCGTGCGGTATCGATCCAGAACCCCTACAACCTGCTCAACCGCAGCTTCGAAGTCGGCCTGGCGGAAATCGCCATCCGCGAACAATGCGGCATGCTGGCCTATTCGCCGCTGGCGTTCGGTTTCCTGTCGGGCAAGTACGAAGGTGGCGCGCGTCCGCCGAAAGGTCGCCTGAGCCTCTACAGCCGCTTCAGCCGCTATTTCAATCCACAGTCGGAAGCTGCGTGCAGCCGTTATGTGGCATTGGCCCGTGAACACGGCCTGGACCCAGCACAAATGGCCTTGGCGTTTGTGACGCAGCAAGCGTTTGTGACCAGCAACATCATTGGCGCGACGACGCTGGAACAGCTGGACAGCAACATTGCCAGTTTCGAGCTGAAACTTTCCGATGAAGTGCTGGCGGGAATTGAGGCGATCCACAAGGATCACCCGAATCCTGCGCCGTAACCCGAACATGTAGGAGCTGGCTTGCCGGCGATCAAAGACGACGCGGCGCCCTGTCAGGCCGCGCCGACCCGATCGCCGGCAAGCCGGCTCCTACAAGGATCTGGCAATAATCTCCTTCATGATTTCGTTAGTCCCGGCATAAATCCGCTGCACCCGTGCATCCGCCCATGCCCGAGCGATCGGGTACTCCCACATGAATCCGTAGCCGCCATGCAACTGCACGCACTCGTCGAGCACCTTGCATTGCAGGTCCGTTCCCCAATACTTGGCCATCGCCGCCGTCGGCACGTCGAGCTTGCCTTGCAGGTGCAATTCCAGGCAGCGATCGACAAAGACCCGGCCAATCTGGATTTCGGTTGCCATCTCCGCCAGTTTGAAACGGGTGTTCTGGAAATCCGCAATCGCCTTGCCGAACGCCTTGCGCTCGCGGGTGTACTCCAAAGTCCATTGCAGCGCAGCCTCAGCCGACGCCAGTCCGCCAACCGCAACCGTCAGACGTTCCTGCGGCAATTCCTGCATTAGATACGCGAAGCCCATTCCGGCCTGGCCCAGCAGGTTTCCCTTGGGCACCCGAACGTCTTGAAAGAACAGCTCCGAGGTGTCCTGCGCCTTCATGCCGACTTTTTCCAGGCGCTTGCCCTTGGCGAAGCCCGGCGTATTGGCTTCGACCAGAAACAGACTGGTGCCCTTCGCGCCAGCCTTCGGGTCGGTCTTGGCCACGACAATCACCAGGTCCGCGAGATAGCCGTTGGTGATGAACGTCTTCGAACCGTTGATCACGTATTCGTCGCCATCAAGCACTGCAGTGGTTTTCACCCCTTGCAGGTCGGAACCGGCACCCGGCTCGGTCATGGCGATCGCGGTGACCATCTCGCCAGACACCAGTTTTGGCAGGTATTTGTGTTTCAGCGCTTCGCTGCCGTAATGCAGGATGTACGGCGCGACGATGTCGGAATGCAGGGAAAAACCGATCCCGGTCAGCCCCAGACGCCCAACTTCTTCGATCACCACCGCACTGTAGAGAAAATCCGCTCCCAGCCCGCCGTATTCTTCTGGCAGATGCGAACACAACATCCCGGCCTCCCCCGCCTTGTTCCAGAGTTGGCGGTCGATATAACCCTGTTTCTCCCACTGCCCATGAAACGGCACAGCCTCTTTTTCGAGGAACGTTCGCACGCTGTCGCGAAAAAGTTCGTGCTCGGAACTGAACAAGGTTCTGGGGATCATGCGGCACCTGTCGTTATTGTTAGAAGGAATAGACCTTCAGAGACTAAGCCTCGCTTCCGATACAGGACACTGGACACATCAGACAAAAAATAAGACGATCCAGCCGTCTGGTGACCACTTTCCCCTATAAGAATAAAGTTGAATTATGTCTAACCAAGTCTCCACGCCCTTACGGCGCGTCAGCATCCTGGCTATCGACCGGGTTTTCGCTTCCACCCTCATGCAAGCCAAGGATTTCTTCCACCTGGCCAGCCTGCGTTACGGCAAACAACTGGGCCAGGGCCTGACACCAGCGTTCGAAACGCGCCTGGTCAGCCCCGACGGCAAACCGGTCAACAGCTTCAGCGACGTGATCATGCCGGTGGACGGTGGCCTGGAAAACGCTGACGTCATCATCCTCCCGGCGTTCTGGGACGATTTCGAAACCCTTTGCCAACGTTATCCACAGGTCCTGCCGTGGTTGCGCCAGCAACATGCGCGCGGCGCGGTACTGTGCGGCGAGGCCACCGGGGTGTTCTGGCTCGCCGAAGCCGGGCTGCTCGATGGCAAGGAAGCGACCACCTACTGGCGCTTCTTCAACGCCTTTGCCGAGCGTTTCCCGAAGGTTTATCTCAATCAGGACAAGCACCTGACCGACGCCGACAACCTGTATTGCGCCGGCGGCACGACCTCAGCGTGCGATCTCTACATCTACCTGATCGAACGCTTCTGTGGCGCCAACGTGGCCCAGGCCGTGGCCCGCGACATTCTCTATGAAGTGCAGCGCAGCTATTCACCGGGACGCATCGGTTTCGGCGGGCAGAAGCTGCACCAGGACGTGATCATCCTGCAGATCCAGCACTGGCTCGAAGAACACTTCGCCGACAAGTTTCGCTTCGAAGACGTGGCACGCGAGCATGGCATGAGCATCCGCAACTTCATGCGCCGCTTCCAGACAGCCACCGGCGACAAACCCCTGCATTACCTGCAACGCCTGCGCATCGAAACCGCCAAGGGCTTGTTGTCCGGCAGCCGCAAGAGCATCAAGACCATCAGTTATGAAGTCGGGTATGACGATGCGAGTTTCTTCGCGCGGCTGTTCCGCCAGCACACGGAATTGTCGCCGAACCAGTATCGGCAGCAGTTTCAACAGGCGGCATAAACTCTCAAAACGAACACAAATCCCTGTGGGAGCGGGCTTGCCCGCGATGGCGTCGGCACATTCAGCAATGATGTGACTGACACCGTTATCGCCGGCAAGCCGGTCTCGCTCCCACACTGGGATTTGCATGTACGGTGGATTGGCAATGCACTTTCCTACGCGAATCACGGAAAACAGAACGACAAAGCCCCCGATTCGGCCGACAGACGCAGTCCCTTAAAAAACTCAGCATTCTTCCCTGCTATCAATATCAGGGAAGATCAACAGTGACCATCGGATCAAGCTACGAATACCCGGCACACGCGACCAAGACTGCCGCTCGAACAAAGCGCTCGACTGACAACAAATGGACGGGACGTTTTCCAAATCCCCCAGACCTCTGTTTCGACTATCGAGCACTGGTCGAACAGGAAAACGGCATCGCTAAGGCAACCAATCCACACCATAAAATCTGCATCATCGGCGCAGGTGTCACCGGGCTTACTGCCGCCAGAGAACTCTATCGTTGCGGCTTTACCGATATCACCCTCATTGAACAATCCAGGAGAATTGGCGGCCGCCACCTGACCATTCCTGGAAGCCAGCGCTCCTCGATCAGCCACACACCCTTTGAAATGGGCGCAATGCGCATGCCCTTCTTCAACAGGGCAGACGAATCACCGACAGACGGCCGTTCGCTGATGGCCTATTACGCGAAGACGTTTGATTTGGCATTTTCGGATTTCGCCAATCCCGGAAGTCAATGGGTGACCTCGACCGGTATCTATCTGCGAGAGGGCAGCATGGGCGACGGACAAACTCCGCAAATGCTCATCTGGGAAAATGAGGATGGCCAGACACCACCTCCCGGCGATGAACTGCAAAAGGTTTATGCCAAGTGGAAGGCCTTTGCCGACCTGATGACCCGGCACGTCGCAGAGGTCTACTCCAGCCAGGAATGGGAAACCATATGGGCCGCAATCGTCGAAAAATACGAAAGCATTTCCTTTCGCGACCTGGTGAGTATGCCGGCCCTGGAAGAGTGGGACGAACGCTCGCCGGGAGACTTCGGCGGAATGGGCATGTCCGCAGAGGAGTCAGCGATTTTTTATGCCATCGGAATCGGTGACGGTAGCTGGGGCGCCTTTTACGATGTCTGCTCTCTTTATCCCTTGCGTACTGCCATATTCGGTTTTAGCAGCCAGTTGCAATTGATACACGGCCGAGTTGACTCGCTGGGCAATCCGCTGACCTCTCCTTATCTGCACAGCAACGCGGTGTTTGATTCGAATGGGCTGAGTTTCGACAGCCCCCGCTATATCGGGCTCGCAGCTCTAGACGAATGCCTGCTGTTCATGAAAACCGACGAAACCGGAAAATCTTTTTACGACCATTGCAATGAAAGGGGCAGCAGTTTCCTGACGGACTCATCCGTCACAAAACTCGAAAAACTGGCCGACCAGAAAATACGCGTCTACTACAACTGGCAACATAGCCAGACCGAGCACACCCAGGAACAGTTCGATGATTTCGACTCGGTCATTATGACCCTACCCTCCTGGCTGATCGAAACTCGAATCAAGCTTGAAAACTTCACGCCGCAAATGCTGCCTTTCGAGACGATCAACGCCTATAAAACGGCGCATTGGGAAACCAGCTGTAAAGTCTTCGCACCGCTGAAGAAAACTTTCCTGTCGAAAAACAACAAAATCCCGCAAGCCATCGTCACCGACAGCTTTATCCACGACGTCTACACCTATCGCTACAACGAGACCTACAGCTATGACTGCATCCTTCTGAGTTACACATGGGAGGACGACGCCACCAAACTTGCCTCATTTACCGACAAGGAACTGGTCAGCAAATGCGCCAAGGAACTGGACCGCATTCTCATGAACTCGGCCAATATCCAGGAGAAAATCTCTCCCTACATCGCGCTTGATCAAGCCGTGGTCCAACGCTGGATGACCGACAAAAATGCACTGGGATGTGCAAAATTGTACCGACCCGGCACCTACTACAACGCCGTAGGCCTGATGAAGTACAACAGAGACTTCGCGCATGTTTCAGGCCTGTATTTGTCCGGAGAGTCATTTTCAGTTGATGCTGGCTGGACGGAGCCCTGTTTCCGCGGAGCCGTCGATGCAGTCATTCACATCTGCAACAAAACAGCTGCGACGTTCAACGGCGGCTTTTCCATGAGCGACTATCCGCACTACAACGTCAAAACCTGACATCACCTGTTCCAGAGCCATGCATGCCGGCATTGGCTCTGCCCCACGCCTTCCCCATGCATGCCGACCAAACAGCTCGCTCATCCATCTTGGGATCCGGACTACACCCAAAACGGAAGCGGCTGACTTACGTCGACCTGTTGATTCACCTCTTATAAGCACGCAATTCAACAGCGTGAATAACAATAAAAAGAGGTCATCGACAATGAGTGAGCCAACAAGCCCTGTTCGTGTAGCAGTCGTGCAATTCGACCCTCAGGTCGGCGTGGACAATCGAGAGGGAAATCTGCATCGCAGCCTGCAATTGGCGCTGGAAGCGGTAAACGGCGGGGCGAACCTCATCGTCCTGCCTGAACTCTCGAACACCGGGTATTTCTTCAGCAATAGACAGGATGCGTTTGACCACTCGGAAATGATTCCCAGCGGCACAAGCGTGCAAACCTGGATGGAATTCGCCCGTCAGCACAAGGTTTATCTGGTGGCTGGTCTGGCCGAGCGCGACGGCATGCGACTGTTCAATACCGGTGTTCTGGTCGGACCTGAGGGACTAATCGGCAAATACCGAAAGGCTCATTTGTGGAACCTGGAAAAGCTGTGGTTCACGCCAGGCGATCTGGGTTTTCCGGTTTTCGATACACCGATCGGACGTATCGGGTTGCTGATCTGTTGGGATATATGGTTTCCAGAGGTGCCGCGAATTCTGAGTCAGCAAGGGGCGGATATCATTTGCAGCCTGAACAACTGGGTCTGGACGCCACCACCTCTGTTCGATGACGCCGGCAAGTGCATGGCTTCGTATCTGACAATGACCGCAGCGCATGTAAACAATGTGTTTATCGCCGCAGCCAGCCGAATCGGCGAAGAACGAGGGGCTCGTTATCTGGGCTGCTCGCTGATTGCCGGAACCAATGGCTGGCCGATTGGGGCTGTCGCCTCGGCGGACCAACAAGAAATCCTGTTTGCTGACATTGACCTGACCAGCGCCCGCAGCGCGCCCATCTGGAACGACCTGAACGATCTGCATCGCGATCGCCGAGCCGATCTCTACGATCAGATGCTCGGTTACCGCCAGCATTCGTGCCTCCCGCGCTGACAGGGGGTTTGACTCATGCAAACCACAACCCAGAAAAAACGGCTTGCCCACCGATCGCCATTCGATACGGCGATCATCCTGCTGATTATCGGCACCCTACTGCTGGTGACCTGGCTTTCATTCACCCACCGTACTGCCTGGTCCGCTCATTGGCCCGGTTACGGCGATTTGCTTTCAGGTCTTCCCGAACCAAGTGCCTGGTTACGCTGGGTGCTCGGAGACATCAGCGAAGTGGCGTTCTACAAGCACGAGTTCGCCTCTCTCGGACTGTTGGCTGGCGCCTATCTGGCCTACTGGGCGAATCGGACCGGGAGATCCTGGCAAGGGTTTGCCATCTCGTACGGCAGCGGATTATGGCCGTGGCTGGTTACCAGTTCATTGCTTGGGCTGCTGCTGAGTAACTTGCTTTGGGGCTGGACGGTAACCGCCACCAGTTGGCAACCTACCTTCGCCGCCTTCGTTTCACTGCCGGCAGCAACGGTGCTGATGTTTGGCGGTGGCTGGAAGGTCACGGTCAACGGCGCAATCATGGGGGCCATGCTCGTCACTCCGATGTGTCTGCTGATGGTCAATTACCTGTGCAACCCGCTGGGACTGCCCGTGGTGATTGGTAATGTCTCGGGCATGGCGGTCGCCAGCGTGCTGGCCTTTCTGCTCTGCCGTTATCTGCCAAGCCTGGTGAAGTCAGAGCCATCTACGAAACCATGCGACCCAGCGCCCGAACCCACCGCCGCCAAAACGCCTGACTACGGCGTGATCTGGAGTATGCGCCGAGTCCTGGCGGACTTTTCGGAAGCGCCATTCTTTGGCAACGAATGGGCAAGCCTCGGCCTGATTTTTGGCGCCTTGCTGGCGTTCACGCTTAACCCGTTGAGTCCCGTCTACGGTTCGCAGCTGCTGCCACAGCTGATTGGTGCACAGGCACTGACTTCAGCGCTGGGTGTACTGATATGGCGTCGGCACTGGATATCGTATGACTGGTATCCCACCTACGTTCCGCTGGTGTCGGTGGTGCCGGCGGCGCTGCTGACGTACGGCGGCAGCTGGCAAGTAATCGTCATGAGCGCGCTGCTGGGGGCCTTGATTGCACCACCCCTGGCATGGGCGATTGCCAAGCGGTTGCCGGCGGACATGCATGGTTTCATCGGCAACGTTTTGTCCATGGCCATCAGTACGCTGCTGATCATTCCATTCATCGGTTTCCTGATGACCCACTAATCCCCAAGCCATTCGGCTGTAGCGCGGACGCGGTACAGCCGACCTCTTCACGCTCAAGCGAGGTAGCACATGGACTTACCCAAACTGGCCATCGCGGCGCTCGGCGGCACCGTAAGCATGCAAACCAGGAACGCCGGTGAAGGTGTCATTCCCACGCTCACCGGCGAAACGCTTCTGGATTCGGTACCGGAACTGACGACACTGGCACGCGTCAACGTTGAAACACTCGGACTTATGTCAAGTGCATCACTGGATTTCGAATTCTTGCTGAGCGTCCTTTCCTGGGCGAAATTCCAGATCAAGCAAGGTGCAGCCGGAGTTGTCATTACCCAAGGCACGGACACCCTCGAAGAAACAGCCACTTTTTTCGACTATTTGTGGGACCACGATGAACCGTTGGTCCTCACAGGCGCCATGCGCTCAGCCGCTCACGTGGGGGCCGATGGTCCCGCGAACCTGTTGGATGCTTGCCGGGTTGTACTGGCTGTAAATAGTCGTAAGCGAGGCACTCAAGTGGTCATGAACGGGCAGATTCACGCCGCGAGCGCTGTCCGAAAAACCGATTCATTGGCATTGCAGGCGTTTTCCTCTCCCATCGTCGGTCCTGCCGGCATGCTCATTGAGAACAGCGTCCGATATATGCGCCCGCCAACCCAGCGGAAAATCTTGCCGCTACCGCAGCAAACAGCGCAGAAAATCGCCCTGTTGGAAGTCTCGCTTTCTGCGGACAGCCTTTTTCTGAGCAACGTCCTCGACCTCGGATACGACGGGCTTGTAATCGCAGGATTTGGTGGAGGGCATGTTCCGGAAAACTGGTCTGAAGTGATCGAAACTATCGTCGGAAAAATCCCTGTCATCATTGCAACCCGGACAGGGTCCGGTTCTACCGCGCAGTCCACCTACGGTTTTATTGGCGGCGAGATGGACCTGATCCATAAAGGCGCGTTGATGGCCGGATTTCTTTGCCCTCGCAAAGCCCGTATTTTGTTGTGGTTGCTCGTTGGTTGTCAGCGGCAACATCAACTGGAGATTTATCTCCAAGAAATCTGACACCCCCCTTGTGGGAGCCAAACCCAACGGGATTTAGCGCACAAAAAAGGGCCTGCAAATGCAGGCCCTTTTTATTTTCCGAATCGTCCTACGGCTTGTGCGCCCGGGACAGGAATTCGTGGGACTGCATTTCCAGCAGTCGGCTGAGGGTACGCTGGAACTCGAAGTTCAGGCGACCGCCGGTGTAGAGGTCTTTGAGCTCGACTTCGGCAGAAATGATCAACTTGACGTTACGGTCGTAGAACTCGTCGACCATGTTGATAAAGCGTCGGGCGATGTCGTCGGTGGTGACGCTCATCTGCTCGACACCGCTGAGCAGCACAGCGTGGAAGATCTTGCCCAGTTCGATGTAATCGTTCTGGCTGCGCGGGCCGTCGCAGAGTTCGCGGAAGTCGAACCAGGCCACGTCATCGCAAGTGCGCAAGGCACGGATTTCGCGGTTTTCGATCATCAGCACGTCGTTCTCGACGGCCGCTGTGCATTCCGGTGTCAGGGCGCGGAAGCTCTTGCGCAAGCTTTCGTGGGACGCTTCGTCGAGCGGGAAGTGGAACAGCTCCGCTTGCTCGAGGTGACGCAGACGGTAATCGACGCCGCTGTCGACGTTGACGATCTCAGTGTTCTGCTTGATCAGCGCGATGGCCGGCAGGAAGCGCGCACGCTGCAAGCCGTCCTTGTACAGACCGTCTGGCACGATGTTCGAAGTGGCGACCAGGGTCACGCCGTTCTTGAACAACTCTTCCATCAGCGTGCCGAGGATCATTGCGTCGGTGATGTCAGAGACGAAAAACTCATCGAAACAAATCACTCGCGACTCGTCGGAGAAACGCTTGGCGATGATGGTCAGCGGGTTTTTCTCGCCGCCGAGGGTCTTCATCTCTTCGTGCACACGCTTCATGAAGCGGTGGAAGTGCGTGCGGGTCTTTTCCTTGAACGGCAACGCTTCGAAGAAGGTGTCGACCAGGTAGGTCTTGCCACGACCCACGCCGCCCCAGAAGTACAGGCCCTTGACCGGCGTCTGCTCTTTCTTGCCAAACAGTTTGCCGAAGAGGCCCGGTTTGCTTTGCGAGGCCGCGACCAAATCGTCGTACAGGCGCTGCAAGTGGCGCACGGCGGTTTCCTGCGCGGCGTCATGGAAGAATTCCGGGCGTTTCAGATCAGCTTGATATCGTTCTAGGGGCGTCATAATTCGTTAGCAAGGCAACAAAAACGGGCCGTCACTGTAGCGACGGCCCGTGGGAATGGCAATCAGCCCTTGGTCGGGCCGAGCCGCTGATTTATTCCTGAACCGGCGTCAGCGCAATCCGCAGGGCGTCGATGGCGACGTCGCGAGCAGTACTGTCGGCGAAGGCCGGGCTATCGGCAACGCACTCGCCTTCCAGCCAGACACTGAAACTCAGGTCTTCATTGCGCACGTCCAGAGGCTGGCCCGCTTGCAGTTGCTTGGTCACCTGGCCAGCGGTTTTACCGTCAGCGAAGTTGCGTGACAGCAGCAGTTGCTCGCCATCGGCCGCCAACAGACGGAAGCGGAAACTGCCGTCGTCCTCGCGGAAGCTGACAAAACGCGCGGCTTTCGCGGCTTTTTTCTTGGTAGTCGCCGCGACTTGGGTCTGGGCCACGAAAGAACGCAGGCCGACCGCTTCGCGCAGTTCGTGCAGGAACGGGGTCGCCACGGAACGAGCCTTCCTGGCGCCGACCTGCAGGATGTCTTCCAGGTCTGCCGGGCGTTCGATCAGTTGGTGATAACGCTCGCGGGACTCGCCCAGTTCGCTGTCGAGCAGTTGGAACAGACGGTTCTTCGCCTCGCCCCAGCCCAGGCCCTGCAACAACTCACTGCGGAATTCGTCGGACTGCGCCGGGGTGGCGAAGGCCTGGAACAGGGTGAACAGGTGCGAGTTGTCCGGATCCTTGGCTTCGCCCGGCGCGCGGGAATCGGTGACGATTCGGGAAATCGCGTCCTTCATCTCTTTGGCGCTGCTGAACAACGGAATGGTGTTGTCGTAACTCTTCGACATCTTGCGACCGTCGAGACCGGGCAGCGTGGCGACGCTTTCTTCGATCAGCGCCTCAGGCATGGTGAAGAATTCTTTGCCCTGGCCAAACAGGTGGTTGAAGCGCTGGCCGATGTCACGGGCCATTTCCACGTGCTGGATCTGGTCACGACCGACCGGCACCTTGTGCGCGTTGAACATCAGAATGTCCGCGGCCATCAGCACCGGGTAGCTGTACAGGCCCATGGTGATGCCGGCGTCCGGGTCTTCGCCGGTTTCGACGTTCTTGTCCACCGAAGCCTTGTATGCGTGGGCGCGGTTGAGCAAGCCCTTGGCGGCGACACAGGTCAGCAGCCAGGTCAGCTCGGGGATTTCCGGGATGTCGGACTGGCGATAGAACGTCACGCGGTCCACGTCCAGGCCACCGGCCAGCCAGGTCGCGGCGATTTCCAGACGCGAGCGCTGGATGCGCAGCGGGTCATCGCATTTGATCAGGGCATGGTAGTCGGCCAGAAAGTAGAACGAATCGGCATTGCTGTCGCGGCTGGCGAGGATCGCCGGACGGATGGCGCCGGCGTAGTTGCCCAGGTGCGGCGTGCCGGTGGTGGTGATGCCGGTGAGGATACGGGTACGAGTCGTCATGGGTAATCGCTTGTCAGACTGCAATCAATTCGAAAGGCGCGGCAGGATCAGATCCTTGAGATCGGTCAGCTTGCCATGAAAAAAGTGTCCGCATTCTGCCACTTTCAGTAGCTCATGGGGGCGCTCGAGTTTCGAGGACCAGTCGTAGACGGCTTGCGGGTCGATGACTTCGTCGGTTTCCGGCTGGATCAGAGTCAGTTCGCCTTGTTGCGGCAGTGGGTCTTGGTCGCCGAGGCGCATCACCGCTGGCGCGACCATGAACACATGCTTGAGCTGCTCGCCCTGCGCTTCCAGGCGTCCGCCGAGACTGGCTGCAACAAATCCGCCGAAGGAGAAACCGAACAGGGTCAGCGGCAAGTCGGGGTGTTTCGCCCGCAGCCATTCGGCCGCCGCCTGAGCATCGTCGACTTCCCCGGTGCCCATGTCGTGCGTGCCTTCGCTGGCACCGACGCCACGGTAGTTGAAACGCAAGGTAATCAAACCGGCGTCGCGCGCAGTGCGCTGCAGGGTCGACACGACTTTGTTGAGCATGGTGCCGCCCTGCACCGGATTCGGGTGACAGATCAGCGCGATGCCGCGCGGCGCTTCATTGTTCAGGTAAAGAGCTTCCATTTGGCCGACCGGGCCATCAATCACTACAGGGGTTTCGCGCATAAGCAAGGAAGGAACTCCGTGACCTCGAATCGGGTCGACTCGTCTAGCAAATTGTCTGTGCCGATGTATTGCGAGTGAATCGCGGTATACAGCGCAGGTTCGAGCCGTTAACGTAAAGCAAAGCCGTTTATAGAGGAAGGACTCGTGGAACACTCGCTCTTAGTTTGGTTGTTGCCGACTCTTGCCCTGGTTGTGGGTGTCGCCATTGGATTCCTGATCGCTCGCCTGGTGCCGAACGCCGCGCCCAGCAGCACGCAACGTCAGCTGGATGACACTCAGGAACGTTTTGACAGTTATCAGAACGAGGTGGTTACCCACTTCAACAGCACTGCAAACCTGGTCAAGAAACTGACTCAGAGCTATCAGGAAGTGCAGGATCATCTCGCCGAGGGTGCCAACCGCCTGGCCCTGGACGAGCAAACCCGCCAACGCCTGCTGGCCTCGCTGCACGCCGACGCGGCAGCAGCCCCACGGGAGCGCCTGACGCCGCCGCGCAATCAGGAGCCGCCTCGCGACTACGCCCCCAAAGCCCCGAACGCGCCGGGCATGCTTGATGAGCATTACGGCCTGAAGAAATAATCAGGTTTCGCGCGACATGAAAAAGCCCCCGGACACGTGAATTGTCCGGGGGCTTTTTTGTTGCTGATGGGTTGGTTGTCTGCTCGCGATGAGGTCAGAACTGGCGACATAAGAAACCCGCCCGATCTGCCGAGGATCGGGCGGACTTTTTTTACGCCTGGGGTTCAATCAGGCGATTACGGATACTGCCGAGCCGTGCCGGGTTACTGCTGACCACCATACTGCTGGCCCGGGATCGCCTTGAGGTTGACCTCGACGCGGCGGTTCTGTGCCCGGCCATTGGCGTCGGCATTGCTGGCAACCGGGTTATCCGGACCGGCGCCACGAGCGCTCAGGTTGGTACCGCTCACCCCTTGTGAAGTCAGGTACGTCGCGACGCTCTGGGCACGGCGCTGAGACAGGTCCATGTTGTGCTGTCGGCTGCCGGTGCTGTCGGTGTAGCCGACAATTTCGATCTGGTTCTGATTGAACTCTTTCAGGGAACCGGCAAGGTTATTCAGAGGCTGGTAGAAACTCGAAGCGATGTTCGCCGAATCGGTGGCGAACGTGATGTTGCCTGGCATGATCAGCTTGATCTGATCGCCTTGGCGCTGCACTTCAACACCAGTGTTGGCCATGCTGGCGCGCAGCTTTTTCTCTTGCTGGTCGGCGTAGTAGCCGTAACCGGCAGCCGATGCCCCCACCACGGCGGCGCCAATCAGCGCACCCTTGCCACGGTTGTCGTGGCCGATAGCGGCACCGGCCAATGCACCGGCCAGAGCACCAAGGCCACCGTACTTGGCGGTTTTGCTCATGCCCGTGGAACCACCGTCGGCCTGCCCCTGGTTGTCGTAAGGGTTAGGCGAGGCGCAGCCCGACAGCAAGGCCACAGCCGTAGCGACAATAATCAAACGCTGCTTGGTGAACATGAAGAGCTCCTGGTTTTTGCATTCTGGGATGCAACGGACTTAGGCATTGGATCTTTGCGGGCGTTGGATCATTTCAGCCGCGGAAAATTCCGTCGATTACCCTTACGCCCGCACAAAAGGGTTGTCGCGCATTTCATCGCCCAGACGCGTATCCGGACCATGCCCGGTCACCACCGTTGCGTCTTCATCAAGGGTGTACAGCCGCTGTTTGATCGAACGCACGATGGTGGCCTGATCGCCACCCCACAAATCCGTGCGCCCGACCCCGCGACGAAACAGCGTGTCACCGGCAATCAGCAGCTTAGCCTCTGAAAACCAAAAGCTCATGGATCCCGGTGTATGACCCGGCGTGTGCAACGCTACGCCGCAGCCGCAGGCGAGTTCTTCATCATCGGCCAACCAGCGATCGGGGGATGGAACCGGCGTGTAGGGCACACCAAACATCTGGCATTGCATCTCGAGGTTGTCCCAGAGGAACTGATCTTCTTTGTGTAAGTGCAGGGTCGCGCCGGTTTTCTCCTTCAACTGACCGGAGGCCAGGAAGTGATCGAGGTGCGCATGGGTGTGGATGATGCTGACGACTTTCAAGCCCAGGGCATCGAGCCGTGCGAGGATCAATTCGTGATTGCCGCCCGGATCGACCACGATGGCCTTCTTCGTCACCGGATCGCCGATGATCGTGCAGTTGCACTGCAAAGGGCCGACGGGGAAGGTTTCGCGGATGAGGGTCGGTTGCTGGGACATCGGGGCATGCTCGATAAAAACGGGGACGGTGGATTTTCGCACACATTGCGTCCAGCCATTGACCGCTTGTGTCTCGTCACACTACGTCAGCCCAACACCCCCAACGCCTTCGCCCGCGCTACCGCTTGCGTGCGCCGTTCAACTCCGAGCTTGCTGTTGATGTGGCTGGCGTGGGTCTTCACTGTGTGCAGGGAGATAAACAGCTGATCGCTGATTTCCTGGTTCGAGCAGCCTTGGGCAATGAGTTTCAGAACGGCCAGTTCACGGGAGCTGAGTTGTTCGCAGGACTGTAAGGGCTCCAGCGCAACTCGCGCATGCACGATAGGCAAGCGCTCTGACAGGCTCTGCGAAACTGTCGCTGTTGCACCATTTTGCAGCTGTTCGCGCAACCAGTCGGGAGACTTGCTCAGCAGGCCGTCGAATGGTTGCAAGACGCCACCGCTGGCCGCTTCAAGGGCCTGGGCGAAGGCTAGCCGGGCTTCAGGCTCACGGTTGTGGGCGAGGAGCAGTTCGGTTTTTTGCGTCAGCGCCATTACGCTGAGCAGTTGACGTCCGGTTTGCTGGCCATGTTCAAGCAACGCATTCAATCGTCCCTCGGCGAGCATCGGCTGCCCCTGAATGACCTCCAGCAAGGCCTGCTGCAACTCGATATGCAGCGGTAGTTGCGGATGGAATTCCGGAGGTGCCGCAGGCTGTTCGCCGTTGTAGGTCTGGCCCAGTCGTGCGAGCCAGGCTTCCGCCAGATCGGTGCGCCCCTGGGCCAGCCAGAGTTCGCATTTGACCAGGGTGATCATCGCCAGATAGTAGATCGGCGGTACGTCCCAGATGTGCATCAGCCGTTCGGCTTCGGCGAGTTCGGCAAAGGCCTTGGCGAACTCGCCGCTGCTGCCTTCGAGCCGGGCGATCACGCAATGGCCGATCAGAACGCTGATGTCGCGACAGGCGCGGGCTTCGGTCAAACCGGCCTGCAAACGCAGCCGCGCGGTCTGTGGCTGCAGACGCTGGGCCATTAGAAACCCCTCGTACAAGGTCAATCGAGCGCGCACGGCATACAGGCGTTGTGGCGACAATCCTTGAAGGCGCTGCAGCCCCTGACGGACTTCATCCAGCGAACGCAGGATTTCCCCTCGCGCCTGCAACACGCGCGCTCGGTCGTAATGAGCCAGTGCTTCGAACAATGGATTGCCGACCCGTTGCGCCAGTTCAAGAGAGTCGCGGTTCAAACCGCGGGCACGCCACAAGTCGCCGTCGGCAATGGCCAGGTTTGAAAGGGTCGAGAGACACATCAGGCGCTGGCCGTAGCGTTTCGATGGCAGGCTGTCCAGCGCCTCGGTGCAATAGAGCAACGTCAATTCGCGATTGCCGCGCCCACGGGCAATGATCCCGCTCAAGGCCAGCCATTGCGCCAACATGGATTTCTGCGCGGTGGCCGACGGCGCTGGCAGGAAGCGGCTCAGGTGACTGGCCAGCTCCTCGGCAGCGTCCAGCTGACAAGCCAACCCCAATGCCCAACTGTAAAGCACGATCAATCGTGGCGTGCTGATCAGCAGGCTGTCGGGCAAGTCCATTTTCCAGCGCAGCAACATGCCGACGTTCTGCTCGGCCAGCAGTTGTTCTTCAGAGAGGTTCTGGACCAGGTTTGCCGCCACGTCGAGGTGCCCGGCGCGCAACGCCTGCTCCACTGCTTCGTCGAGCAGGCCCTGCGCATTGAACCAGCGACAGGCGCGCAAGTGCAGGCTGGCCGCCGGCACCATGGCCTGACGGGTAGGCCGGGTGCGCAGCAGGTCGGAAAAAAGATGGTGATAACGATACCAGTGACCGTGCTCGTCCAGCGGTACCAGGAACACCTGATGCGCGAGCAGAAAACCGAGGATTTCGGCACTGTCATGCGCCTCGCGAACGGCGTCGCACAGCTCGCTGCAAAAACGTTCCTGAGGCGCCGTGTCATACAGGAATGACTGCACTTCGGCGGGCAGGCAATCGATGACTTCTTCAAGCAGGTAATCGCGAATCAGCCCTTCCCCGCCATTCAGGGACTGGGGCAACTCACCTTCGGAGCCGGCCTCGGAAGCTGCCAGCAACCAGAAACGCAAGCCCGCAACCCAGCCTTCGCTGCGCTGGATCAAGCTCTCCAGCGCCTCGCCGCGCAGCGACGTGCTGTGCCGATCAAGCAGGGTCAAGGCTTCATCATGGGTCAGGCGCAAGTCTTGCTCATTCAACTCAAGCAGTTGCCGGGACAGCCGCAGGCGCGCCAGATGCCAGTCCGGACGCTGGCGACTGGTGACCATCACCAGCAAGCCGTCGGGAAGATGATTGAGGAAAAATTGCAGGCAGCGATCAAGCACCGGCCCCTGGGCCAGATGGTAATCGTCGAGAACCAACAGCAGGGGCGACGTCGGCAACAAATGCACGGCCAGCTCATCGAGCAAACCGTCCAGCCATTCTTCGAAGGCAAAGGGCTGATGCCGCTGGCGCATTTTCAGCAGGCCCAGGGACTGCCTGCCCAATTGCGGAAAAAAGTCCTGTAGACCTTCGAGCAGTCGCTCGAGAAAACGTCCCGGATCGTTGTCCCTTGGACTCAAACCCAGCCACAGGCTTTGCCAGTGAGCCGGCAGCCCCTGACAAAACTCCACCGCCAATGAACTCTTGCCGAACCCCGCCGGTGCACTGACCAGCAACAGCCTGCCACCGAGACCGGCGCTAAGGCGCTCGCATAAACGAGGCCGCAGCACATGACCGTCAGGCAATGGCGGACGAAAAAAACGCCCGTCCAGTGTCGCGACGGTAACGCTTGCAGGGTCCGGAAGTGGGGACAGATCAGTCATGGCCGGCTCTTGTTTGAAATGCTGTTGGCGGCGTTGCAGATGTCCGCAGACTAGCGGTAAACGAAGAGGTATTGAAGGTTATTGCTACAAATGGCTACAAAAAGTCTACGCGCAAAAAAAAGCCCCGAACCAGTCGGGGCTTTTTTCGAGGATGCGGCCTCTGTTCAGTTCAGGTTAACGAACCCCGGACTGACGCAATGCCGCCGGTGTGAAGTCGCTGGTGGTGGCCGTGAAACCGAAGTTATACGCCGATTTCTCTTCGTTCTTCATACCCAGTGCCAGGTAACGGCCGGACTGCAGGTCGTACAGGGTTTCCAGGGTGTACCACGGCACTTGAACGTTGTAGTAGTTCTGGGAGTGAGCTTCCGCCACACGCCACAGTTGGTTACGACCGTCGTAGTGATCGATGACCGCTGCTTGCCAGGTATCTTCGTCGATGTAGAAGTCACGCTTGGCGTAGATGTGACGCTGACCTTCCTTCAGGGTTGCAACCACATGCCAGACCCGGCGCAGCTCGTAACGAGCCAGGTCCTGGTTGATGTGACCGGCCTTGATAATGTCGGCGTACTTCAGCTTCGGATCGTCGAGCTTGTAGCTGTCGGAGGCGATGTACATCTCTTTCTTGCCTTCGAGTTTCCAGTCGTAACGATCCGGAGCCCCGTTGTACATGTCCAGGTTGTCGGAGGTACGCAGGCCGTCCGCCGCGGTACCCGGCCCGTCATAGGACACTTGCGGCGCACGACGCACACGACGCTGACCGGCGTTGTAGACCCACGCCGAACGCGGCTCCGCCACCTGATCGAGGGTTTCATGCACCAGCAGCACACCACCGGCCAGACGTGCCGGCGCGGTCACTTCCTGCTTGAAGTAGAACAGGATATTGCCCGGGTTCGCCGGATCGTAATCCTTCATCTTGTCGCGGAATACGAACTGGTCCTGGAAGTACACCAGGCTGTACGAGCCGTTCGGCTGCGGCGTGGCCTGGGTGACCAGACGGGTCACGCTGCCACCGCGATAGCGGGTGATGTGGTTCCAGATAACCTCAATGCCGGTCTTTGGAATCGGGAACGGTACGGCTGTCTCGAAGTTTTTCAACCCGTTGCCGCCGGATACCAGCTCCGTGGCCGTGGCGTTTTTCTTGATAGCAGCGAACACGTCATCCGGCACGGTCGCGCCGCGATGGGACGGGTAAACCGGCATCTTGAAGGTTTCCGGGTAGCGCTTGAACATCGCGTACTGGCCCGGGGCAAGTTTGTCCTTGTACTGATCGACGTTCTGCGCAGTGATGGTGAACAGCGGCTTTTCACTGGCGTACGGGTCGGCCAGGAAACCTTTGCTGTCGACAGCGCCAGCGTTTTTCGGCAACGGCTTCCAGGCCGGAATCGAACCGTCGGCATTACCCGCCATCTCGGCGCCCATCGGCGTCAGGCTCTTGCCCAGCTTGTCCGCTTCGGCCGCAGGGACCGCTGCCATCACACTGGTCGCCAGCAGCGTCAGCCCCAGAAATCCAGCGTGGAACAGACTCTTTGTTGTTTTCATAGGTGTGTTCGTCCTGAAAATACAGTGCTTAGAAGTTCACGCCGAAGCTGAGCGCAACGAAGTCGCGGTCATCCACGGTGGTGTACTTGCCGTCAAAGAAGTTGGTGTAGGCCAGGGACGCGGTGTAGGTGTTCTGGTACTCGGCATCGAGACCCAGGCTGACCGCTTTGCGACCTTCCTCGAAGTTGCCGCCAGGGCCTGGCGAATAACCACTCACGTCATGAGACCAGACGATGTTCGGCTTGAGGTTTACACCGGCGAATACGCTGTTGTAGTCCCAGATGGCACGAGCGCGATAACCCCAGGAGTCTGTGGTGGTGAAGCCATCGTTCTCACAGTAGCGGCTGACGTTGTTTTGCGCTCCACCCGCCAGGGTCGAAGCGTTCAATGCCTGGCACTGACCGCCTGGCAATGGGCCTGGGCCGTAGCTCGGGTCACGACCGTAACGTGCTTTCGATGTGCTTTCCAGGCCGCCGACGTGGGTCCAGCCAACCTCGCCCACCACGGTCAGTCGCTCGGCGCCCATCACTTGGTCGAAGAAGTGGGTGAAGGTCGTCTGCAGCTGGCTGATTTCCTTACGGCGATAGCCATGTTGATCCGCACCTGGCTGTCCTTGCAGCACGGAGACGCGCGAGTCCAGTGGGGTCAGGCCGGAATAAAGGATATCGGTGGTGTTGAGCTGTACGGGTGCATTCGGACGGTAGCTGAATTCGCCGCTCCACGCGGTACCGGTAGGCAGCGTGGTGGAGAAGCTGACGCCATACAGACGAATGTCTTCCGGGTACTCGACGAAGTAACTGGAGTTAGCCGCCACTTGCAACGGCAACAACTGTGCAGCGAGACCCGTCTGGCCACCCACGATGGCACCCGCGTTGGCGGGCGGAATGCCTGCGCCAACCAGTGCGCCGCCCAGTGCGCCGCCCAGTGCCTGCGCGTTATAGGCACTCGCTGGAGCGCCCTTGCCACTGAAAATCGGCGCACGGCTGTGGTAGTTCATGAAATAGCCACCGAACTCGGTATCCAGCGGCTCGAACATGTACTTGAAGGACACGCCGAACTGGCCGCTGTCACGCGCATCGCGATCCGGACCACGACGAACAATCGCGCCTTCATCCGGATTACCCCAGTTCACGCCCCTGGCCGCCAGCGTGTTGAGGACAGCGGTACGCGCCCCGGCTGGCAAACGAGCGGCTGCCAATGAGTTGTTGAGCCCGTTACGGGTCCGCAGTACGGCCAGGTTGTTGTCGCAGCCGTCCGAAATCACGTCCGGTTGCGAGAAGAACGTGCCGCAGTTGTCGGTTACGGTCTGGTCCCATTCCAGTTGATAGAACGCTTCGGTCGACAGGTTTTCGGTCAGGCTCTGGGACACGTAGAACATGTTGACCGGGATCAGGCCTTCCTTGATCTCGGCACCTGGACGGCGGAACGCGGAAACGTCGATCGGGTTGATCGAGTTGATGCCGCCGCCGATGAACGTACTCTCACCCCAACTGACCACCTGTTTGCCCAAACGCACGGAACCCGGCTGATCGGCAATCGAGTAGTTGTGGTAGACAAAGGCGTCGAGGATCTGCCCGCCGGAGGACTTGGCGCCTTCCTTGCGGTTGTCGTTGCTGATGTCCTTGAACGGACGGGATTCGTCCTGAAGTTCGAAGTCATACCAGTATTTGCCCCGGACGAAGATGCCGGTGTCGCCGTATTTCAATTCAAGGTCATGGATGCCCTTGAAGATCTTCGAGAAGGTTTCCCCGCTCTTGAAGTTCAAGTGACCGTCATCGGAGGTCTGGGACAGACCGTGGCCGCCGTTGTTCGCGCCGATGAGGTTCTTGTTGGCACTCTCGGTAGACCAACTGGCACCGATCGACAGGGATGAGTCGAACTGACCTTCGATTTCACCAACGTTGAAACTGACGCCGAATGCGGGCCCGGCGAGCGAAGAGGCAAGACTGACAGCCAGGGGCAGTTTAGCCCGGCGCCAGAACTGGTTTACTGATGTCATCGACGCTACTCCATGTGCATTATTGTTATGGCAGTGAGTACTTTTAAAAACGCTGTGGTTGACCGGAAGCCAAGGCATTCCGAATTCACTCCAAAGTTGCATCGCCCCGTTTTGTGCGTGTGCCCCGTTCTTAAAAATCCTTGAGCGGACTATAGCCAGCAGGTAGTACTGCTTGATCCCTCTAAAGTGTGATTTGCAGCTGCCGGCCACTCTGGAACAGTCCTTTCGCCAGGCCGACACCTGTCGGCACGGGAAGGATGGCTGAAAATTCGGATTTCACAAGCCAAGCGCTTGCTTGGTGGGGCTGGCGTGCCATTTCGGGCACGCCGGAAGGCGCTTAAAGCGTCGAGAGGAAGGTGCTGTTGTTGGCTTGCCATTCAGTGATGTCGAGGCGAATCCGCTTCTTGTCGAGCTTGCCGACACTGGTCTTGGGAATTTCAGTAACAAGCGCGATCTGGCTCGGGATGGCCCACTTGCTCAGGTGCCCCAGTTCCACAAACGGCTTGAGGTGTTCCTTGAGTTCCCTGGCCCCGATTACATGGCCTTCACGGATCACCAGCAAGGCAAACGGGCGCTCGCCCCACTGCGGATCGGCAATGCCCACCACTGCTACTTCGCGTACCGCTACATGGCGACTGATCAGGTCTTCCAGGTCCAGGGAGGAAATCCACTCGCCACCGGTCTTGATCACGTCCTTGATCCGGTCGCGAATGTCGATCACGCCCATGCTGTCCAGCGTCGCCACGTCACCGGTGTGCAGCCAGCCCCCGGCCCAGAGCTCGGCGCCCTTTTGCGGCTCATTGAAATAGCCTTCGGTAAGCCACGGCGCACGCAGCACCAGTTCGCCCTGGGTCTCGCCATCGGCGGGCAGGAAGTTGCCGTCGGTGTCGACGATGGCCGCTTCCACCAAGGGCCCCGGTACGCCGGCCTTGATCCGGTACGTGGTGCGTTCGTCTTCGGTGCCCGCCATCAGCTCATCGTTAAGGTGTGCGCAGGACACCAGCGGGCCGGTTTCGGACATGCCGTACGCGGCAGTCAGTTGAATACCCTTGGCTTTGGCGGCTTCGTACAACGCACGATTCAATGCACTGCCGCCGATCACGATTTTCCAGCCACCGAAGTCGGTGTCTTGCGCAGCCTTGGCGTTGAGGACCATCTGCAGGATGGTTGGTACGCAATGCGAGAAAGTGACCTTTTCCTTGCGCCACAACTCCACCAGGTATTCCGGGTCGTAGCGGCCGGGATACACCTGCTTGAGCCCGAGCATGGTCGCCACATACGGCAAGCCCCAGGCGTGCACATGGAACATCGGGGTGATCGGCATGTACACGTCGTTGGTGCCCAACAGTCGCACGCTGTCGATGGCGCCCATGATGGTCGACACGCCCATGGTGTGCAGCACCAGTTGCCGATGGGTGAAATACACGCCTTTGGGATTGCCGGTGGTGCCGGTGGTGTAGAAGGTGGTCGCAACCGAATTTTCGTCGAAGTCCTGGAAGTCGTACTGCGTGCTCGCGGCCGCCAGCAACTGCTCGTATTCACCGACGAGGTTCGGCAGGTCGGCGGTTTTTTCCGGCAGGTCGGTCAGCAGCAGGGTTTTCTCGACCGTGGTCAGGTGCCCGGCAATCGCGTTGTACAGCCCGACGAATTCGCTGTTGACCAGCACGAAGCGGTCTTCGGCGTGATTCATGGTGTAGAGGATCTGTTCTGGCGACAGGCGCACGTTGATGGTGTGAATCACCGCGCCGATCATCGGGATGGCAAACATGCATTCCAGATATCGATGGCTGTCCCAGTCCATCACTGCCACGGTGTCGCCGGCCTTGACGCCGGCCGCCGTCAGCACGTTGGCCAGCCGTGCGACCCGTTCGATCAGGGTCGGATAGCTGTAGCGCAACTGGTCGCGGTAAATGATCTCGCGGGTTTTCTCATAGCGCGCGCCGGACATCAGCAGCCGTTTGATCAGCAGCGGATACTGGTAAGCGCCTTCGGCTGGGGGGATAACGCGAGTCTGCAACATAAGAATCCCTTTTCTGACTGCACGGTCGTGACTGAAAGAAAGCACTCTAGTGCCCTTCCATGACAACCAAATCAGCCGAAGGAATGATTTGCAACATTCAGCAAATGCTAGCGTTGCGCCAGCACTCAACCTCAATCCAGACCTGTAGGAGCCGGCTGGCTGGCGACAGGAGCGCCAAGGTCTAATTGACAGACCGCAGCGATGCCGTCGCCAGCCAGCCAGCTCCTACAAGATCAATGCATTTCGGTAAACGCGAGTTTTACGCCGATGGCGATCAGCACGGCGCCCATGGTCCGGTCGAACCAGTGGCCCATGCGGGCGAAACTGGCGCGTACACGCTGCTGGCTGAACAGCATCGCCACCAGGCAAAACCACACCGCGGTCGCGGCCGCGAGGTAAACCCCGTAACCCGCCTGCACCGCCAGCGGCGTATGCGGATTGATCACCACGGTGAACAACGACAGGAAGAACAGCGTGGCTTTCGGGTTCAGACCGTTGGTCACGAAACCCGAGGTGAAGGCGCCGCGAGCGGTGCGTTCACCCGCTTCTTTATGCAGATCATCGGCCAGCGGTTTCGCCGGTTGCGCGCGCAGGGCCTTGAAGCCGATGTACAACAGATAAGCAGCGGCGGCCCATTTCAAGGCGTTAAACAGCACAATCGACTGGGACACGATCAACCCGATACCCAGCAACGAATAGCCGACGTGCAGGAAAATCGCCGTACCGACGCCCAGCGCCGTCCAGGTACCGGCGCGACGACCATGGGTCACGCTCTCACGCACCACCACGGCGAAATCCGGGCCGGGGCTGGCGACGGCCAGCAGGTGAATCAGGGCGACGGTGAAAAACTCTGTCCAGTACATGGGGGCTCCTCTTGGCCAAGCGTAACTGTTTGTTTCATCTGGTAGGCTCGGCACATTACGCCTTCAGTTCAATGCACAAAAGGTACAGTTGATGACGAACTCTCGCCGCGCCGTTTTCCTCGACCATCCATCGCTGGACCTCGGCGATCTCGACCTCAGTCCATTGCGCGCCTGCTTCGATGATTTGCAACTGTTTGCGCAGACCACGCCGGATCAGGTGATCGAACGTCTCAAGGGCGCCACCGTCGCCATCAGCAATAAAATCCTGATCGACGCCGCCGCCATCGCCGCCAGCCCCGAGTTGAAGCTGATCCTGATCACCGCCACCGGCACCAATAACGTCGATCTCACCGCCGCCCGCGCTCATGGCGTGACGGTCTGCAACTGCCAGGGTTACGGCACGCCATCGGTGGCGCAGCACACGATCATGCTGCTGCTGAACCTGGCAACGCGCCTCGCCGATTATCAGAAAGCCGTCGGTGAAGGTCGCTGGCAACAAGCGAAACAGTTCTGCCTGCTGGACTACCCGATCGTCGAACTGGAAGGCAAAACCCTCGGTTTGCTCGGTCACGGTGAACTGGGTGGCGCGGTCGCGCGACTGGCCGAAGCCTTCGGCATGCGCGTGCTGCTTGGGCAGATTCCGGGGCGCCCGGCCCGACCGGACCGTTTGCCACTGGATGAACTGCTGCCGCAAATCGATGCGCTGACCTTGCACTGCCCGCTCAACGAACACACTCGCCACTTCATCGGTGCTCGCGAACTGGCTTCGATGAAACCTGGTGCTTTCGTGGTCAACACCGCCCGTGGCGGCTTGATTGATGAACAGGCGCTGGCCGATGCCTTGCGCAACGGCCACCTCGGCGGTGCAGCCACGGACGTATTGAGCGTCGAACCGCCGAGCGCCGGCAACCCGTTACTCGCCGCCGACATTCCACGTTTGATCGTGACGCCGCATAACGCTTGGGGCAGTCGTGAAGCGCGGCAGCGGATCGTGGGGCAATTGACCGAAAACGCGCAGGGATACTTCAGCGGTAAGGCGCTGCGGGTCGTCAGTTGATAAACTGCGGCACTTTTTTTACAGGAGCAGAGTATGGATCCGCGCAGTGAAGTACTGCTTCGTCAGGCCGAGTTATTCCAGGGTTCGGTGCTGCTGGCCGGTTTGCCCGCCGACGATCTGCTCGGGCGCCTGCCCGACGCCCATGGCTGGTGCTGGCACGCCGGCGACCAGGCCGCGCTGGACGCACGCTTCGCCGAGCGCAGCCATTTCGGCGTGACGGCGCCCGAGCGCGAATTCGACACAGCCGTGGTGTTTCTGCCCAAATCCAAAGACCTCACCGATTACATCCTCAACGCCCTCGCCTCGCGCCTGGCCGGGCGTGAGCTGTATCTGGTCGGCGAAAAACGCAGCGGCATCGAAGGCGCGGCCAAGCAACTGAACCCGTTTGGCAAACCGCGCAAGCTCGACAGCGCGCGTCACTGCCAGCTCTGGCTGGTCACCGTGGCCAATGCGCCAGAAGCCAAATCCCTGGAAAGCCTGGCCCAGACCTATGAATTGCCATTGGCCGAAGGCCCGCTGAAAGTCATCAGTTTACCGGGCGTGTTCAGCCACGGTCGGCTGGATCGCGGCAGCGCGTTGTTGCTGGAGCACCTGGACAAATTGCCCAGCGGTCATTTGCTGGACTTCGGCTGCGGCGCCGGTGTTTTGGGGGCGGCGGTCAAGCGTCGTTATCCGCACAATCAGGTCACGCTGCTCGACGTGGATGCTTTTGCCGCGGCCAGCAGTCGCCTGACACTGGCGGCCAATGGTCTGGAAGCCGAGGTGATTACCGGTGACGGTATCGATGCGGCGCCGATGGGTTTGAGTGCGATTCTGAGCAACCCGCCGTTCCATGTCGGCGTGCACACCGATTACTTCGCCACGGAGAACTTGCTGCGAAAAGCAGCGAAACATCTGAAAAACGGCGGCGAACTTCGCTTGGTTGCGAACAGCTTCCTAAAGTACCAACCGCTGATCGAAGAGCACCTCGGCGTGTGCGCGATCAAGGCCGAGGGTCAGGGTTTCCGAATCTACCGGGCCAAACGCGGTTAGAAATTTGTGCTTGCCCAATCGGATTTGCCTAGGCAGAATCCGCTCCGTCCTAGGGGAGTAGTCTCCCACGAGCGCCATGCTCGTCCGGCATACGTCAACATACTTGGTCCTCAGACCATGGCGTATGCGACCCAAGCGTCCGCATCAGACGGATAGCCAGGGTTTGACAAGACCTATGACACGAACACCTTACCCGGGGCGGGAAGGCTGTACGTGTCATAGCCGTGTCGACCCGCCCCTTAGGAAAACCCTGATGCTTGATTCACTTCTCGTTCCCACCGCAATCGTTGCCTTGGCCGAAATCGGCGACAAGACGCAACTGCTCGCGCTCATCCTTGCTGCCCGCTTTCGCAAACCGTGGCCAATCATCGCCGGCATCGTCGCCGCCACTCTGGCCAACCATGCAGCCGCCGGTGCGGTAGGTGCCTGGGTCGGCAGTTTCTTCTCGGATGCGGTGTTGCACTGGATCCTCGCCGCGAGCTTCACTGCAACGGCATTGTGGACCCTCGTGCCGGACAAGATGGATGACGACGAAGCCAGCACCGCCCGCAAGTTCGGGCCGTTCCTGACGACCTTGATCGCGTTCTTCCTCGCGGAAATCGGCGACAAGACTCAGATCGCAACCGTGATGCTGGCCGCGCAATACCCTGAGCTGTGGCTGGTGATTATCGGCACCACCGTGGGCATGTTGATTGCCAACGTGCCGGTGGTCTTGGCGGGTAACTTCGCGGCGGACAAATTGCCATTGACCCTGATTCGTCGACTGGCGGCGTCGGCGTTCTTCGTCCTGGCGATTGTCGCGGTGTATAAGGCGATGCAGAGCAGTGGGTGGGTTTGACGCGGTAGATCCTTAGACCGCGTTATCGTTCTTCGCGGGCAAGCCCGCTCCCACAGGATTTCGGTCGTTCACATAACTTGTGTAAGGCACAAAACCTGTGGGAGCGGGCTTGCCCCGCGAAGGCGTCAGCATCATCAACGCATAACGATCAGGACTTCTTGGCTTGCTCGTACAACGGCATCACCTTCGGAATCGCCGCCTGCAACGAAGCAATCCGACTGGACGACGCCGGGTGAGTACTCATGAACTCCGGCGGTGAACCTTCCGAAGCCTTGCTCATCTTGTTCCACAAGGTGATCGCGGCATTCGGGTTGTAACCCGCGCGGGCCGCCAGTTCCAGGCCGATCAGGTCAGCCTCGTTTTCGTTGGCGCGGCTGTTGGGCAGCGTCATGCCGTAGTTGGCCACGGTGTCTGCCAGGGCCAGGCTGTCCTGGCCCAGACCAAACAAGGCACCAGCGCCCTGTTTGGCCATTTCGATGCCGTACGCCTTGGACATCGCTTCACGACCGTGCTCGCGCAGGGCGTGGGCGATTTCATGGCCCATGATCGCGGCGATTTCATCGTCGGTGAGCTTCAGGCTATCGATCAGCCCGGTGTAGAAAATAATCTTGCCGCCAGGCCCGCAGTTGGCGTTGAGCTCGTCACTCTTGATCAGGTTGACTTCCCACTTCCACTGGGCCGAATCCGGACGAAAAATCGGCGCCTGGGCAATCAGTCGATCGGCAATCGCCTGGATGCGCCTGGCATCGTTACTGGTCTTGTCCAGCACACCTTTGCTGGTCGCCTCGCCAACCGTCTTTTGATAAGACTGGGCGTACATCTGGTTGACTTCATCCGTGGACAACATGCTGAACATGTACTGCTTGCGTTCGACGCCCACAGCGCCGCCGCTGGTGGTGTTGACCGACTGACAACCGGCGAGCAGCAGACCCGCGCCTAGTGCACACAAAACCAATCGCTTGTTCATCAAAAGACTCCCTGAAAACATGCCGCGTATCCTAGGCGTGGAATTGTATCGACGCCAGATACAACAGACATACAGACGCAAATTTCGGATAAAGCTCCTATCACCGCAGGAAAAAATTCACATAACCCTCCACGTCACGGCCCGTAACGGCCCGCAATGATTCATTTGCGACATCTACCACTCCAAAACAGCCATTTCGCCATGTCTCACTCATGGCCCTCCAACCCCCTGCCGATACAACACCGCAGAAGTCCTCTTGCGTGCGGAGCACCCATGAAATTCAAGTCGATCCAGTTTTCCGTGGCGGCCCTCGCTGGCGCCATCGTATTAAGTGTCGTGGCAGCCCTGGTGCTGTACGCGTTGTTTTCCGGCGCACGGACGCAAGACATGGTTCAAGAGCGGACCCAGGCGCAATTCGAGCAAGTCATCGAACAGCGCCTGACGTCCCTGGCGCAAACCCAGGTCAGCCAGATCCAGCGTGAACTCGAAGCGCCGCTGCTGATTGCCGGCGGGCTGGTGCGGGTCAACGCCTTGATCGGCACGCCAGGCGCCGATGGTCAGCCGCAACTGAACCTGAGCCGCGAACAATTGATCAGCCTGATCAAGGAAAACGTCGCCAAAAACCCGAAAATCCTCGGCACCTACATCGGCTGGGAAAAAAACGCCCTCGACCACAACGATGCGGCCTACGTCGACACCAAAGTGGTTGGCATCGACGCCAGCAACGGGCGCTTCCTGCCGTGGTGGTTCCGCAACGAAGACGGCAGCCTGGGGCTGGACAAACTGGTGGACGTCGACGACCAGAAAACCCTGTCCACCGGCGTGCGCGCCAGCGAGTACTACCTGTGCTCGAAAGAAACCAAAAAATCCTGCGTGATCGATCCGGCGCCTTACAAGGTCGGCGACAAAATCGTCATGCTCGCCTCGTTCATTGAACCGATCATGCTCAACGGTGCGTTCCAGGGCATTGTCGGTGCCGACCTCTCGGTGAACTTCATTCAGGAAATGCTCCTCGGCGCGAATCAGAAGTTGTACAGCGGCGCCGGTGAAATGGCCCTGATCGGCGGTAACGGCCGGATCGTTGCCTACACCAAGGACCCGAGCAAATTCGGCGAGAAGGTCAGCGACATCCTCGACAGCCAGCAGATCGCCAACATGGCCAATCTCAAGCGCGGCGAAGTCACCTACACCGTCGACAAGGCTCAGAGCCGGATCGAGTTGTACTTGCCGTTCGGCATCGGCCAGACCGATGCGCGTTGGACGCTGATGCTGCAACTGCCGTTGAACGCAGTGATGGCCGACTTGCAAAAACTTCAGGGTGATCTGAACACCCAGCGCAAATCCGACACCTTCGGCATGGCCATGGTCGGTCTGCTGATTGCCGGTATCGGCTTGCTGGTGATCTGGCTGGTGGGCCACGGCATCGCCCGACCGCTCAAGCAGATGGTGGCCATGCTCGACGACATTGCCAAAGGTGAAGGCGATCTGACCCGTCGCCTGACCAGCGATCGCGCCGATGAACTGGGCTCGATTGCCAAAGGTTTCAACACCTTCCTCGCCAAGTTGCAGGCAATGATTACCCAAGTGGTGGCATCGGTGCAGAGCGTCAGCGACTCGTCGGAACACACCGCAGACATCGCCATCCGCACCAATATTGGCGTGCAGAAGCAAATGGTCGAGATCGATCAGGTCGCCACGGCGGTGCATGAAATGACCGCCACCGCCCAGGACGTGGCGCGCAACGCGACACAGGCGGCGCAAGCGGCCAGCCATGCGGATCAGGCTGCGGCTCAGGGCAAACAAATCGTGCGGGACACATCGCAATCGATCGGCGTGCTGGCCGTGGAAATCGGCAAGGCTGTCGGTGTGGTGCAAAACCTGGCCAAGGACAGCGAGAACATCAACGCGATCCTCACCGCCATTCGCGGCATCGCCGAGCAGACCAACCTGCTGGCGTTGAACGCCGCCATTGAAGCGGCCCGCGCCGGCGAGCAGGGCCGTGGCTTTGCGGTGGTGGCCGATGAGGTGCGCAATCTGGCGCAGAAAACCCAGAAGGCCACCGAAGAAATCCAGACCATGATCCAGCAGTTGCAACAAGGCACACGTGATGTGGTGCGGGTGATGGAAGACAGTCAGAACCGCACCGACGAAAGCGTGCAACATGCAGCGAAAGCGGCCGAAGCGCTGGATGCGATCACTCAAGCGGTGTCGGTGATCAATGACATGAACACGCAGATTGCCAGTGCGGCCGAGGAACAGAGTGCGGTGGCGGATGACATCAACCGTAACGTGATCAACATCGGGCAAGTGGCCAATGAAGTGGCCGGCGGGGCGGATGAGTCGAGCGCGGCGAGTGCGGATCTGACCAAACTGGCGGAACAGCAGCGGCGGTTGATCAATCAGTTCAAGGTTTGATCCAGAGGCCCCATCGCTGGCAAGCCAGCTCCCACAGGTTTTGTGTACGCCATAAATCTCTGTGGGAGCTGGCTTGCCAGCGATGGGGCCAGTAAAGACAACCCATCAGCCAGGGGTCAGACACTCCGGCCCATTGAGCTTCGGATCATTGACCATGTTCGCCAACACCCGCTCGCGCAACGCTGCGGGTTCACTGGCCAGCAACCCTTGCAACACATGCAACGGCGTCTCGGGATCGAGCCACGCCTCCTGCCCGGCCGTATCCAGAATCAACGGCCGACGCTGACTCGCTGCCGGTTGCGTGATCACAGCGGTGCTCAACCACACCTGCTCCTGCACCGGATACGCCTCCCAGATCGCCGCGAAAAACAGCGTTGAGCGCTCCCCCGGCGTCAGCCAGTACGGGCGCTTGCGGGTGGTGCCGCGCCATTCGTAAAAACCGTTGGCCGGCAGCAGACAGCGGCGCTCGCGCAGGGCCTGGCGAAACATCGGTTGCTCCGCCACGGTTTCGGCGCGGGCATGGGCCGGCGTACGCGACAGATCCGTGAGCCACGGCGGTGTCAGCCCCCAACGGGCGCGGGCCAACTCACGCTCGCCGGCGGCGCCGGCACGCAGCATCAACACCGAATCATTGGGAGAGATATTCCACTGGGCCTGCTGATCGGCAGGGAAGCCTGGCAGGGCCGCGAAGGCGGGATTCCAGCGAAACAGGGCATAACGTCCACACATGGGGCAACACGACTCTTGATAAAACGAACGTCAGCCTAACAGACCAGCGTGCCGGGAAAGCTTTCCGGTTCATCGCCGGGTAGCGGCAGCGCGGCATTGTACGCGGTGATCAGCTCACGGGCGTATTCGGCCTGGTCGTTATCCACCGACAAGCCCAGTAGGCCGAAGACCGGCAATTCGCCGGTGCCGCCGAGCAAATCGCGGCCGACCAGATGCGCCTCGACGCCCTCGCTGGCCAGCATGCTTTGCAGCAACTCGCCTTCCATCAGGTTTTCCGGTTCGTAGATTCGCTGCATGGATGCCCCTCACTCGTTCTCGCTGAACACTTCGAGATGCCATTCCTCTCCATGAACCTGCAACACAAACTTAATCGGCCGACAACACACCTGACAGTCTTCAATATAGGTCTGATCTCCACCAGAAAGATCCACCGAAGTCTCGACCGCTTCACCACAATACGGGCATTCATACTCTACAGATTCCAGCATCGCGGTCTCCCAGGTGACTTGTGCGTATAATCGCCGGTCTATTTGCAGGGCTATTTTTGTCTGGCTGACTTTTCAGACCGTGCCCCGTTGGTTTTCGATCAAAACCTTTACTTACCCTAGCCGTTTCTAACAAGAGAGCATGATGGGCGAATTCGATGCCATCCGACCTTACGACGACAGCGAGGTACCAGCGGTGCTGGCACGGTTGCTCGGCGACAAGGCGTTTCTAGATATCCTCACCCACTTCCGCTTCCCGCGTTTTGCCGGTGCCTTCGGCTGGATGCTCAAACCTCTTATAGCTCATCGGCTGCGCCGTGAGTTCGCCGGCATCGATTCGGTGGCCACGCTGCAGGACAAAGTCGAGTATTACGTCGACCACACCATCGAGCGTGCCACGGACGGTGTCACGTACACCGGCGTCGAGCAATTCAAGTCCGGCAGCGCCTACCTGTTCATCGCCAACCACCGTGACATCGTGATGGACCCGGCCTTCGTCAACTATGCCGTGTACCACGCTGGCCTGCCGACGCCGCGCATCGCGATTGGCGACAACCTGCTGCAAAAGCCTTTCGTCAGCGATTTGATGCGCCTGAACAAGAGCTTCATCGTGCACCGCTCGATCACCGGTCGCCGCGAGAAGATGGCGGCTTACCAATTGCTGTCGGCCTACATCAATCATTCGATCCGCAACGATTGCGCCTCGATCTGGATCGCCCAGGCCGAAGGCCGGGCCAAGGATGGCGACGACCGTACCGAGTCGGCGATCCTCAAGATGTTCCACATGAGCCGCAAGGACGAGCCGTTCGGCGAAGTCATCCGCTCGCTGAACGTCACCCCGGTGTCGATCAGCTATGAATACGACCCGTGCGACCAGGCCAAGGCCCGCGAGCTCTATATCCGCGCCACCACCGGCAGCTACAGCAAAGTGCCGGGCGAGGACGACGTCAGCATCGCCAAGGGCATCACCGGTTACAAGGGCCGGGTCCACGTGAACTTCGCCGCGCCGATCACCGAGCTGTTCGAAGACACCAAGCAATTGGCGATCGAAATGGACAAGCAAATCCTCGGCGGCTACCGCTTGTTTCCGGTGCACTACCTGGCTTATGCGCAGTGGAAGGACGCCGACCCGCAGTTGCAGGTGCCGAGCGCCGCTGCAGTGTTTGCCGCCGACGAACTGGCCAAGGCTCAGGAACAATGGCAGCAGCGTCTGGATGCCTGCCCGGAAGAACATCGTCCATTTTTGGTACTGCAATACGCCACGCCGGTACGCAATCAGTACCGTGTGAAAGCGGGATTGCCGCTGTAGGATTTTTTACCAGCTACGACAACGGCGCCTTCGGGCGCCGTTTTTGTTTCCACGCTGAAGGTGTCAGACCCGCGTGCTGATCCACGACACCAGCAGCGCCAACCCCAGGCAAGCAAAACCGAAGCGATAGAAAAACCGGTTCATGCGCAAGGTCGCCCCATCCAGCAGCACCATCGGCTCATCGATGCGACGACTCTGGCTCTGCGCTTCAAGGTTGGCCAACGCGCGCTGTTCACGACGACGCGTAGCGTGCAGCAGCCAGCTGCCCGGGAAGGCCAGCAGCAAGGCGAGCAGGTTGATCAATTTGGCGGGATGGGCGGTAAACAGCGTCATCAAATGCAGCGACATCACGAACCTCGGACAAAACAGGTGTGGCGGACGCCAGATCGACGACCGCGGCGCGGATTCTACCGAAAGCACTCTGCCCCGCGCTTGGCTTTAAGACAAGTAACGAACCATTTGGCAGATTCCTGTCCTGCGTCATGGCTTCGTCATCTGAATGCGCCAATCTCCCGCCCCACCGAAACCGACATGGAAACCGTCATGCTGCACGCCGAAAATCAGGATCGCCTCTATCTCATTGCCCAAAGCGACGAACAACAAGCTTTGGTCGGCAGCCTTGCCTTCAACGTCCAGGATCGCCATTGGCTGGTGTATTGCGCGCTCGGCGGGCACCAACATGCGGATCTGCCGGAGGCGGATTTGCTGACGGGGGTGAGTGTGCTGGAGTTTTATTCGCAAGCCGCCTGACACCGCGCCTCTCCCCCCGCTGCGCGGACTGCACCTGCAAAAAAGCCCGGAGCCATCACTGGCGCCGGGCTTTTTGATTTCAGCGAAAAGTTACTCGCCGAGAATCTGACCCACGGTCGGGTCCTTGAACAGACGCGTCAACGCATCGCTCAACACATCGCTGACCAGCTTGGTGTTGGTTTCCTGATTCGGCGCCATGCCGAAACGCTGATCCAGCGACGCACCGTAACGACCGCTGTAACGACGGTTGGCGTTCTGCACATCGGAGCGGAAGGTCGCGCCAATCGTCGCTTCAGTCACGTACATGCCTTCTTTGGGCGACTGATACTTCAGTTCGGCCAGGGTCACGGTCAGTTGCGGCGCATTCATGCCATTGGACACCGGGGTGAAACCCAGCAAACGCACGGCGGCTTCGGCCTGAGCCTGCAGCTTGGGCAGAATCTGCGCGCCCTGCACGGTGATTGCGCTGGTCTCAGGGTACAAGCCACCACGGGTGCCCAGGGTTGGCGACGGACGACCGTCGACCACTCGAACCACGACTTGCTGGCCATGGCCGACCGGGGCCAGCTGAGTCGTCAGCTTCGGTTCCGGGGTCAGTTGTTGCGGGCTGTGGGCGCAGCCGACCAGCGTCAAACTGGTCACAGTGATCAAACCGAACAACAGGCGTTGCAACATGCTCTTCTCTCCAGAATCAGGCACAAACAGGCCGGCAGTATAGCGGTGCGCCATCGTCGCTAACTAGCACCTCGCAGTGAATACTGAAATGTCTGACAACCCCCTGAGAAGCCGGTTCCTGTCACGCATCTGTCACCCCCCATACACTTTCGCGTCACGGCACTGCGGGACACTTCACCGCAGCCACCCCACAAGGTACTTCGCCATGCGTTATCTCATTTCGATGTTTGCGCCACGCCCGCTGCACCGCAGCTTCGCCCTGCTCGACCGCAACGGCCACTGCCAGGCGTTCAAGCAGTGCAGCCTCCAGCCGATGGGCGATGGCTGGGTCGAAATCGAAGAAATCCGCCTCAACTGGCTGCACCATCCGCTGCCCGCCAGTGCCCGTGTCAACCAGCGCCAACCCCGTGCTCGCGCTCAACAACTGCTGGCGACCTGACCAGACGCCTAATAAAAGTCATTAAACACGTCCATTTCCCTGCGTTTCTTAGATACAATCTCCCCCCGATTATAAGGACGTCTCCTGATCGGGCCTCGCAGCAATCGTCAATGCTTCGGTATTGGCACCCCGCACCGCCCACAGAGAGCCGCCCACACAGATCGAGTGAAGCTGGCGCGCTTGCTGTTCCTTGAGCAAAACCCCCACTTTTCGCGAATCTGCAGAGCTGTCATTACGCTCGGTCACTGAGCTGTTTGCCCGTTTTGCCTGTCATGTATCCCATGGCGGCCATCCATCCGGGCACAGTGCCAGGCTGGGACAGCCCTTTTTTGAGGTTCACGTCTTCAAAAGAGCGTGAAAAAAACGGGTTTTCACAACTTCACAAGAGTGTGGCGAGCAAATGAATAGTTTTGCGTCTGAACATGCACCATTAGCGTCTGAAACAGCCCAACGACACAGGACCGAGTATTCCTCGAACACCGGAGCCTGAAGCCTGTCCGCTACGGATTTGGTTGCACAAACGGATGTCTCGACCATAAGTCGAATTGCCAGTCGCGCGTTGAAATGAGTTCATAGACCTCATTGACCCGGCCGGTAGCGTCCGTCGAAGTTGCGATAAATTGCGAAGATTCGGACATGGCGACACTGCCATGGGTACCAGGGGCAACACTGACACGCCCCGGAACACCTGGCAGCCATGCCGACAATTTGGTGCTGCAGATTTTGGAGACGCGTTAAATGGCGCATAACGAAGCAGTCGACGTAGTACTGGTTGGGGCCGGCATCATGAGTGCCACCCTCGCAGTACTGCTCAAAGAGCTCGACCCCGCGATCAAGCTGGAAGTCGTCGAGCTGATGGATTCCGGTGCCGCGGAGAGTTCGAACCCGTGGAACAACGCCGGTACCGGTCACGCCGGGCTGTGTGAGCTCAATTACACGCCGCAGGCCGCCGACGGCACCGTCGACATCAAGAAAGCCGTGCACATCAACACTCAGTTTGAAGTGTCGAAGCAGTTCTGGTCCTACCTGACCAAAAAAGGCACCTTCGGCTCGTGCAAGACCTTCATCAGCCCGGTGCCACACCTGAGCTTCGTCCAGGGCGATGGCGGCGTGTCCTTCCTCAAGGAGCGCTTCAACGTGCTGAGCAGGCACCATGCCTTTTCGGACATGGAATACACCGAAGACAAGGCAAAAATGGCCGACTGGATGCCATTGATGATGCCTGGTCGTCCGGCTGACGAAGTCATCGCCGCGACCCGCGTGATGAACGGCACCGACGTCAACTTCGGCGCGCTGACCAACCAACTGCTCAAGCACCTGACCAGCGCACCCGATGCCCAGGTCAAGTACTGCAAGCGCGTGACTGGCCTCAAGCGTAACGGCAGCGGCTGGACCGTCAGCATCAAGGACGTCAACAGCGGCAACTCCCGTGAAGTCGACGCCAAGTTCGTGTTCCTCGGCGCGGGCGGCGCGGCATTGCCGTTGCTGCAGGCCTCGGGCATCGAAGAAAGCAAAGGCTTCGGTGGCTTCCCGATCAGCGGCCAGTGGCTGCGTTGCGACAACCCGGAAGTGGTCAAGCATCACCAGGCCAAGGTGTATAGCCAGGCTGCGGTGGGTTCGCCACCGATGTCGGTGCCGCACCTGGACACCCGCGTGGTCGATGGCAAGAAGTCCCTGCTGTTCGGACCTTACGCCGGTTTCACCACCAAGTTCCTCAAGCACGGTTCCTTCATGGACCTGCCGATGTCGGTTCGCGCCGGCAACATCGGCCCGATGCTGGCCGTGGCGAAAAACAACATGGACCTGACCAAGTACCTGGTCAGTGAAGTGATGCAGTCGATGGAGCAACGTCTGGATTCCTTGCGTCGCTTCTACCCTGAAGCGAAAGCCGAAGACTGGCGTCTGGAAGTGGCCGGCCAACGGGTGCAGATCATCAAGAAGGACCCGAAAAAGGGCGGCGTTTTGCAGTTCGGTACCGAACTGGTCGCGGCCAAGGACGGTTCCCTTGCCGCCCTGCTCGGCGCTTCGCCAGGCGCGTCGGTGACCGTTTCGATCATGCTGGAGCTGATCGAAAAATGCTTCCCGACCAAAGCATCCGGCGAGTGGGCAGCCAAACTGGCAGAAATCTTCCCGGCCCGGGAAAAGGTTCTGGAAACCGATGCTGCGCTGTATCGCAAGATCAACACGCAGAACAACATCGCACTGGAACTGGTTGAAGAAAGCAGCGAGACCCCAAGCTTCGCTTGATCATCGCGCATAAAAAACGCCCCGTTCTCTTTGAGAGCGGGGCGTTTTTTTATGCCTGTTTCACGACGAATCAGATTGTGTAGGCGCCGGCTTGCTGGCGCCTACAAAAGCGGGGCGTTTTTTCGCCGAATGAAAGGGCCTTAACCGCGCGCCTTTTCGATCAGCTCGATGTAATCCGGCGCATTGCGTTGATCCTTGATCACCGCGACAAAGTCATTGCCGTGCTCATCCTTGCCGTCCAGATCAAAACCGGCTTCGACGAAGAACGTCAGAAAACGCTCGAAATCATCGATGCGCAGGCCACGGTAGGCCTTGATCAGTTTGTGCAGGGACGGCGAAGTGGCGTCGACCGGTTCGAAATCGAGAAACAACTTGATCTGCTCGTCGCCGATCTCGTCACCAATCACTTGTTTCTTATCTTTACGCATTGCCGACTCCAGCTCGCAGACATTTCACGGGGCGGGCAGTTTACCCCTCACTGGCCGCCGGGCTCAACGCGGACGAACCGCCCCGGTGTGCAGATCGGCCCAGACATGACCGTTGGCGTAACTGAGGAACTGGCAATACACCGTGTCGTTGCGCAGCAAATCGATGACTACGCGGTACTGCGCCATCGGATAAAACAGCGTCAGGGTTTTGCCTTTTTCGTCGTAGATCGGCTTTTTCAGGCTTTTGCTTTCGCCATCGAAGTTGACCAGCACCTGATTGATGGTCGCGCCCTTGTTCAAGGATTTGCCCTTGAGGCGGATCAGCAGCGGTGACGTCACCGGAATCGGTTGTTGGGTGGACTGACGCTGACTGCCGACCACCACCGAATACTCGGTGACCTGCAGCAATTGTTGCTGCTCGGGTTCGGCGTCACGCAGGGTCAGGTCGTCCGGTGGCAGGAACTGCGCATGCATCGGCGCCGGTGCGGCGGCCAACGGCAGGCTGAGGGTCAGCAAGAGGGCGGCGCAGCTGCGGATCAAAAGGCTCATGACGGGCTCCCAGGGCGAAGCCGAGCACTCTAGCATGAGGATCAACCGCGCGAATTAGCGATATGGGTCAATACTTCGCAGTACCAGGCTGGCCATACTGGAAGAGCTTTCAGCCGTCGATCAACGGCGCACCGTCTACCGTGGAGTGCTCATGTCGTTCTCCGTTCCCCCGTTGTTCGCCGCTTGGCGTCAGACCTGGCATGCCGGCTACACCTTCAGACGCTTACGCGGCGACATCAGTGCCGGAGTGACGGTAGGGATTATCGCCATCCCGTTGGCCATGGCCCTGGCGATTGCCGTAGGTGTACCGCCCCAGCAAGGGTTGTATACGGTACTGATCGCCGCGCCCCTGATCGCCCTGACTGGCGGTTCGCGTTTCAATGTCAGTGGGCCGACCGCCGCGTTCGTGGTCATCCTGCTGCCCATCACCCAACAATATGGCCTGGGCGGCCTGCTGCTTTGCACCATGCTTGCCGGGGTCATCCTCATTGCCCTGGGGCTGATTCGGGCCGGGCGGTTGATTCAGTACATTCCGTACCCGGTCACCCTGGGCTTTACCGCCGGGATCGGCATTGTCATTGCCACCCTGCAATTGAAGGATTTGCTGGGCCTGGACACCGCAGGCCAGGCACAACACTACATCGAACAACTGGGCGTACTGATTCTCGCGTTGCCCAGCGCTCGGCTGGGGGACGGGATTATCGGCATCGCCTGCCTGGCCATTCTGATTGTCTGGCCACGGTGGGTGCCCAGGATTCCGGGGCATTTGGTGGCGCTGACCATCGGTGCCCTCCTGGGATTGGCGCTGGAGCACGGCGGGTTGGCGGTGGCGACACTGGGTGAGCGTTTCAGCTATCTGGTCGAGGGCGTCAGCCATCCTGGCATTCCGCCGTTCCTGCCGAGCTTCGATTGGCCGTGGAATCTACCCGGTCCCGACGGCCAGCCGCTGCACCTGTCCTACGACTTGATCCGTCAATTAATGGCGCCGGCGTTCGCCATTGCCATGCTCGGCGCCATCGAATCCTTGTTGTGTGCAGTGGTGGCGGATGGCATGACCGGCAGCAAACACGACCCCAACGCAGAACTGCTGGGCCAAGGCCTGGGCAATCTGATCGCACCGCTGTTCGGCGGCATTACCGCCACGGCGGCCATTGCCCGTAGTGCCACCAATGTGCGCAGCGGAGCCTTTTCGCCATTGGCGGCCATCATTCACAGCGCGGTGGTGCTGATGGCGATACTGGTTCTCGCGCCGCTTTTCAGCTACCTGCCGATGGCTGCGCTGGCCGCATTGCTGGTCATGGTGGCGTGGAACATGAGCGAAGCCCGGCACGTGATACATACCTTGCGCATCGCGCCGCGCAGCGATGTGCTGGTCTTGTTGACCTGCCTGAGCCTGACGGTGTTGTTCGACATGGTGATGGCCGTCGGCGTCGGTCTGTTGCTGGCCGCCGGGTTATTTATCAAGCGCATGAGCGATCTGACGGACACCGCCGAACTGCCACGCGCCTACCATCAAGCCTTGCAGGACATGCCGGCGCATGTTCGTTGCTATGCGATACGCGGGCCGCTGTTCTTCGGCGCGGCCGAAAAAGCCTTGGGGGTGCTGCGCAAATTCAGTCCGGAGGTCAAAGTGGTGATCGTCGAGATGAGCGCCGTGCCCATGCTGGACATGACGGCACTGGCGGCTTTCGACAATATCCTCCGGGATTACCGCACGGACGGCATAGGCCTGATTCTGGTAGCGACCACCCCACGAGTGCGCCTGAAGCTCAGACGCGCGGGTATCCATCGGGAGCAGCGTCAGCTGGCCTACGTGAACAACCTGGAACAGGCACGTCGCAAAAGCGAACGCTGGCTGGCCGGGGAAAATTGAGCGCGCTTCAGGCGAACTGCGCGCGCATCCACGTCTGATATTCAGCCACACCAGGCTCGCCTTCGCGCGGCGCCCAGTGAGCAAGCTCTCCTTCACCGACGGGGCGATAAGGGCCGGCCTTGCACTCGAACATCAGGCTGTCGGCTTCCAGCACCACCAAACCATGAAACACACCGGTTGGCAGGTCGACACCGACACAGTCGCCACCGGCCTGCAGGACTTGCTTGCTCACCACCACGCCGGACTCGTCGAAGATCAACACCCCTAGCCGCCCTTTGAGGACCAGCAAGGTTTCAGCCTTGTTGCCCCCCAGATGCCGATGAGGCGGGATATACGTGGACGGCTGCAACCCCACCGCCATGCGATGGCAAGCGTCTTCCATCTGATGAAAGTTGTGGTGCTGGCGTCCACGCGGGTTGGCCGCAGACTTCTCGGCCAATTCAGTGAACAGGGCTTGATCAAGAAAGCTCGGCGCGGCCATATGCTTACATTCCTTTAACGGCAAAAATCCCGTTGGCGTTGCGCCAGTAGCCTTTGTAGTCCATGCCGTAACCGAAGATGTAGCGGTCGATGCACGGCAGGCCTACGAAATCAGCTTTGAGGTCCGGGCGAGCCTTGCGGTCGTGGTCCTTGTCGATCAGCACGGCGGTGTGCACTTTGCGCGCGCCGGCGTGTTTGCAGAAGTCGATGATCGCGCCCAGGGTGTGACCTTCGTCGAGGATGTCGTCGATGATCAGCACGTCACGGTCGATAAACGACACTTCAGGCTTGGCTTTCCAGAACAGGTCGCCGCCGCTGGTTTCGTTGCGATAACGGGTGGCGTGCAGGTAGGACGCTTCCAGCGGGAATTGCAGATGGGTGAGCAGCTTGCCGGCGAAAATCAGGCCGCCGTTCATCACACAGAACACCACCGGGTTAGTGTCAGCCAGTTGTTCGTTGATGTGTGCACCGACGCGGGCGATGGCCGCCTCGACTTCAGCTTCGGTGTACAGGCAGTCAGCCTCTCGCATGATTTGACGGATATGCTCGAGATCAGCGGACATGGCGCTCTCCAGGGGGGACTGATTAAGGAAAAGCGGGCAAAGGTACGCATCCCGCACGGCCGAATCAAGCGTTTGTGGACTAACGTACCTTATGTCTATAGGACAACACCCTCGGATAGATTAATCTAGGCCGGTTTTTTTGCCCGCCGCCGGAGCCTTTCCCATGCCCATCCTCGAGATCCGCCATCCGCTGATCCGTCATAAACTCGGCCTGATGCGCCGCGCAGACATCAGCACCAAGAATTTCCGCGAGCTCGCTCAGGAAGTCGGTGCCCTTTTAACCTATGAAGCCACCAAAGACCTGCCGCTGGAATCCTACGACATCGAAGGCTGGTGCGGCACCGTGTCGGTGGAGAAAATCGCCGGCAAGAAAATCACCGTGGTGCCGATCCTGCGCGCCGGTATCGGCATGCTCGAAGGCGTGCTGAGCCTGATCCCGGGCGCCAAAGTCAGCGCCGTGGGCGTGGCCCGCAACGAACAGACGCTGCAAGCCCACACTTATCTGGAAAAACTGGTTCCGGAAATCAACGAACGCCTGGCAATGATCATCGACCCGATGCTCGCCACCGGCAGCTCCATGGTCGCCACCATCGACCTGCTGAAAAAAGCCGGCTGCCGCGACATCCGCGCCATGGTACTGGTCGCCGCGCCGGAAGGCATCGCCGCCGTAGAGAAGGCTCACCCGGACGTGACCATCTACACCGCGTCCATTGACGAGAAACTCAACGAACACGGTTACATCATCCCTGGCCTGGGCGATGCCGGTGACAAGATCTTCGGCACCAAGCAGAAGGACGCTTGAGCATGCAGCAAGAGTTCAACGATCCGCTCTGGCGCACGGTGCTGTCGGGCGCGCAGATGCTGTTCGTGGCGTTCGGCGCGCTGGTGTTGATGCCGCTGATTACCGGCCTCGATCCGAACGTGGCGCTGTTTACCGCCGGTTTGGGGACGATTCTGTTCCAGATCGTCACCGGGCGTCAGGTGCCAGTCTTTCTGGCGTCAAGCTTCGCCTTCATCACCCCGATCATTCTCGCCAAAGGCCAGTTCGGCCTCGCGGCGACCATGGGCGGCGTGATGGCGGCGGGTTTCGTCTACACCTTCCTCGGCCTCGCCGTGAAGATCAAAGGCACCGGTTTCATCGACCGTTTGCTGCCGCCGGTGGTGATTGGCCCGGTGATCATCTCCATCGGCCTGGCCATGGCGCCGATCGCCGCCAACATGGCGATGGGCAAGGCGGGCGACGGTAGCGAGCTGATTCACTACCAGACGGCCATGCTGATCTCGATGCCAGCCCTGCTGACCACCCTGATCGTCGCGGTGTTCGGCAAAGGCATTTTCCGCCTGGTGCCGATCATCTCCGGCGTGCTGGTCGGTTTTGCGATGGCGTTCTATTTCGGCGTGGTCGATACCGCGAAGATTGCCGCTGCACCGTGGTTTGCGATCCCCCATTTCACTGCACCGGAATTCAACTGGCAGGCGATTCTGTTCATCGTTCCAGTGGCATTGGCCCCGGCCATCGAGCACATCGGCGGCGTGATCGCCGTGGGCAGCGTGACCGGTCGCGACTACCTGAAGAAGCCAGGCCTGCACCGCACCCTGCTCGGTGACGGCATTGCCACCACCGCCGCCGGTTTGTTCGGCGGCCCGCCCAACACCACGTACGCCGAAGTGACGGGCGCGGTGATGCTGACCAAGAACTACAACCCGAAAATCATGACCTGGGCGGCGATCTTCGCCATCAGCCTGGCGTTCGTCGGCAAGTTCGGCGCGCTGCTGCAAAGCATTCCGGTGCCGGTGATGGGCGGGATTCTGTGCCTGTTGTTCGGTTCGATTGCGGCGGTGGGAATGAACACGCTGATTCGCCACAAGATCGACCTGGGCGAGGCGCGCAATCTGGTGATCGTTTCGGTCACGCTGGTGTTCGGGATTGGCGGTGTGCTGGTCGGCACCGGCACCGGTCCGGACGACTTCGGCCTCAAAGGCATCGCGCTGTGCGCGGTGGTGGCGATTGCGCTGAACCTGTTGCTGCCGGGCAATGACAGCTGGAAGCACAAGAAGGCGGATGAGCCGTTGTTGTAAACCGAAGTTCTTTATTGCGGCTTATGACGCTATCGCCGGCAAGCCGGCTCCTACACAGGTCGCGTGATCAACACGAAACCTGTAGGAGCCGGCTTGCCGGCGATGCTTTTAAAGCGCCAACGGCGCTCTTTCGCACAATGTGCTCAACGCCTTCGCCCATTGCGGATCATCGTTGAGGCACGGCACCAGCACCAACTCCTCGCCCCCCGCTTCGCGGAATTGCTCCAGCCCCCGATCACCAATTTCTTCCAGCGTTTCAATGCAATCGGCCACGAACGCCGGGCACATCACCAACACCTTCTTCACGCCCATTCCCGCCAGCTCATCGAGGCGCGCTTCGGTGTAGGGTTCGATCCATTTGGCCCGGCCCAGCCGCGACTGAAACGCCACCGACCACTTGCCGTCCGGCAAGCCCATGCGCCTGGCAAACTCGGCGGCAGTGCGCAGGCATTGGGCGCGGTAGCAGGTCGCCAATACTTCTGGCGAAGCGTTCAGGCAGCAATTTTCGCTTTGGAAGCAATGGTGACCGGTAGGGTCGACTTTCTTCAGGTGTCGCTCCGGCAAACCGTGGAAGCTCAGCAGCAGATGATCGTGATCCTGCTCCAGATAAGGTTTGGCACTGGCCACCAATGCGTCGAGGTACTCCGGCTGGTCGTAGAACGGCTGAAGGATCGACAACTGCACGTCGAGGTTCTTCTCCCGCACTACCCGCTTGGCTTCCTCGATCACCGTCGTCACGGTGCTGTCGGCGAACTGCGGGTACAGCGGCGCGAGGGTGATTCGCTTGTGGCCCTGGGCAGCGAGCTGCAGCAATTTCGACTCAATCGACGGCTCGCAATAACGCATCGCCAGCTCCACCGGCCCGTGTTTCCACTGTGCGGTCATGGCCTGCTGCAAGCGACGACTGAGCACCACCAGTGGCGAGCCCTCCTCCCACCAGATCGAGGCATAGGCGTGGGCCGACTGCTCCGGGCGCTTGATCAGAATCAGCGAGACCAGCAAACGGCGCACCGGCCATGGCAGGTCGATCACATACGGGTCCATCAGAAATTGATTGAGGTAGCTGCGCACATCCGCCACCGACGTGGAGGCAGGTGAACCCAGGTTGACCAGAAGCAACGCGTGATCGGTCATGCAACGTCCTATTTCAGAGGCGGCCGGACAAGTCGTCCAGAGCCGCACGCAGGTCAGTGAACTGGAAGGTGAAATCCGCTTCCAGCAAGCGCGCCGGTAAAGCCTTCTGGCCACCCAGCAAGAGCAATGACAACTCGCCCAGGCCCACCTTCAAGGCCAGGGCCGGCATGGGCATGAACGCCGGGCGATGCAGCACGCTGCCCAGCGTCTTGGCAAATTCGCGATTGCGCACCGGTTTGGGCGCGCAGGCATTATAGGGACCGCTGGCGCCTTTCTGATGCAGAAGAAAATCAATCAGGGCGATTTGATCCTTGATATGGATCCACGGCATCCACTGCCGACCACTGCCCAGAGGCCCGCCCAGCCCCAGTTTGAACGGCAGCAACAGCCGCGACAAAAAGCCGCCCTCGGCCGACAACACCAACCCGGTCCGCACGAGGATCACGCGAATGCCCATGGCCTCGGCACGTTGCGCGGTTTCTTCCCAGGCAATGCACAACTGACTGGCAAAATCATCGATCACCGGAGGTGATTGTTCAGTCAACTCGCGCTCGCCGCCGTCGCCGTACCAGCCAACGGCAGATCCCGAAATCAACACCTGCGGTTTCTGTTCGCGGGTTTCGAGCCACGCCAGCAAAGTTTCTGTCAGGGTGATGCGGCTGCTCCACAGCAAAGCTTTACGCCGGTGAGTCCAGAGCCGGTCGGCAATCGGCGCACCCGCGAGGTTGATAATCGCATCCACCGGCTCCTGAGCGAGGTCCTCGAGTCGGGCGACCGCGCGCACTTGGGCGCCACAGATTTTCGCGACGTTGGCCGGGGTCCGGCTCCAGACGGTCAGTTGATGGCCCTGACTCAACCAGTGGCGGCAGAGCTGACGTCCTATCAAACCAGTACCGCCGGTCAGCAATATGTGCATGACTTCTTCCTCGCGTGGCGTTTTACCCTGATCACTAGTCTATTTTTATAAGCAGGGATCTTTGATATCGGGCAGGGTCTATGTTTAACAATAGGCCAAGCTGTCAGAACGAGAACGCTAAAAGTTATACCAAAAAACAATATTGTACAGGTTTCATCCACGGCGTAGTCTGTACAGAAAGGTAAACGAGGCCCCTATGACTGTACCTATCGCAATCATCGGCACCGGCATCGCCGGGCTCTCTGCCGCCCAGGCCCTGACGGACGCAGGGCATGTCGTTCAACTTTTCGATAAGAGCCGCGGCAGTGGCGGACGCATGTCGAGCAAGCGCAGCGATGCCGGTGCGCTAGACATGGGCGCGCAATATTTCACTGCGCGTGATCGCCGCTTTGTCACGGAAGTCCAGCGCTGGCAAGCCCAAGGCTGGGTCGCCGAGTGGACGCCGCAGCTCTACACCTACCAAGGCGGCCAGCTCAACCTGTCGCCGGACGAACAGACGCGCTGGGTCGGCACGCCACGCATGAGCGCTATCACCCGTGGCCTGCTTGGCGATCTGGAAGTGCATTTTGCCTGCCGCATCACCGAGGTCTATCGCGGTGAAGAGCACTGGCATCTGCAGGATGCCGAAGGCTTTACCCATGGCCCGTTCAGTCACGTGGTGGTCGCCACGCCGGCACCGCAAGCGACCGCCCTGCTGGCCTCCGCGCCGAAACTCGCGGGTGCCGCCGCCGGGGTCAAAATGGACCCGACCTGGGCCGTCGCACTGGCCTTCGATACACCGCTGGATACGCCCATCGAAGGCTGCTTCGTGCAAGACAGCCCACTCGACTGGCTGGCGCGCAATCGCAGTAAACCGGGGCGCGACAACACCAAGGACACCTGGGTATTGCACGCGACCAGCACCTGGAGCCGACAACATATCGACCTGTCCAAGGAAGCCGTGATCGAGCAATTGCACGGCGCGTTCGCCGAGCTGCTCCACAGCGCCATGCCGGCGCCGAGCTTCAGTCTGGCGCACCGCTGGCTCTACGCCCGCCCCGCCAGCAGCCATGAATGGGGCACGTTAGCCGATGCCGATCTGGGTCTGTACGCCTGTGGCGACTGGTGCCTTTCCGGTCGTGTCGAGGGGGCATGGCTCAGTGGTCAGGAAGCCGCCCGCCGCCTGCACGAACACCTGCAATGAACCGCATCAACCCGAGCAAATTGCTGCTGTCGAAATGGACAGCAGCCGACCCGCAAAACCGCGAAAAACATTTCCTGGTTACCGAGTTGTTCCGCGACGAGGAAGGCACGGTGCTGGACGTCGAATTGCAGGCGGTGCTGACCCAACGCAATCAACGCCTGAGTTGGCAAACCCTGAAAAACAGCAACGCCTGGATCCTCGGCTGGAAATAGATCCCTGTAGGAGCCAGCTTGCTGGCGATGCAGGCGCTGCGGTTTTAGCAGGTAAACCGCGTCATCGTTCATCGCCGGCAAGCCGGCTCCTACAGGAGACCTACTCGGCATAAAACCTATACAAATAAATTGACTTGTACACCTTTGAATCTATGATGAGGTCATGTTGTACAGAAACTGAGTTCTGTACAGGTTTGGATTCGAGGTGCTCCGATGTCCCACGCCAGCGCGAAACCGAAAATCGCCATCAGCGCCTGCCTGATGGGCGCCGAGGTACGTTTCAATGGCGGGCACAAGGAATCGCGGCTGTGCAGCCGCACCCTCACTGAGCATTTCGATTTCGTCCCGGTGTGCCCGGAAGTCGCCATCGGCCTGGGAATTCCTCGCCAGCCCATTCGGCTGGTCGGCGATGCTGAACACCCTGAAGCCATCGGCACTGTTAACCCTGAACTGAATGTCACCCGGCCGCTGGCCGATTACGCCCGGAAGATGGCCGCCGAGCTGGACGATATCTGCGGCTACATCTTCATGCAGAAATCACCGTCGTGCGGACTGGATCGGGTCAAGGTCTACCACGCCAACGGTGCACCGGTAGACGGTGGTGGCCGAGGCATCTATGCCCAGGCCTTCTGCGAGCTGCACCCCGACCTGCCAGTGGAAGAAGACGGTCGGCTCAACGACCCGGTGCTGCGGGAAAACTTTATTACCCGCGTATTCGCCTACAGCGCCTGGCAACAGTTGCTGCAAGCAGGCCTCACGCGTCGCGCACTGACGGAATTTCATTCGCGCTACAAATACCTGCTGATGGCCCACAACCCGGTGCAGTACAAAACCCTGGGCAATCTGCTGGGCAACATGGGCCAGATCGACCCGCAAGAACTCGGCCCACGCTATTTCAGCGAACTGATGGCGGCCTTGAGCAAATGCGCAACGCGTCGCACCCACACCAATGTTCTGCAACACATCAGCGGTTACCTCAAGCAGGTCATCAGCGCTGAAGACAAACAGGAAGTGCAACACGTCATCGGCCAATACCTTCACGGCATCGTGCCGCTGGTGGTGCCGCTGACGCTGCTCAAACATCACTTTCGCCAACACCCGGACCCCTACATTGCGCAGCAGGTTTACCTGCAACCGCACCCGGAAAACCTCAGCCTGCGAAACGCGATCTGATGAAAACCCCACTCGACACCAGTGCCCGCGAAGACCTCGGCGCCGACTTCAAAAAAGCCCTCGATGAAGGCTGGCTGCCGATTCGTGAAGTGGCCCGGCAGACCGGCGTCAACGCCGTCACCTTGCGCGCCTGGGAACGACGTTACGGGCTGATCGTGCCGCAACGCACGCCCAAAGGGCATCGGCTGTTCAGCGCCGAGCACGTGCAACGCATCCTGACGATCCTCACCTGGCTCAATCGCGGCGTGGCCGTCAGCCAGGTCAAGCAACTGCTCGACTCCCCGCAAGCCATTAGCGAATCGGTGGAAAACGATTGGCAGGTGCTGCGCACCACGCTGCTGCAAGCGGTCACTTCGCTCAACGAACGTACCCTCGATGACACCGTCAACCAGGCGATCGCGTTGTACCCGCCGCGGACCTTGTGCGAACAATTGCTGATGCCGTTGCTCGCCGAGCTTGAACAACGCTGGCAGGGCCAGTTTGGTGCGCAGATGGAGCGCGTGTTTTTTTACTCCTGGTTACGCAGCAAATTCGGCGCGCGCATCTACCATAACAACCGTCAGTTACGCACCGAACCGCTGCTGTTGATCAATCACTCCGACCTGCCGCTGGAACCGCATCTGTGGCTCACCGCGTGGTTGATCAGCAGCGCCGATTGCCCGGTGGAAGTATTCGATTGGCCGCTGCCGGCGGGCGAACTCGCATTGGCGGTCGATCACCTGCAAGCCCGCGGCGTCCTGCTGTATTCCAGCAAAGCCATGAACCTTGCGCAGCTGCCGAAACTTTTCAACGGCGTCGGTTGCCCAAAAATGATTGCCGGACCAACGGTGTGCATCCACCACGCCGAGTTGTCCGTAAAAACCACAGAGATTGCTGAATTGTTTCTGGCCGAAGATCCGTTATCGGCGCATCAGGAACTTGCTCAGCGCGGGCTTATTTAAATGAATCGTACGGACACCACCATGCAATTGATCTGGCTGCGCAGCGACTTGCGCCTGCATGACAACACCGCCCTCTCGGCCGCCGCTTCCCGGGGGCCGAGCGTGGCGGTGTACTTGTTGAGCCCGGAACAATGGCACGAGCATGACGACGCGCCGTGCAAAGTGGATTTCTGGCTGCGCAACCTCCGCGAACTGAGCCGCGCACTTGGCGAGTTGCACATCCCGTTGTTGATCCGTACGGCCTCTCGCTGGGATGAAGCGCCGAAGGTTTTGCTCGATCTGTGCCAGCAGTTGAAGATCGACGCGGTGCACGTCAACGAGGAGTACGGCATTCACGAAAGCCGTCGTGATGTGGCGGTAGCCGACGCACTGAAAACCAAGGGTATCGACTTCCATAGCTACCTCGATCAGCTGCTGTTCAAGCCCGGCACCGTGCTGACCAAAACCGGCACTTACTTCCAGGTCTTCAGTCAGTTCCGCAAGGTTTGCTACGACCGCCTGCACAGCTCGTTGCCGAGCCTCGTGAGCGCGCCAATGGCTCAATCGCCCCTGACCGTCGACAGCGATGAAATCCCCTCAAGCGTTGCAGGCTTCGCCACGCCCGGCGACACCTTGCGCGCGCTGTGGCCCGCCGGTGAAGCCGAAGCCCGACGCCGCCTCGATAGCTTCGCCGACGCGCAGATCGACTACTACAAAAGTGAACGCGACTTCCCGGCCAAACCCGGCACCAGTCAGCTTTCGGCCTACCTCGCGGCCGGCGTCATTTCACCACGCCAGTGCTTGCACGCCGCCCTGCAAAGCAATCAGGGTGAGTTCGAAAGCGGCAAAGTCGGCGCCGTCACCTGGATCAACGAATTGCTCTGGCGCGAGTTCTACAAACACATTCTAGTGGGCTACCCCCGCGTCTCCCGTCACCGCGCTTTCCGCCCGGAAACCGAAGCCCTGGCCTGGCGCGACGCCCCCGATGAACTGGCGGCCTGGCAAGAAGCGCGCACTGGTCTGCCGATCATCGACGCGGCGATGCGCCAACTGCTCGAAACCGGCTGGATGCATAACCGTTTGCGCATGGTCGTGGCGATGTTCCTCACCAAGAATCTGTTGATCGACTGGCGTGAAGGCGAACGTTTTTTCATGCGGCACCTGATCGATGGCGACCTCGCGGCAAACAACGGCGGCTGGCAGTGGAGCTCATCCACCGGCACCGACTCCGCGCCCTACTTCCGGATTTTCAACCCGCTCAGCCAATCGGAAAAATTCGACAGCGAAGGCTTGTTCATCAAGCACTGGCTGCCGGAGCTGGCCGGGCTGAACAAAAAAGACGTGCACAACCCGGCGAACCTTGGCGGTTTGTTTGGGGTGGCAGGTTATCCCTCGCCAATCGTCAATCTAAGTACGAGTCGCACGCGCGCATTGGCCGCGTTCAAAAACCTGCCATCGCGACAAAATGCCGGAGGCGGTTATGAGTGATTTTCTGCGCCGCTTCGCCCTGCAGTTTGCCGAGCTGAACAAAGACAACCTGCAGCGCCTGAATGAACTGTACAGCAACGACGTGCACTTCACCGATCCGCTGCACGACGTACAGGGCATCGCGCATCTGCGCAGCTATTTCGGTGAGCTCTACGCCAACGTCAAAGAGCTGCGTTTCGATTTTTACGGCTTCGACCAGACCGGCGAAGGCGAAGGTTATCTGCGCTGGGTCATGAGCTACCGCCATCCACACCTCGCCGGCGGGGGCTTGATTCGGGTGGATGGCTGCTCACACCTGCTCTGGCGTGACAAGGTTTATCGCCACCGGGATTACTTTGATGCCGGGGCACTGCTTTACGAACATGTACCCGTGTTGGGCCGGGCAATCGCCTGGCTGAAAAGGAGAATGGGATGAGTCTTACACCTCCACGACGATATTGGCTGACCGGGGCCAGCAGCGGCATTGGCGCCGCGCTGGCCGAGGAAATTCTGAAAACCGGTGCCCACCTGGCGGTGAGTGCTCGCTCGCTGGCGCCGCTGAAAGTATTGTCGCAACGCTATCCCGGGCAAGTGCTGGTGGTCGCGGGTGATCTGACCAACAGCCAGACCGTTCGCGAAATCGGTGAGCAAATCGCGCATGACTGGGGCTCGCTGGATACCGTGATTCTCAATGCCGGCACCTGCGAATACGTCGATGTTAAGCAGTTCGATTCGTCGCTCATCGAGCACGTGGTGCGCACCAATCTGCTGGCCAGCAGTTACTGCATCGAAGCCGCGCTGCCACTGTTGCGCAAAGGCCTCGCGCCGCATCTGGTGGGCGTCGCCAGTTCGGTGACGTACCTGCCGCTGCCACGGGCGGAGGCGTATGGCGCGTCGAAGGCCGGGCTGCGTTATCTGTTCGAATCGTTGCGCATTGACCTCGCGCCCGAAGGCATCGAAGTTACCGTGGTCAGCCCGGGTTTTGTCGACACACCGCTGACGGCAAAAAACGATTTCCCGATGCCGCTCAGTTGGCCGGTGGGTAAAGCTGCACGACACATCTTCGCCAAACTGAAGAACCGGCCACTGGAGATCGCCTTCCCCGCACTATTCATGGCGGCGCTCTGGCCGCTGTCGAAAATGCCCAACCGGGTGAAGCTCGCCATCGGCAAACGCATGCTGCGCAGCAGTCCGCCGATCAAGGACGTACCGTGAAGATCGCCATCATCGGCAGCGGCATCTCGGGGCTCACCAGCGCTTATCTGCTGAATCGCAGCCACGAGATCACCCTGTTCGAGGCCGGCGACCGGGTCGGCGGTCATACCCACACCGTGGACGTGCAGGTCGATGGCCGCAGCTATGCCGTGGACACGGGTTTCATTGTGTTCAACGACTGGACGTACCCGAATTTCATTCGCCTGCTGGGCCAGATCGGCGTCGGTTTCAAAGCGACAGAGATGAGTTTCTCGGTCACTGACCCGGACAGCGGCCTCGAGTACAACGGCAACAACCTCAACAGCCTGTTCGCCCAGCGCCGCAATCTGCTGTCGCCGGGATTCTGGGGCATGCTGCGGGACATTCTGCGCTTCAACAAGCGCGCTCAACTCGACCTGTCCGAGGGGCGGATCGCGGCGGACACCACGCTCGATGAGTACCTCAAGGCCGGCGGTTACGGCGAGCGGTTCATCCTGCATTACATCGTGCCGATGGGCGCAGCGATCTGGTCGATGTCGATGGCGCAGATGCTGAATTTTCCGCTGCAATTCTTTGTGCGTTTTTTCAAGAATCACGGTTTGCTGTCGGTCAGCAATCGCCCGCAATGGCGGGTGATCGAGGGCGGTTCGAGTGCTTACATCGCACCGTTGACCGCGACCTTTAACCAGAAAATCCGCCTCAACTGTCCGGTGATACGCGTCGAGCGCGACGCCGATGGCGTCGTGATCCACAGCAGCGCAGGCAGCGAGCGCTTCGACAAAGTAGTGTTCGCCTGTCACAGCGATCAGGCGCTGAAACTGCTGGCTGAACCGAGCGAAGCCGAACTGTCGATCCTCGGCGCCCTGCCCTACGCCGACAACGAAGTGGTGCTGCACACCGACACGCGCCTGCTGCCGTCGCGCAAACTTGCCTGGGCCAGTTGGAACTACCGCCTCGGTGGCGCCGGCCATACGCTGGCCGCCGTGACCTATGACATGAACATTCTGCAAGGCATCCAGAGCGACACCACGTTCTGCGTCAGCCTCAACCAGAGCGCCCGCATCAGCCCGTCCATGGTGCTTGGCCGATTCACCTACGCCCATCCGCAATACAGCCTGGCGGCAGTGGCCGCGCAGGCGCGCTGGGAAGAATTGAACGGCGCGCAACACAGCTTTTATTGCGGCGCCTACTGGGCCAACGGTTTCCATGAAGACGGCGTGGTCAGTGCATTGCGCGTGGCCCGCTCGTTCGGGGAAGTGCTATGAACAGCGCCCTCTACAGCGGCTGGATCGCCCATCGGCGGTTTGCCCCAAGACGCCATGAATTCCGTTACCGGATCGGCCTGCTGTACCTCGATCTCGACGAACAGGACGCCGTGCTCGGGTTGTCGCCGCTCTCGGGCAACGGCCGTTTCTCACCGTTTTCGTTTCGCGAAAGCGACTACCTCAAAGCCTTCACCGGCAACGGCGTACGCCTGATCGACGCGGTGCGCGAACAGGTCCGCCAGGCCATTGGTCATGCGCCACAAGGCTCGGTGTGTCTGTTGACCCAGCCTCGCAGTTGGGGCCTGGCGTTCAACCCGGTGAGTTTTTTCTATTGTTACGAAGCCGATGGCCAACTGGCGGCGATTCTTGCCGAAGTCACCAATACCCCGTGGCGCGAGCGTTATCACTATGTGCTGCCGGCCAGGACGCCGGAAGACCTGCGCGACTTCCATCAGCATTTCGCCGTGGCCAAGGCCTTTCATGTGTCGCCGTTTCTGCCACGCGATCTCGAACACCGCATGAGCTTCAGCCCCGTCGCCAAAAAACTCGGCGTGCACATGGCCGACTGGCAGGGCGAACTGAAGCTGTTCGACGCCACGCTCAACCTGGAACGCGAAGCCCTGAGTCGCGCCAGCCTGCACCGCTACTTGCGGCGCTTTCCGTGGATGACCGCGAAAACCTGTCTGGCGATTTATTGGCAAGCCCTGCGCCTGCTGCTCAAACGCGCGCCGATATTTGCTCATCAAGCTGCCGATGGCAGCTTTCAAACCGCCACCGTTCCGCCCAAGGATCGCCGCCATGAAATCCTCTAGTGTCTCGGCCAAAGCCACAACGCGACTTACCAATGGCCTGACCGGGACGTTGCTGCGTCGCGGTGTGTTGCGGCAACTGGCGCACCTCAAGCACGGGCAACTGGTGGTCGTCGAAGACGGCGAGCGGCAGGTCTTCGGCACCGCAGGCAGTCATGTGCTGGGGGAAATTCACATCCTCGATGCCGCCGCGTGGGGCCTGGTGGCGAGCAACGGTTCGATCGGCGCGGGCGAGGCGTTTATCCACGGTTACTGGACTTCGCCGGACCTGACGGCGGTGGTTCGCGTGTTCGTCAGCAACCTGCAAGTGCTGGATGCGCTGGAAGGCGGCCTGGCGAAACTCGGCCGGCCATTCGTTCAAGGCCTGCATTGGCTCAATCGCAATACGCGTAAGGGCTCGCAGAAAAACATCGCCGCGCACTACGACCTCGGCAACGACCTGTTCGAACAGTTTCTCGACCCGACCATGATGTATTCGGCGGCGCAATTCCTGAGCCCCGAGGACAGCCTGGAACAGGCGCAGTTGAACAAACTGGAGCGGATCTGTCAGAAACTCGACCTCAAACCCAGCGACCACCTGCTGGAAATCGGCACCGGCTGGGGCAGCATGGCGCTGTACGCCGCGCAGAATTATGGCTGCAAAGTCACCACCACCACGCTGTCCAAGGAGCAGTACGCCTTTACCGCACAACGGATCGAAGCTCTCGGGTTGCAAGACCAGGTCACGTTGTTGCTCAAGGATTACCGCGACCTCACCGGGCAGTACGACAAACTGGTGTCGATCGAGATGATCGAAGCGGTGGGCCATCGCTTTCTGCCGACCTATTTCAAGCAGTGTGCGCACTTGCTCAAGAGCAATGGCTTGATGCTGTTGCAGGCGATCACCATCCGCGAGCAGCGCTACGAGCAGGCCAAGGGCAGCGTCGATTTCATTCAGCGTTACATCTTCCCCGGCGGCGCCCTGCCCTGCGTGCAGAAAATGCTCGAGATCGTCAGCCGCGACACCGATATGAACTTGCTGCACATGGAGGATTTCGGCTTGCACTACGCGCGAACCTTGCGCCTGTGGCATGAGAACTTTCGCCGCGCCCAAGGCCGCTTGAGCGAATTGGGCTACGACGATTATTTCCTGCGGCTGTGGGAGTTTTACCTGTGCTACTGCGAAGGTGGTTTCCTGGAGCGCAGCATCGGCACCGCGCAGTTACTGCTGGCCAAACCTTCGGCAATCACCGCGCCCCTGCTCGGCCGCTTCGATGCTTGAACGCCTGGCTAACGCTGCGCTGTTCCAGCTCGGCTGGCTTGCGTGCGTGATCGGCGGCAACAGTTTGTGGTTATTGGTGCCGCTGGGCGCTTTGATGATTCATCTGCTGTGGATAAGTCGTTGGGCAGATGAAGGCCGGCTGATTCTCAGCGTTGTGCTGCTAGGCACGACCGTCGACAGTTCATTGCGCTGGCTGGGGGTGTTCGAGTTCAACGATGTCGCGCCGCTGATTCCTCTGTGGCTGATGCTGCTATGGGCGCTGCTGGCAACGACGTTGCGCCATTGCCTGCAATGGACCGCGACGCCTTGGTGGCTGGGCAGTTTGCTGGGCGCCGTGTGTGGACCGCTGTCGTACTACGCAGGAGGACAATTGGCGGGGGTGCAATTCCCTTACGGCCAATTACCGACGCTGATCGGTATCGGATTACTCTGGGCGCTGCTGTTTCCCACCCTGCATTTCATGGCCCAACGGCTGGCGTCTGACGACACCCACGGCTGAACGTCCGTCAGGCCTTTCACACAGCGCTGACCGACTGACTTACACTGCGCGCCATGAAAACCATTCCCCACACGCAAATTGCCGAGCCTGCGGTCACGTGCTCGACCTGCGCGGCCTGCTGCTGCCAACTCGAAGTGATGCTGATCACCGACACGGGCGTGCCTGAGCGTTTTATCGACACCGATGATTGGGGTGGGGAAGTCATGCTGCGCCTGGACGACGGCTGGTGCGCCGCGCTGGATCGCAACACGATGATGTGCACCATCTACGAAAAACGCCCGCTGATCTGCCGGGAGTTCGAGATGGGCGCACCGGAGTGCATTGAAGAGCGCCAAGGGATTACTACGGCGTATCGCTGAAATCGAAAACGCCTCGTCCGTTATTGAAGCTGGCTTGCCAGCGCCTATAACGGACGAGGCGTTTTGTCTTACAACGGCATCGTGTAGTGCAGCGCGTAACTTTCTACACCATTGTTCGGGCTGCTGAGCCCCGCATTGGAATAATGCGTCGCACGAACCCCAACTTCATGCCCGCCCGCAAAACGCAGACCGAAGCCGAAACGGTCTTCGAACTGAAAGGCACTGCCCAGTTTGTTGTCTTCAAGTTCGGTATTCGAGAACAACGCCACACCAACCCCGAGTTCTAAATAGGGCTTGACGTTCTGCCCGGCAAACTCATAAACAAACACCGGCGAAAACGAGAGGCTGTTGTTGCTGGAAGTCTTGTCGCCTTCCCAATAGGTGTAAGCGCCACTCCAGTAACCGGTCAGGCGACCGACGTCACTTTTCAGCCAGCTCTTGTCCCAGTCGAACTGCATACCCAGTCGATAGGTCATGGTCGAATCGCTGGTCTGGCCGACCCCGAACTCCACGCCTGCCGCCTGTGCGGTAAAACTTTGCCCCATCAGTGCGGCCGCAATCGCGGCCAAGCAGAATAGTCGCTTCATTAGAAACATCCTTTTCCGAACGATTTCGTAAGGTTTTTTTGTTGCTCACCGCTATAGAAGTCGACGCTTAATCAGAAGTTCACCCCAATTATTCGTTCGCCCCAGGATTTTGTTTACCCCTTGAAGCTTTGCACAACGCCAGCGGTATTCCACAGTATCGGCAAGATATTTCTGAAATGTTCCGGATCGGCACTTGTCCAGAATTGTGCTGCGCGAACAGGCCCATCGGCGAGCAATTCACGCTCGGCCAACAGCCGCTGAAGTTGGCGCGCTACGGCGGCGCCGGTGTCGATCAGGCAGATGTCCTCGGGGATCATCTGCTTAAGCAACGGCTTTAGGAAGGGGTAATGGGTGCAGCCGAGAATTATCGTGTCGCAGCCGGCGGCGAGCAGCGGCCCGACATAGCGGGCCAGCAACTCACGCAGGGCTGGACTGTGCAGATCGCCGTTCTCAATCAACTCCACCAGGCCCGGGCACGGTTGCGTGATCACCTGTACATCGGTGGCGAAGCGGTCGAGTAGCGCGGCGAACTTGGCGCTCTGCAAGGTGCCGGTGGTGGCGAGCACACCAACCACACCGCTGCGGGTAGCGGCGGCGGCTGGCTTGACCGCAGGTTCCATACCGACGATGGGCCACTCGGGATAGTCGCGCCGCAAATCGGCAACACCGGCAACCGTCGCCGTGTTGCACGCCAGCACCAGGGCCTTGGCGCCCTGCTGCTGAAAAAATTCGGCCATCACACTGCAACGATGGCGAATGAATTCCGGGGTTTTCTCGCCGTAAGGAATATTGCCGCAATCGGCGACGTACAACAGCGACTCGTTGGGCAGCAAACGCTGGACCTCGGCCAGCACCGAGAGCCCACCGACCCCGGAGTCGAACACGCCAATGGGCGCTTCACGCATGTTTCGGCCCACAGACGCTGCAGCCCGGATCACGCTTGACGCGCAATTCGCGGAAGCGCGAGCCCAAGGCATCGATCAACAGCAGCCGTCCTACCAGTGGCTCGCCGAACCCCGCCAGCAGCTTCATTGCTTCCAACGCCTGAAGGCTGCCGACCAGTCCCACCAATGGCCCGACGACTCCTGCTTCACTGCACGTCAGTTCAGCTTCGCTGCCGTGCCCGTATAAACAGTGGTAGCAAGGACTGTCCGGACGACGCGGGTCGAACACCGACAACTGACCTTCGAGACGAATCGCCGCGCCACTGACTAAGGGCTTGCCCGCGGCCACGCAGGCGGCGTTGACCGATTCGCGGGTGGAAAAATTATCGGAGCAGTCCAGCACCAGATCCACGGTGGCAACCGCTGCCGCCAAAGAATCCTCGTCCAGCGCAGTGCGATGGGCAACCAAGGTGATCTCGGGGTTGATTGCGCTCAGTCGGCGAATGGCCGAATCGACCTTGGTCTGGCCGACGCTGTCGGTGTCGTGAATGATCTGGCGTTGCAGGTTGGTCAGGTCGACGGTGTCGAAGTCCGCCAGATGCAACTCACCAACGCCAGCGGCGGCGAGATACAGCGCAACCGGCGAACCGAGCCCGCCCAGACCGACGATCAACACGCGGCTTTCTTTCAGTCGCAACTGCCCGTCGATGTCGACGTGTTGCAACAGAATCTGCCGACTGTAGCGCAACAATTCCTGATCATTCAGCACGGCAGGCGCCCCAGGCTGATCCGTTGATGACCGCCCAGATCGGTGCGGCTGTGGACTTCTTCAAAACCGCGCGTCTGCAGCAAATCGCGCACGGCTTCGGCTTGATCGTAACCGTGCTCGAGCATCAACCAGCCGCCCGCTTCCAGATGATCCGGCGCCTGGGCGACGATCAAACGCAGATCGTCGAGCCCGTCGACGCCAGCCACCAAGGCACTGGCCGGTTCGAAGCGCACATCGCCTTCCACCAGATGCGGATCGGCGGATGCAATGTACGGCGGGTTGCTGATGATCAGGTGAAAACGCTGACCTTCCAGGGCGCTGAACCAATGACTGCTCAGCACGGTGGCGTTGTTCAGGTGCAAACGCTGACGATTGCGCTCGGCCAGCGCCACGGCTTCGAGCACGCGATCCACCGCAGTGACGTTCCACGCCGGACGTTCGCTGGCCAACGCCAACGCAATGGCGCCGCTGCCGGTGCCGAGGTCGAGCACCTTCGTGGGGAGAGCGGGCAACAATTCCAGCGCGGCTTCCACCAGCAATTCAGTGTCCGGGCGCGGGATCAGTGTGTGCGGCGCGACTTCCAGATCAAGCTTCCAGAAACCTTGCTGGCCCAGTATGTAGGCCACCGGCTCACCGCCACGACGGCGTTGCAGGTATTCGGCAAACTTCAGCGCGGCGTCACTCGGAACGATGCGCTCGGGCCAGGTGTGCAGAAAGCTGCGGGACTTGCCCAAGGCCGCCGCCAGCAACAATTCGGCATCCAGGCGCGCCGTCGGCGAGTCGGGTAAATCAGCGGCGCGCAACAAACTGGCAATGATCGTCATTTAGTCACCTATCGCTGCCAATTGGTCGGCCTGGTATTCGGCCAGCAACGGTTCGATCACTGCGTCGACACCGCCCGCGAGAATTTCGTCGAGCGAATACAACGTCAGGTTGACCCGGTGGTCGGTGACCCGGCCCTGGGCAAAGTTGTAGGTGCGGATGCGCTCGGAGCGATCACCCGAACCGACCAGCAATTTACGCTCGCTGGCGATGGCATTCGCGGCGGCGCTGGTCTGCTGATCATTGAGTTTGGCCGACAGCCAGGACATCGCCCGGGCGCGGTTCTTGTGCTGGGAACGCTCTTCCTGGCACTCGACGACGATACCCGACGGCAAGTGCGTGATGCGAATCGCCGAGTCCGTCTTGTTGACGTGCTGGCCACCGGCGCCGGAAGAACGGTAGGTATCGACCCGCAAATCCGCCGGGTTGATCTCGATCGCTTCCTGCTCGTCCGGCTCGGGCAATACCGCCACGGTGCACGCCGAGGTGTGGATCCGCCCCTGGGATTCAGTGGCCGGAACCCGCTGCACGCGGTGCACGCCGGATTCGAATTTCAGCTTGCCGTAAACATTGTCGCCTTCGACACGGGCGATGACTTCTTTATAGCCACCGTGTTCGCCGATGTTCTCCGAGAGGATTTCTACCCGCCAGCCACGCCGCTCGGCGTAACGCGAATACATGCGGAACAGGTCGCCGGAGAAAATCGCCGCCTCGTCACCGCCGGTGCCGGCGCGGATTTCAAGGAACACGTTGCGCCCGTCGTTCGGGTCCTTGGGCAGCAGCATGCGTTGCAGGCTGGCTTCGATGTCGATCAGTTGCTCTTTGGCTTCGCGGACTTCTTCCACGGCCATTTCACGCATGTCCGGGTCGCTGTCCTTGAGCAATGCCTGGGCGCCTTCGAGGTCGCTCTGTACTTTGAGCAACTGTTTATAGGCGTCGACAATCGGCTCGACTTCCGCGTATTCCTTGGAATAGGCGCGGAACTTGGTCTGATCGGAAATGACCTCGCCGTCGCCAAGCAACGCGGTCAATTCTTCGAAACGGTCCTGGAGGATGTCCAGCTTATTGAGCAGTGACGCTTTCATTACGGTTTTTTATCCGAAAAGCTATCCGATGAGCCCTCACCGAGGGCAAAGAGTTCCTGGGCCATGGCCAGTGCGTCGAGGCGACCTTCGGCAGAGAGCTTTTTCAACTGCACGCTCGGGGCGTGCAAGAGTTTGTTGGTCAAGCCGCGCGCCAGTTGCACCAGCACGTCTTCGGCGCTGCTGCCGTTGGCCAGCATGCGTTGGGCCTTTTGCAATTCTTCGTCACGCAGGCGCTCGCTTTGTTGGCGATAGGCCTTGAGCACATCCACCGCCGCCAGTTCGCGCAGACGGATCATGAAATCTTCGGCACCGACCGAAACCATCTCTTCCGCCGCTTGCGCAGCGCCTTGACGGCTCTTGAGGTTTTCGGCGACCACCTCGTGGAGGTCGTCGACGCTATACAGGTAAACGTCGTCCAACTCGCCGACTTCAGGCTCGATATCGCGCGGTACGGCGATGTCCACCATGAAGATCGGTTTGTGCTTGCGCAGTTTCAAGGCACTTTCCACCGCGCCTTTACCGAGGATCGGCAACTGGCTGGCGGTGGAACTGATGACGATGTCGCTGCGCACCAGTTCGGCCGGAATGTCCGAGAGCAACACGGCATGCGCGCCAAACTGCTCGGCCAGAATACTCGCGCGTTCGAGGGTGCGGTTGGCGACAACGATGCGTTTTACCCCCAGCTCATGCAGATGGCGGGCGACCAGGGTGATGGTCTCGCCAGCGCCAATCAGCAGAGCCTGGCTGCGTTGCAGGTCGCTGAAAATCTGTTTCGCCAGGCTGACTGCGGCAAACGCCACGGACACCGGGTTTTCACCGATGGCGGTGTCGGTGCGCACTTGTTTGGCCGCGTTGAACGTGGCCTGAAACAAACGCCCGAGCAGCGGACCGATGGTGCCGGCCTCGCGGGCCACGGCGTAGCAGGATTTCATCTGGCCGAGGATCTGCGGTTCGCCCAGCACCAGCGAATCGAGCCCGGAGGCGACGCGCATCATGTGACGAACTGCCGCATCATCCTCGTGCACATAAGCACTCGCGCGCAGCTCTTCGAGGCTTAAATGGTGATAATCGGCCAGCCAGCGCAACACAACGTCAGCCGAAAGGTGATCCTGTTCTATATAGAGTTCACTGCGATTGCAGGTGGAGAGGATCGCAGCTTCGCGGCTGTCGGTGAGTCGGCAGAGCTGCTGCAAGGCCTCCACCAGCTGCTCAGGGGTAAAGGCCACGCGCTCGCGGACGCCTACTGAAGCAGTCTTGTGGTTAATACCGAGTGCAAGGAAGGCCATTCAAGGTCGCTGATGGTGACGTGAAGCCGGCAATTGTCCTACTTCGACAGATTCAGAACAACCACTCGATCTCTATTGCCTTGGCAGGCGATGCCCGGGTTTGCGAGCGGTTCTCGTTTACCCGACTTTCACGCCCTTGTAGGAGCCGGCTTGCTGGCGATGGTCGTTAACGATGGCGCATTTATCCTGGAAAGGATGCGGCGCCTGCAAGTCCATCGCCAGCAAGCCGGCTCCTACAGGGGGGGTGGTCCGACACATTCCGGGGTGCAAGGGTAAATTGGCCGGCCGGTTATGTTTGGCCGAAGGCTTGTGTCATGATGATCCGACCGCAGGTTAGTCGTCCTCTTCCTATATGAATAGATCCTCCGCGTTGCTCCTCGCTTTTGTCTTCCTCAGCGGCTGCCAGGCCTTGGCACCCGTTTCGTCGGACGGTACGCCGCCGATCGAAGACAGCACTCCGGCCCCTGAAAAGCCCAAGGTTTACAGCTCATTCAGTGAAGAAACCATCTTCAGCCTGTTGAGCGCCGAACTGGCTGGCCAACGCAATCGTTTCGACATTGCGCTGGACAACTATGTGACCCAGGCCATCAACACCCAGGATCCGGGCATCTCCGAACGGGCCTTCCGCATCGCCGAATACCTGGGCGCCGATCAGGCGGCACTGGACACTGCGCTGATCTGGGCGAAAAACGCCCCGGAGGACCTCGAGGCGCAACGAGCCGCGGCCGTGCAACTGGCGCGTGCCGGGCGTTATGACGACTCCATGGTCTATATGGAGAAAGTCCTGCAAGGCAAGGGCGACACGCATTTCGATTTCCTCGCACTGTCCGCGGCCGATACCGATCAGGAAACCCGCAACGGCCTGATGAAAAGTTTTGACCGTTTGTTGCAGCGTCATCCCAACAACAGCCAGCTGATTTTCGGCAAGGCCTTGTTGATGCAACAGGACGGCGACAGCAAAGGCGCACTGGCGTTGCTGGAAGACAACCCGCCGGACGACGGTGAAATCGCCCCGATCCTGCTGCGCGCACGCCTGCTGCAATCGCTCAGTCGTGGCGATGAAGCGCTGCCACTGCTGCAAAAAAGCATCAAGAAGTACCCGGACGACAAACGCCTGCGCCTGACTTACGCGCGCATGCTGGTCGAACAGGACCGCATGGACGACGCCAAAGTCGAGTTTTCGAGCCTGGTTCAGCAATACCCGGAAGACGACGAATTGCGTTATTCCCTGGCGCTGGTGTGCCTCGAAGCCAAGGCCTGGGACGAGGCCAAGGGTTATCTGGAAGACCTGATCACCCGGGAAAGCCACGTCGATTCGGCGCACCTGAACCTTGGCCGTATCGCTGAAGAGCGCAACGATCCCCAAGGCGCACTGCTCGAGTACGCCCAGGTCGGTCCCGGCAACGACTACCTGCCGGCGCAATTGCGTCAGGCCGATATCCTGATGAGCAACGGCAAAACCGCCGAAGCGCAAAGCCGCCTGGCGACCGAGCGTGAAGAACAACCCGATTACGCGATTCAGTTGTATCTGATCGAGGCCGAAACGCTGTCCGCCAATAAACAGGGGGACAAGGCCTGGAATGTTCTGCACAAAGCCTTGCAGCAATACCCGGACGATCTGAATCTGCTGTACACCCGCGCCATGCAGGCGGAAAAACGCAATGACCTGGCGCAGATGGAGAAAGACCTGCGGCTGATCATCAAGCGCGACCCGGACAACGCCATGGCGCTGAACGCCCTCGGCTACACCCTGTCCGACCGCACGACGCGTTATGCCGAAGCCAAGGCCCTGATCGAACAGGCCCACCAGATCAACCCGGAAGACCCGGCGGTACTCGACAGCCTCGGCTGGGTGAATTTCCGCATGGGCAATCTCGACGAAGCGGAAAAGCTGCTGCGCAAGGCACTCGATCGCTTTCCCGATCAGGAAGTGGCCGCTCACCTCGGCGAAGTCCTGTGGGCCAATGGCAAGCAACGGGAAGCCAAACAAATCTGGGGCAAGTTCCTCAAGGAACAACCCGATAGCCCAATCCTGCGCGGCACCATCAAGCGCCTGACCGGATCAGAGACTCTTTAAGATTATGTTTTTGCGCCACTTCATCGTTTTCAGTTTCATTGCCTTGCTCGCCGGTTGCGCGGGCTTCGGTGCCCGCGAATCGGTACAGGGCCAGGGCGACGCCGCTCTGTGGCGTGTTCACAAAGAGCAACTGACCGGCCTCGACGGCTGGCAGATCAACGGCAAGATCGGCATTCGCGCACCAAAAGACTCGGGCAGCGGCACACTGTTCTGGTTACAGCGCCAGTCTTATTACGACATTCGCCTTTCGGGCCCTCTGGGTCGCGGCGCCGCACGCCTGACCGGGCACCCCGGAAAGGTCTCGCTGGAAGTTGCCAATCAGGGGCGCTATGAAGCGCCGACGCCGGAAGTGCTGCTTGAAGAACAGCTCGGCTGGAAGTTGCCGGTGTCCCATCTGGCGTGGTGGGTCCGCGGACTCCCGGCGCCGGACAGCAAGAGCCGCCTGACCCTGGATACCGATAGCCGCCTGGCCAGCCTGGAACAGGATGGCTGGCAAGTCGAATACCTGAGTTACGCCGAACAAAACGGCTATTGGCTGCCCGAGCGGATCAAACTGCATGGCACCGACCTTGACGTCACGCTGGTGATCAAGGAATGGCAACCACGCAAACTGGGGCAATGAACATGACTGCCCCACGCTTGACGCTGCCCTCCCCGGCCAAACTCAATCTGATGCTGCACATCCTCGGTCGCCGTGAAGACGGTTACCACGAGTTGCAGACGATTTTTCAGTTTCTTGATTACGGCGATGAAATCACCTTCGCCGTGCGCGACGACGGCGTGATTCAACTGCACACCGAATTCGACGGCGTGCCTCACGACAGCAATCTGATTGTTCGAGCCGCGAAAAAACTTCAGGAGCAATCCGGTTGTTCGCTCGGCATCGACATCTGGATCGAAAAAATTCTGCCCATGGGCGGCGGAATCGGTGGCGGCAGTTCAAACGCCGCGACGACTTTGCTCGGCCTGAATCATCTCTGGCAACTGGGCTGGGATGAAGATCGACTGGCCGCGCTGGGCCTGACGCTGGGCGCCGACGTCCCGGTTTTCGTACGTGGCCACGCGGCTTTCGCCGAGGGAGTGGGAGAGAAACTTACTCCTGTAGACCCCGAAGAACCGTGGTATCTCGTGCTTGTTCCGCAAGTATCTGTAAGTACAGCAGAAATTTTTTCAGATCCGTTGTTGACACGTAACTCTTCTCCCATTAAAGTGCGCCCCGTTCCCAAGGGAAACAGTCGAAATGACTGCTTACCGGTGGTAGCAAGGCGTTATCCTGATGTACGTAACGCATTGAATTTGTTAGGTAAATTTACCGAAGCAAAACTCACCGGAACTGGAAGTTGTGTGTTTGGGGGCTTCCCAAGCAAAGCTGAAGCTGATAAAGTCTCGGCCCTTCTTACAGAGACCCTTACAGGGTTTGTAGCAAAGGGAAGCAACATTTCGATGTTGCATCGCAAGCTGCAAAGTCTGCTCTAAAGGAACCGATTACTGGGTAATCGTTGCAACAGATACAGGGGCGTCGCCAAGCGGTAAGGCAGCAGGTTTTGATCCTGCCATGCGTTGGTTCGAATCCAGCCGCCCCTGCCATTTTCTATACTCATCCAGGTTACCCTCAGCCTCTAGGTACTGCGCGTGTCCAAGATGATGGTCTTTACGGGGAACGCTAACCCCGATCTGGCTCGGCGTGTCGTACGTCAGCTGCATATCCCTCTCGGTGACATCTCTGTCGGTAAGTTCTCCGACGGCGAAATTACAGCCGAGATCAATGAAAACGTCCGCGGTAAAGACGTCTTCATTATTCAGCCGACTTGCGCTCCGACCAACGATAACCTGATGGAACTGGTAGTGATGGCTGATGCCTTCCGCCGCTCCTCGGCTACTCGTATCACTGCTGTTATTCCTTACTTTGGTTATGCCCGTCAGGATCGCCGTCCGCGTTCCGCACGTGTAGCTATCAGCGCGAAAGTCGTTGCTGACATGCTTACCGTAGTCGGCATCGACCGTGTTCTCACGGTTGATCTGCATGCTGACCAGATTCAGGGTTTCTTCGATATTCCGGTAGATAACATCTACGGCTCCCCGGTTCTGGTGGATGACATTGAAGATCAGCGCTTCGAAAACCTGATGATTGTGTCCCCGGATATTGGTGGCGTCGTGCGTGCACGTGCCGTTGCCAAATCCCTGGGCGTGGATCTCGGGATCATCGACAAACGCCGTGAGAAAGCCAATCACTCTGAAGTGATGCATATCATCGGTGATGTCGAAGGGCGTACCTGTATTCTGGTCGATGACATGGTCGATACCGCCGGCACTCTGTGCCATGCGGCAAAGGCTTTGAAAGAGCATGGCGCTGCCAAGGTTTTCGCCTACTGCACACACCCTGTGCTGTCCGGTCGGGCGATCGAAAACATTGAAAATTCCATGCTGGACGAACTGGTGGTGACTAACACCATCCCGTTGTCCGCTGCTGCTCAAGCCTGCTCGCGTATCCGCCAACTGGATATCGCGCCGGTAGTTGCCGAGGCGGTCCGCCGCATCAGCAATGAAGAATCGATCAGCGCGATGTTCCGTTAAGGGCCCTGCCCTTCTCGCACAGCTCGTTGACGAAAAGCGCCCCGCCCCGGCATTACTGTCGGGGCGGGGCTTTTTTGCCCATATCGCCTTTAGCGCTGGTCGCAAACGCTGGGGCGAATGTGGTTATTTTGGAGATACAACATGAACGATTTTACTCTGAATGCTGAAGTGCGTTCCGACCTGGGGAAAGGTGCGAGCCGCCGCCTGCGTCGTCTCGCAAGCCTGGTACCAGCTGTAGTTTACGGTGGCGAAAAAGCCCCTGAATCCATCAGCATGCTGGCTAAAGAAGTTGCCAAACTGCTCGAAAACGAAGCGGCTTACAGCCACATCATCGAGCTGAACGTTGGCGGCACCAAGCAAAACGTCGTGATCAAAGCTCTGCAACGTCACCCGGCCAAAGGCCACGTGATGCACGCTGACTTCGTACGCGTAGTAGCTGGCCAGAAACTGACCGCTATCGTTCCAGTGCACTTCATCAACGAAGAAGCACCGATCAAGAAAGGCGGCGAAATCTCGCACGTTGTTGCTGAAATCGAAGTTTCCTGCCTGCCGAAAGACCTGCCTGAATTCATCGAAGTCGACCTGGCTAACGCCGAAGTCGGTTCGATCATTCACCTGTCTGACCTCAAAGCCCCTAAAGGCGTTGAGTTTGTTGCTCTGGCTCACGGCGATGACAAGGCTGTTGCCAACGTTCACGCTCCACGTGTTGCACCAGAAGCTACTGAAGGCGCTGCAGAGTAATTCACTCTGTGATGCCGGAGTGACCAGGTAACATCGCGGACTGGAACGTAGCGAGAAAGCGGGCGAGAACGCGGAGTTTACATAATGGTAAATGAGCACTTGTCGTCCACTTTCGCCGCACACCCTGATTGCGGCGATGTTATCCACCACTCCAAGGAAGGGCCCCTATCGTGACTGCCATCAAACTGATCGTTGGCCTGGGAAATCCAGGCGCTGAATACGAACAGACCCGGCATAACGCAGGGGCCCTTTTTGTTGAGCGCATCGCGAACGCACAAGGCGTCAACCTTGTGGCCGATCGCAAATATTTCGGCCTGACCGGGCGCTATTCGCACCAGGGTCAGGATGTTCGTCTGCTGATTCCTAACACGTACATGAACCGTAGCGGCCAGGCCGTCGCGGCACTCGCAGGATTCTTCCGCATCAAGCCTGAAGAAATACTCGTGGCGCATGACGAACTCGACCTGCCTCCGGGCGTTGCCAAACTCAAACAGGGCGGCGGCCATGGCGGTCACAACGGGTTGCGCGACATCATCGCGCAACTGGGCAATCAGAATACCTTCTACCGCTTGCGGCTTGGCATTGGCCATCCGGGCGTAGCCAGTATGGTTTCAAATTTCGTCCTGGGTCGTGCGCCACGCGCCGAACAGGAAAAACTCGATGCCAGCATCGACTTTGCCCTCGGCGTGCTGCCGGATATCCTCGCCGGGGAATGGAACCGCGCGATGAAAAACCTGCACAGCCAGAAGGCCTGACTCTACTCCTCGGGGAAAACACCATGGGATTCAATTGCGGCATCGTCGGCCTGCCTAACGTCGGCAAGTCCACCCTGTTCAACGCCCTGACCAAATCCGGGATCGCGGCCGAGAACTTCCCCTTCTGCACCATCGAACCGAACACCGGTATCGTGCCGATGCCGGATCCACGACTGGAAGCCCTGGCAGCCATCGTCAATCCGAAGCGCATCCTGCCGACCACCATGGAATTCGTCGACATCGCGGGTCTGGTTGCCGGCGCCTCGAAAGGTGAAGGCCTGGGCAACAAATTCCTCGCCAACATCCGTGAAACCGATGCCATCGCCCACGTAGTCCGCTGCTTCGAAGACGAGAACGTGATTCACGTCTCCAACAGCGTCGACCCGAAACGCGACATCGAAATCATCGACCTGGAACTGATCTTCGCCGACCTCGACAGCTGCGAGAAGCAACTGCAGAAAGTCGCCCGCAACGCCAAGGGTGGTGACAAGGACGCCGTTGTCCAGAAGGGCCTGCTGGAGCAATTGATCGCTCATTTCACTCTCGGCAAGCCTGCGCGCACGCTGATGAAGAACATGGGTGCCGACGATAAAGCAGTGATTCGTGGCTTCCACCTGCTGACCACCAAGCCGGTCATGTACATCGCCAACGTCGCTGAAGACGGTTTCGAGAACAACCCGCTGCTGGACATCGTCAAGGCCATCGCCGAAGAAGAAGGCGCCATGGTGGTTCCGGTCTGCAACAAGATCGAAGCCGAAATCGCCGAACTGGAAGATGGCGAAGAAAAAGACATGTTCCTCGAAGCCCTGGGCCTCGAAGAACCAGGCCTGAACCGCGTGATCCGCGCCGGCTACGAAATGCTGCACCTGCAGACCTACTTCACCGCCGGCGTCGAAGAAGTCCGCGCCTGGACCGTCCGCGTCGGTGCCACTGCACCGCAAGCCGCTGGCGTGATCCACACCGACTTCGAAAAAGGCTTCATCCGTGCCGAAGTCATCGCGTATGACGACTTCATCCAGTACAAGGGCGAAGCCGGCACCAAAGAAGCCGGTAAATGGCGTTTGGAAGGCAAGGATTACATCGTGAAAGACGGCGACGTGATGCACTTCCGTTTCAACGTCTAAGTTTTCAGGACGAAGCACCCGCCCAAGAAAAAGCCGCGTTTGATACGCGGCTTTTTTGTGCCTGAAATAATCCCACTCACAGCATAGAACCAATGTGTGTGGCTTAGGCCTTTTTGGTTCTTGGCAGCAAGATCGCCAACACACCCAACAGCGGCAGGAACGAACACAGGAAGTACACGTACTCAATGCCATGCACGTCCGCCAAGTGCCCAAGCAACGCTGCGCCAATCCCGCCGAAACCGAACATCAGTCCGAAGAACACCCCGGCGATCATCCCGACATTGCCCGGCACCAATTCCTGTGCATAAACCACGATGGCTGAGAATGCAGAGGCCAGGATGAAGCCGATCACCACGCTGAGAATGCTGGTCCAGAACAAATCAACATGCGGCAGGATCAACGTGAACGGCGCCACGCCGAGGATCGAAAACCAGATCACTGCCTTACGCCCGATCTTGTCGCCAATCGGCCCGCCGAAGAAAGTCCCCGCCGCCACCGCCCCCAGAAACAGGAACAAATGCAGCTGAGAACTCGCCACCGACAGGTCGAATTTCTCGATCAGGTAAAAGGTGAAGTAGCTGGTGAAACTGGCCATGTAGAAATACTTGGAGAACACCAGCAACCCGAGCACCACCAGCGCGCTGATGACCCGGCCCTTCGACAAACCATGCGTCGCCGCCTGACCTTGCTTGAGCTTGAACAGGTTCAAGTGATTGGCGTACCAGCGGCTGATCCGGTAGAGCACGAACAGCGCAAACACCGCGAACAAGCCGAACCATGCGACATGGCCCTGACCGAACGGAATGATGATCGCCGCCGCCAGCAAGGGACCGAAGGCCGAACCCGCGTTACCGCCGACCTGGAAAGTCGATTGCGCCAGACCGAAGCGCCCACCCGAAGCCAGTCGCGCCACGCGAGAAGCTTCCGGGTGAAACGTCGAGGAACCGATGCCGATCAACCCCGCCGCCAACAGGATCATCGGAAAGCTACCGACCACCGACATCATCAAAATACCAATCAACGTGCACACCGTCCCGGCCGGAAGTAGCCAAGGCTTGGGATGACGATCAGTGTGGTAACCGACCCACGGTTGCAACAGCGAGGCCGTCAACTGAAAGGTCAGGGTGATCAGTCCGACCTGGGTGAAGGTCAGGCCGTAGTTGGCCTTGAGCATCGGGTAGATCGACGGCAGCACCGACTGAATCAGGTCGTTGATCAAATGAGCCAGCGCCACCGCACCGATGATGCGCATGACCAAGGGGCTGCTTTGTGAAGTCGCGGATGCCGACGTCGCGCCGTTCTGGGCATTACTAATAGCCATGGGAGTTTCCGTACAACAGATGGGTGCACACGGGCAGGTGCGTCAATGTGCCATTTTTCAGTGCAGCAGCGCCATCCCCTTAGCCAGCTAACGAACTAAATCCGTGAGTAATAGCGCAACGCCATGGTCTGAATCTTGCCTTGTTTATCCGCTTCAACGCGGCGCCCTTACAAAGGGCACCGAGAATGGGAAGTTTCGCTACAGAGTCGGCCTACAGAGCTGACGAGGGTGAACTTTCGAGGCCTTTAAAAAGGGCACGAGTCGCGGTCGCAACGACTTCGACGCACGCCATCGGTGCGTGGTGTCCAGAGGAGTCATGGGGCATGCAGGCTTTTTTATCTCCGGGGATCGGGTTGCTGGGGCGTTTCGGCTTCGCCCGTAAATTTCAGTTGTTGTTTCTGCTGTTTATCCTGCCGCTGGCGGGTAGCCTGCTGATGATCGGTCAGGACTATCGCGCCAAACTGAACCTGATTTCCGGCGAGCGTGCCGGGGTTCGGCAACTGCTCGCACTGGATGCACTGGATAACCTGCTCGCCGCCCAGCGTGACCGCGCCGCGCGCTGGCGTGCCACCGAGACCAATCGCCAGCCGACACCGGCCACCCTCGCCGCGATGGCCGCGTTTGACTCGGTTCAGCCGGCTGTCGCGCAAGCCACCACGGGCCTCGGCAACGCCTTGCAAACCGAAGGCGCCGAGGGCGAAACCCTGGCCCGCTTTCAAGCCCTGCAAACCGCGCTCAACGGCCTCGACTCGAAAAGCCTGAGCAGCGTCGGCTGGTGGCCGGACGGTTACGACCGTTTCACCAATGCCTTGAGCGCTTTGCAAGCCTTGCGCGAGCAGATCGCCATGGACAATCGCCTGACGCTCGCGCCATGGCTGGAAACCTACCTGTTGACGCAAATCTCGACCCAACACGCGCCCGACCTGATCGAGCGCGTCGGCCGTCTGGCCAGCGTCGGCCAGGCGTCGGTGGTGTCCGGGCAATTCACCCTGCAAAGCCGTCTGCAATTGCGCGACCTGCGCAGCCGCATCGGCGACGCCCGTGAGCAACTGGTCAAAACTGCTGGCCTGCTGGAAGCGCGTCTGCCCAGTGCCTTGCAGACTTGGGCCGGGCAATACCATGACAGCCTCAAACACCTCGACGCCGAGTTGAAAGTCCTTGATGACGGCGTGTTCGGCGGCAGCATCAAACTCAAGCCCGAGGAGTTCGAACGCAGCCTGGACAGCCTGCTTACCGACCTCGCTTCATTGCGTCAGCAATCGTTGGTCTCGCTGGATCAGCGTCTGGATTACTACCATGGCTCGGCGATCCGCCAGTTCATTGTGGTGGCGGCGATTTTCGGTTGCCTGCTGCTGGCCGCGTTGTACCTGTTCATCTGCTTGCAGGCTTCGATCCGCCGCAGCGCCAGCGGCATCACGCTGCTGGCCGAAGCCTTGCGCGACGGCAATCTGAGCCTGCAAGTGCCGATTGAAGGCCGCGACGAACTGGCGGCGATCAGCACCGCGCTCAACGTCGCCGTGGTGCAACTGCGCAACAGTCTGTTGGGGGTCGATCACGAAACCTTGCAGCTGAGCAATGCGGTGCGCACGCTCAACCACCATTCCAGTGGCGCCTTGGGCGAGGTCGAAGCCCAGCAATTGCAGATCAGCCAGATCGCGGCGGCAGCAACACAATTGGCCGCGACCTCTCAAGGGGTTGCCCAGAGTTGCGAACAGGCCTCCGGCAGCGCTCAGCACACTCAGCGCATCGCCGCCGACAGCAGCCGTGACAGCCAACGCACCACGGCGAGCATTCAGCAGCTCAACCAGCGTTTGAACGAAACGGCTGCCGCACTTGGGCGGGTCAGCGAACAAGGCCAGCAGATTCAGTTGGTGGTCGACACCATTCGCGGCGTCGCCGAGCAGACCAATCTGTTGGCGCTCAACGCGGCCATCGAAGCCGCGCGTGCGGGTGAACAGGGCCGTGGCTTTGCGGTGGTGGCCGATGAAGTGCGCAGCCTGTCGCAACGCACCCAAACGTCCACTGCGCAGATCGCCGGCACCGTCGACAGCTTGCGTAACACGGTGAATGAAGCCGTGAGCTTGATGGAAGCTGCCTGCGGCCAAGCGCAATCCGATGCGCAAGCAGTCACCGGCCTCGGCGAGCGACTGGGAGAAATCGCCAGCGCCGTGCAGAGCGTCACCGACACCCTGGCGCAGATCGCCACGGCGGTCGATGAGCAAGCCACCACTGCCGACGAAGTCAGCGGCAATATCCAGCAAGTCGATCAGGCGGCTGTCCGCTTGCTCGAAGGCGCGCGGGCAGTGAACCTGGCTGCGGACACCTTGAGCCAGGGCAGCAAGGCCTTGAGTGCCAATACCGGGAGATTTCAGCTCGGCTGACGCCCTCCCCCGATCCGGTTTTTTGGCTCAGATGGATAAGCGGTTGAAAGCGTAGAGAAATATTTTAGATTTACGCTTGACGCATCTGCATTACCGGTGAATAATGCGCGCCACTTGGCTACATAGCTCAGTTGGTTAGAGCATAGCATTCATAATGCTGGGGTCCGGGGTTCAAGTCCCTGTGTAGCCACCAAGTACTAAAAACGGCTTACCGAAAGGTAGGCCGTTTTTTTATGCCCGGAGAAAACTGCACAGATTCTTTGTGCCGACACAAATCCTGTAGGAGCCCGGCTTGCAGGCGATGAGGGCCTCGAGCCTTGTATCGACTGCGAGCTCGCCATCGCTGGCAAGCCAGCTCCTACACGGGCATCTATCGTGCGCTAACTCTTTGCCCGACACAAAACCTGTAGGAGCCGGCTTGCCGGCGATGGCGGCCTGACGGCACAACAAAACCTTAGCCGGGCCACGACGTCGGTCAGCAATTTATCACCGTCAACGCCGACAACCCCCGCTCCCATATCTGCCACGTACGCAACCAGACCATCGCCTGCCAGTCGCTGTCGGCGGGATAGAACTGTTCCAGCAGATTCAGTTTGATTTCGCGCCCCACGGCATCGCCGGGATTGCCGTGCAGATGCAACCAATGGTCGTCGCGCAAATGACGATGAACCTCGGCCCCCGGATAGGTCCCGCACTCGATCACGAAGGGCATCAATCGCACCTGCGGCAAGGCGTCAATCAACGCCTGCGAGGTGTAGCCGGTGGCCGTCGCCGCCACGCCGGTTTCGCTCAGCGTGTTGGCACCGGTCAGCAGCGTGTAGAGCCACGGCCCATAGATCGCCTGTGCATCCGGTAACGCGGGATAAGCGGACTCGGTGATGGTCAACAACATCGGATGGCCATATTCCCCGGCGCCAGTGTGCAAGTCGAAGCACATCGCAACGTCGGCGTGGGCGACATGCTTTTGAAGGATCCGGTGCAACGTGCGGTTCGACCAGCTCGGCGCCCGCCCGCCATAAAACAACCCATCGGGATGACTGTGCTGACCGCCCTCGACAATCGACATCACCGCCGGCCAGCCGTGTTCGCGGATCTGCTGCTCGAGCAGCGCATCGGCACGATCACGCTCGGGCCCTTTCAGCTCAGTGCAGGCATAGATTTCATGCAGCGCGGCGTAGGCCCGGTTGTCCGGCAGCGGATGTTCGAAGTTCAGGTGATTGCGGTTAAGGTCGATGTTGTCTTCGTTAACCCGGCGCAACCACGCCGTGCCCCAGGGATTGATCAGATGAACGAACACCACCGCGACATCGGCCGGCAGTGAACGCTTGCCCAACTCCTGCAGCCATTTGATCTGACAGCCCGAACCATAGAAACCTTCGACCCCGTGAGTGCCGCTCAACGCGATCAGCACGCGTTTGGCACCCGGATCGCCGAGCACCGCCACATCGGTGCTCAACGGTTCATCGAACGGCCCTTTGAGCGGGTGCGGATACTCGGTCAGCGTCGCTCCGACCGTGGTCGCCGCTGCCAGAAATTGTTCACGCTGGGTACGATAGCCGGGCTGGGTGGGAAAGTCGGTCTGCATGTCTGCCTCTTGTTTATTTTCTGGCCTGCCTGTTGTCCTCGACCCTACAGAAAATCGGTCAATGGATGAAGGACTAAACGTCCGGTGGTTTGCGTCGCTTCCTGTCGGCCGATAAAGTCCCCTGATCTTTTCCCACGGACGGAGTGCCCCGCGTGTTCTCAACCTTTCACTTAAGTCGCTATCGCTTGTCAGCCCTTTCGCTGATTGCCAGCGCTTTAACCCTAGCGGCGTGCAGTGCCCCGCCCTCCTCGGCATTACCGGTCGCACCGGAAGCCGCCTCGGGCTATCGCACCGACCTGCAAAACCGCCATGCCTCGAAACACATGGCGGCAGCAGCCAACCCGCTCGCGGCGCAAGCGGGGCGAGAGATGCTGCGCCAGGGCGGTTCGGCAATCGATGCGGCGATTGCGATGCAAGCGGTGCTGACACTGGTCGAGCCGCAATCCTCAGGCATCGGTGGTGGCGCGTTGATTGTGTTGTGGGATGGCAAAGCCGTGCGCACATATGACGGTCGCGAAACCGCGCCGGCCGGCGCCACCGAGAAGCTATTCCTGCAGGCCGACGGCACACCGATGCCGTTCACTCAGGCGCAGATTGGCGGTCGTTCGGTGGGCACGCCCGGCGTATTGCGGGCGCTGGAACTGGCCCATCAGAAACACGGTCGCCTGCCTTGGGCGCAGCTGTTCGAACCGGCGATCAAACTCGCGGAACAAGGCTTCGCCATCTCACCGCGCCTGCATCAGTTGATTGCTTCGGACTCGTCCATGCGGCGTTCGCCAGACATGATGGCGTACTTCCTGAACGCCGATGGCAGCCCGAAAGCCGTCGGCACCTCACTGAAAAACCCGGCGCTGGCCGCCGCGTTCAAGCGCATCGCCAAGGAAGGTCCCGATGCGCTGTACAAAGGCCCCATCGCGCAGGAAATCGTCGCCAAGGTTCAGGGCCACGCCAACCCCGGGAGCCTGTCGCTGAACGACCTCAACGGCTACACCGCCAAGGAACGCGCGCCGTTGTGCAGCGATTACAAACGCTGGCAAGTCTGTGGCATGCCGCCACCGTCGTCGGGCGGGATCGCCGTGGCGCAGATTCTCGGCACCTTGCAAGCCTTGGAAACCCGCGACCCGCGTTATGCCCTGGCGCCACTGAAGCCGGTCAAAAGCCCCCAACCTGCCGGCATCGAACCGCCCCCTGAAGCCGTGCACCTGATCGCCGAAGCCGAGCGCCTCGCTTACGCCGATCGCGCACAGTACGTCGCCGACAGCGACTTCGTGCCCGTCCCGGTCAAAGGTCTGGTTGACCCGACCTATCTGGCCAGCCGCGCCGCCCTGATCGGCGATCGCAGCATGGGCGTGGCCAAACCCGGCACACCGCCAGGCATTGAGGTCGCCTACGCACCGGACCGCTCGCCGCTGCGCATTTCCACCTCGCAGGTAGTGGCGGTCGATGACCTGGGCGGTGCCGTATCGATGACCACCACGGTCGAATCCGCGTTCGGCTCGCACCTGATGGTTCAGGGCTTTTTGCTCAACAACCAGATGACCGACTTCTCATTCATCCCCGAAGAAAACGGACAGAAAGTCGCCAACCGCGTCGAACCCGGCAAACGCCCGCGTTCGTCCATGGCGCCGACCCTGATCTTCGACCGCCAGAGTGGCGAATTCCTCGCCACCCTCGGCTCCCCCGGCGGCTCGCAAATCATCGAATACGTCGCCAAATCCACCGTCGGCCTGCTCGACTGGAACCTCGACCCGCAAGCCGCTATCAATCTCCCCAACTTCGGCAGCCGCAACGGCCCGACCGAGCTGGAACAGGGGCAATTCAGCGCAGCGCTGATTCAAGCGTTGAAGGACAAGGGGCACAGCGTGACCGAGATCGACATGACCAGCGGGACGCAGGCGATTGTCCGAGTCAAGGATGCGCAGGGGAAAGCGTCGCTGGTGGGTGGGGCAGATCCGCGACGAGAGGGAGAAGCGTTGGGGGATTGAGTCCTGCATGGCGTGGAAAAGGCTTACCGCGAGGTAGGCTTTTTTTACGGAAACCCCACCCTGATCGTCCAGCTTGCGCAGCGTTTTCCTCTATGAACACGTGACGTGCGCGGACCTTCATGAGGTTAGTTAATTTTTCTCAGCGGGAAATCTTCAGCAACTGCCGCGCCTTGTGCTTTTCCAGCGCCAGCTCAATCAGACGGCTGACCAGTTCGCTGTAGGTCATGCCGGTGGCCTGCCAAAGTTTCGGGTACATGCTGATGCGGGTGAAACCGGGGAGCGAGTTGATCTCGTTGATCAGCACTTCGCCGCTGTCGGTCAGGAACACATCGACCCGCGCCAGCCCGGAACAGCCCAACACCTGAAACGCCTCGACGGCCAGGGCACGAATGCGCTCGCTAACTTCGCTGCTGATGTGAGCCGGGACCACCACTTCAGCGGCTTGTGCGTCGATGTACTTGCTGTCGTAGGAATAGAACCCGCTGCGGATGACGATTTCGCCGCAACCGCTGGCGATGGCGTCTTCGTTGCCGAGCACCGCGCATTCGATCTCGCGGCCACTGACGGCGGATTCGACCAACACTTTCTCATCGAAACCCAGTGCCAGCTCAACCGCCGTCCGGTATTCAGCCTCATCGTTAACCTTGCTCACGCCCACCGAGGAGCCCTGGTTCGCCGGTTTGACGAACAGCGGCAGGCCGAGCTTGCCCTGGACCTCGTTGAACCCTATGCGCCCCGCAGTCGCGCGGGTCAGGGTCACGAACGGCGTGACCGCCAACCCGGCATCTCGCAGCAGACGTTTGCTGATGTCCTTGTCCATGCACACCGCCGATCCGAGTACATCGGAGCCGACAAACGGCAGATCGGCCATGCGCAGCAATCCTTGCAGGCAACCGTCTTCACCCAGGGTGCCGTGGACGATCGGGAAGATCACGTCGATGTGGCCCAGCAGTTCCTGACTCGAGGTTTCCACCAATTGCTGACTGGCCTTGCCCGGCACCACGGCGAGTTCGCGGTTGGACTGGTTGAGGGCGATCAACGCCGGGTTTTCCTGGTTGAGCAGGAAGTTCGACGGATCGTTCAGGTGCCAGTGTCCCTGTTTATCAATGCCGATCAGTACCGGTTCAAAGCGCGACCGGTCCAGCGCATCAACGATGTTTTTCGCCGATTGCAGCGAAACCTCATGCTCAGCCGAACGGCCGCCAAAAATAATGCCTACCCGCAGTTTGCTCATTCAGGATTCCTCAACGATTGGCCACCAGATGCGCACCGAACAACAAATAGCAACTGCCGGCAAAGCGATCCAGCCATGTGCGCGAACGGTCGTACACCCGCGCCATCCGACGGCTGGAGAACAGTAGCGCCACGCTGCAATACCAACTGAACGACAACGTCGCCATAGTCAGTACGGCCAGCGCCAGCAATGGCGGTGGCACCGTCGCAGGCATGGCTGTCGCGAAGATCGTCGCCACGAACAGCGCGGATTTGGGGTTGGTCATGTTGCCCAGAAAGCCCTGACCATACACCGACAGTAACGTGCGCCCCGCGCCGTCAATCGAGTCGGGCTTGCCCGCAACAACGGGCGGTTTACGCCGGAACTGCTTCAAGCCCAGATAGATCAGGTAACAGCCACCGGCAACCTTGAAGCTCAGGTAAAGCGTCGGCGCCGCGCTGAACAGCGATTTGATGCCCAGCCCGCCCGCCAGCCCCCACAGCACTGTGCCAGTGGCCACGCCCAGTGCGGCCATTACGCCGTGGCGCTTGGATTGGCTGGCGGCCAGTTGCGCGATGTTGAAGAAGTTCGGTCCCGGCGTCACCACCGCAACCGTCCACAACAGTGCCAGCGACAACAACGGTGCGGCGTAGCTCAGGTGGGACAGTTCCATGATGTGGGTCGCCTTCTTGGCTTCAGAGGATGTGCCACACAGTGCAACATTTGCCTTCGATTTTCTACTCGCGCGCGTGCAGGGTCTTGCCGTCCACCGGATCACCGATGGTCAGGAAATGCCCACCCGCCACGTGGTGCAAGGTGCGTAACGCATCGTGCCCCTCGAAGTGCCAGCGACCGTCGCTGAACACGCGCTCGTCCGCTTGGGCGGCAATCACTTCGGCCAGGAACAAATCGTATTGCTGGTGGTTGTCGGGTTCCGGCAGCAACCGGCATTCGAGCCAGGCCACGCAGCCTTCGAGCATCGGCGCGTCGATCAACTCGCCGCTGAAGGTCTGCAAATCATAGGTCTGGAATTTGTCCCGGCCCTGGCCCTGAGTCAGCTCCAGGCCGGACGTCGAGCCAACGGTTTGCACGATATCGGCCTGGACGGCGCAGGGTACGTTCAGCACGAACGTGCCCGACGCTTCCAGCAGTTGCCGGGTCCAGGTGGACTTGTCCAGCACTACGGCAATTTTCGGCGGTTCAAAATCCAGCGGCATGGCCCAGGCAGCCGCCATGATGTTGCGCTGCCCGTCATGGGCAGCGCTGACCAGCACGGTCGGCCCATGATTAAGCAGACGATAAGCCTTGGACAAGGGAACCGGGCGGCGGTGGGAAGCGCTCATGGAATCTGCTCCTGGGAAAAGAGCCGATTGTAGCGATATCCGCCCGGTTCGCAGGCATCAAGTCGTTAACTGATTGGCAAACTGCCCGACCGCGCTCACTACTTTCTGCGCGCCGTCCTGAATCTCGACAATCACCGTACCCGCCTCGGCGGCCAGCGCCAGCCCTTGCTCCGCCTGAAGTTTGCCATCAGTCATCAGCGACACCGCGTTACGCGCCATGTCCTGGTTCTGACGCACCACCAGGACAATTTCATCGGTGGCCTGACTGGTGCGCGAAGCCAACTGCCGGACCTCGTCCGCAACCACGGCAAAACCTCGCCCCTGCTCACCGGCACGGGCCGCTTCGATCGCCGCGTTGAGTGCCAGCAGGTTGGTCTGTTCAGCGATGCCGCTGATGGTTTTGACGATGGTGCCGATCACCAGCGACTGTTCGTTCAAGGCCTCGATGCCTTCGCCGGCCGTTTGCATGTGCTTGGCCAGGTCGCGCATCACGTTCACCGCTTGCGTCACCACGGCCGTACCGCGCTGGGCGCTTTGGTCGGTTTGCTGCGAGGTGCCGTAAGCAATGTTCGCCGCTTCAGCGACGGCTTGTTCCTGATTGACCTGATCGGTAATCACTGTGGCGAACTTCACCACTTTATAGAGCTTGTTGTTGGCGTCGATCACCGGGTTGTAGGACGCCTCCAGCCAGACCGTACGCCCGTGGCTGTCGACGCGCTTGAAGCGGCCGGCGATATATTCACCGGCGTTCAGGCGACGCCAGAAATCCTGATACTCGGTGCTGTTGTGTTCCTGCGCGTCACAGAAGGTACGGTGATGTTTGCCCTTGATCTGCGCCAGGCTGTAACCCATGCCGTTGAGGAACCGTTCATTGGCTGCGAGCACGTTGCCAGCGAGGTCAAACTCGATCACCGCCGTCGAGCGCACCAGCGCACCGATCAGGTTCTCGTGCTCACGGGACGCCTCGATGGTGCGGGTCAGGTCGCTGGAAAAAATCGAGAAATGCTTGATCCGCCCGTCCGAGGAACGCACAGGCTGCACGATCGAGCGCAACCAGGCTTCCTGGCCATCGCCACGCAACAAGCGCACCGCGCCGGCAAAGTGCTCGCCACGGGTCAATGCAGCCTTGAAGCGGTGATGGAACTCGTCGGGCTTCACGTGAGACGGAACAATGTCTTCGAGAGGACGATCAATCAGGTCGTGGCTCTTGTAGAGCATCTCGCCGAGAAAATTCTGATTGACCGATTGAATCCGCCCGTCGGGAGCCAGGGTCAGCACCAGCATCTCGCTTTCCAGACTTTCCTTCACTTGCTGAAGGCTGGAGAGTTCTTCGCGAAGAGCCGACAACTCTTGCTTCAAGCGTTTGTTGAACATGGGAAAGCACCGATGGACAGAGATAGAAAGCGGCATGCAGCCTAACCATCGGCCTTGGGGATATTTTCTGAAGAGTGTTTCAGTCTTGTCCTACAAAAATAGTTGTCATATGCGCCGCGCCACCTTCAATCAGATGGCGCCAGCCGCTGGGCAACTGCCGGTTTGGGGCATGCGCGCGCCGAAATACAGCGCGCTGCTCACGCCAACCGCGCCCATCACAGCGCAGAAAATCACGCAGATCCAGGGACTCCACGGCATCAGGCCGATCAGCAACAGTGGTGAGATACTCGCCCACGCGGCGTAGGCAATGTTGTAGGTGAAGGAAATCCCCGAAACGCGAATCCGCGCCGGGAACAGGCTGACCATCACCGACGGCACCGCGCCAACCACGCCACAACTCAGGCCGGCAATCGCGTACGCCAGGCCGATCCAGTGGCTGCCAACAATCAGACTGGTGTAAAGCACGCCGATGCCCAACGGCAACAGCAGGCTATAAAGCATCACGGTGCGCCAGGCGCCGATACGGTCGACCAGCAACCCGGCGAGTACGCAACCAATGTTCAGGAACACGATGCCCAGCGCGCTCAGGGCAAAGGTGTGGCTGGCGGTCATGCCGAAGGTTTTCTGCATCATGGTCGGGGTGATGACTACAAACACCACCACGGCGGAAGTCAGCACGCAGGTGAGAATCATCGCCGGTAGCATCGCCAGTCGATGCTCACGCAGGACTGTGCGCAGTGGCAGTTCGACTGCGGCATCGCGTTTGGCCTGCATCGCCATGAACACCGGGGTTTCGCTGAGCCAACGACGCAGCCAGACGCCGATCACGCCAAACACGCCGCCCAGCAGGAACGGGTAACGCCACGCGTAATCGAGGATTTCCGCCGGGGTGAACGCTTGCGCCAGAAAGGTCGCCGTCAGTGCGCCGATCAGGTAACCGAAGGTCAGCCCGGCCTGCAGGAAACCCAGCGCATAACCGCGATGCCCGGCCGGCGCGTGCTCGGCGACGAACACCCAGGCGCTCGGCACTTCCCCGCCCACCGCCGCGCCTTGCAGAATCCGCAGGGCCAATAACAGCAAGGGTGCGAAATAGCCGATCTGAGCGTAGGTCGGCATGATGCCGATCAACAGGCACGGCAGCGCCATCATCAGAATGCTCAGGCTGAAGACTTTCTTGCGCCCCAGCCGGTCGGCGAAATGCGCCATCAGGATTCCGCCCAACGGTCGCGCCAGGTAACCGGTGGCAAAAATCCCGAAACTTTGCAGCAGGCGCAACCATTCGGGCATTTCCGGCGGGAAGAACAGCTGACTGAGGGTCAGGGCGAAAAACACGAAAATGATGAAATCGTAGATTTCCAGCGCACCGCCGAGGGCTGCAAGGCCGAGGGTCTTGTAGTCCGAACGGCTGAACGGTGCCGGGCGCGAATCGTTATGGGCAGTCATCAAAAGAACTCTGGCGTAGGCAAAAAACCAAGGCGCCCATGGTCTACGCAAACGCCCCAGCGGACAACCCGTTAGACCATAGTCCGGTTTGGGTAAAACTTCGTCACAAATCGTGACCGATTGATTTACTGTTGGCACCTGTCCAGACGGGCCTCTGCGGCCTTGAAGACCACAATAAACATAAAAATCGAGGTACTCCCGTGGCTGCTGATATCGAAGATACCCGCTCCGCTCGTTTTGCCCTGCGCTGTTCAAGTTTTGCCGAACGCTGGTTTCCCGATTCCTGGGTGTTTGCTGCGCTGGCGGTAATTATCGTCGCCGTGGCCACCCTGTTCATGGGCGCCAAACCCACCGATGCGGCGATGGCGTTCGGTGACGGGTTCTGGAGCCTGATCCCGTTCACCATGCAGATGGCGTTCGTGGTGATTGGCGGTTATGTGGTCGCCAGTTCGCCGCCCGCCGTGAAACTGATCGACCGCCTCGCGCGAATCCCCAAGAACGGCCGTTCCGCCGTGGCGTGGGTGGCGCTGATTTCCATGGTCGCGTCCCTGTTGAACTGGGGTTTGTCGCTGGTGTTCGGCGGTTTGCTGGTGCGTGCCCTCGCCCGCCGCGCCGATCTGAAAATGGATTACCGCGCCGCCGGTGCTGCTGCGTACCTGGGCCTTGGCGCCGTGTGGGCCCTGGGCCTGTCGTCGTCCGCCGCGCAATTGCAGGCCAATCCGGCCAGCCTGCCGCCGTCGATTCTGTCGATCACCGGGGTGATCCCTTTCACCCAAACGATCTTTCTCTGGCAGTCCGGGGTGATGTTGCTGGCGTTGATCGTGGTCTCGCTGATCATTGCCTACGCCACCGCCCCCGGCCCGAACTCGGCCCGTGACGCGAAAGCCTGTGGCATCGACCCCAGCTTCAATCTGCCGCCACTGCAACCGCGCACCCGCCCCGGCGAATGGCTGGAACACAGCCCGCTGCTGACGATTTTGCTGGTGCTGCTGGCGGCCGGGTGGCTGTTCCACGAGTTCTCGACCAAACCGGCGATCAGTGCGATTTCCGGGCTGAACACCTACAACTTCCTGTTCATCATGCTCGGAGCCTTGCTGCACTGGCGCCCACGCAGTTTCCTCGATGCGGTGTCCCGCGCGGTACCGACCACCACCGGCGTGCTGATCCAGTTCCCGTTGTACGGCTCGATCGCTGCGTTGATGACCACGGTCAAAGGCTCTGACGCGCAGACCCTGGCGCACCACATCTCGACCTTTTTCGTACAGATCGCGTCCCACGACACCTACGCGCTGCTGATGGGCGTGTACTCGGCGATCCTCGGGTTCTTCATTCCGTCGGGCGGCGGCAAGTGGATCATCGAAGCGCCGTATGTGATGCAAGTGGCCACCGACCTGAACTACCACCTGGGCTGGGCCGTGCAGATCTACAACGCCGCCGAAGCCCTGCCGAACCTGATCAACCCGTTCTACATGCTGCCGCTGCTGGGCGTGCTGGGTCTGAAGGCGCGGGACTTGATCGGCTTCTCGTTCGTGCAACTGCTGGTGCACACGCCGCTGGTGCTGTTTCTGCTGTGGGCGTTGGGAACGACGCTGACGTATACGGCGCCGGTAATGCCGTAATACACGTGATTGCACCTGCTGCGAGGCAGGTGCGATTCGCTCATGCCAATTGCGATCACTTGCCGTTTTGAAGCTGATCGTCACTCCCCCTGATTTGTCCTACGAACAGGCTCGATTGCGCCTGACATACATCCCGGTCGGTTCCTATCTCCAAGCCTTGACTCACTGCGTAGACTCTAAAAGCGCACACACTTTTGCAGTCAAAACAGCACTGACCAAGGATGAATCCATAATGTCTTTAATTTCAAAAACGCTGGAAAACATGATTAACGAAACGTACCAGGACGGTAGGGTTTCGGTCGTTGAATACACCCAACTGCGTGATGAGGCAGACCGCCGCATGGACGCTGTCATCCGGGAGTTCGGCCTGCACAACAACCTGACCGCCCTTCAAAAAGCGATGGATGTCGTGATGCAATTGACCCAGACGTCCATCATTGATGCCAAAAAAGCCAAGTTGACCGATACCGGGGAAGCCATCGTGAAGGACGCGATCATTGCTCAAATAGAGTACGTGCGTGCTGGCGCCCATCTGGCGCTGAAACTGTTGTAATCGGCAATGCCAGTCCGGCTCGCAGACAATCCGTCGAGGGCCGGCCTCCTTTCCCCAAGCCCTGCGAAAACTCCAAGCAGGCCGATGAAAAAAGTGTGTGCATCCACTTTCCTGTGTAACGCCTCTGATCCACTATGGCGCGTACTCCCTTTGTGGGGACCACGCTGAAAAGGATCTGAGCATGTTCAAACTCGCAGCACTCACCCTTGCCGCCCTGACCCTGAGCAACGCCGCCCACGCGGATGCCGATCTGAAGCTGGGCAGCACCGAGCGCGTCACCCGGCTGTTCGCCTACCCCAACAACTGCAACGTGATCTGCTTTCGCAACTGGACGCTGGAGCAAACCGTCGAGCATTACCTGACACAAAGCGTGCAGCGCGATGGTTACAGCGACGCGAAGGTGCAGGTCAAAACCGATAACGATCAGCTCTATGCCGCCATCACCGGGGTACCCCGAGGCTATGAAAAGCCGTTGGCGGCGCTGCTCGATGCCGGCGATCTGGCGTACAACGGCGCCAGCAAGCTGAATGCCGACGGCAAGTGGGCTTATAGCTGGTACTTGTTCCTGCCGCTGGGCATGGCCCTGGAGAACCGTCGAAGTGTCGAGTTGCTGCACTTCCCGCCGGATTATTCGCTGACCCAGGCACAGGATTACTTGAAGTCGGCCACCACTGATCGTTGGGCCACGCTGCTGACGGTCAACGGGATCGCTGCCGATCAGACCCCGGCCTTCCAGACCATCATCGACATCGCGCCGATCGCCGCGCCCTCCAACGCCGGCAAGGATCTGGAAGGCGTCTACGACTACTTCAAGGACTACCAGACCACCATGGTCAAGGAAGTCAGCCAGAACGCCAGCGGGAATGCGCTGCCGATGGTCGCATTCGGTGCGCCGGTGCGTAACTGGATCAAGCAACAATACGGGCCGACTGTGAACGTGCTGGGCCTGGCAACCATCAGTCCGAAGGACGGGGTGAAAGTGCCGGTGCTGGGTTCCAACCACCCGAGCTACATCTGGTACGCCGCCGACCCGGCCAGCTACACCGGTAAAGATGCCCAGGCCCAGGCCGACGCGGCGGGCCTGAAAGTCATGGGCCAGGATTTGAGTGCGGCATGCTGGCAGGCCGCCATGGGCCGCGATCCGGACAGCAATCCAGACATTGAACTGAGAAGTTGCACCCAAACCTGGCAAGTGGCCCAGACAGAAAAAACCTGCGAACTGTTCTACACCTCGATCCGCAACCTGACGCCTGGGCAAGCCACGGCCAAATGCGCGACGACACCGATCAAGTCTCAACTCAAACAGCTCAAGGTCCCGGCGCCTGCGACCGCGTTGCCTGCGCCGCATCTGTAGACAGCTGGCCAGCGTTCTTGCGTAAGCCTTGACTGACGTGGGAACGCGCGCTTTTCCTCTGTCAGTTATGACAGTAGACCGATGGTTTTTTTTGCGAGAGGCTTGAGGGGTACCCATGTGCTGCAGGGCTGACAGGATGTCAGCCGACGGAGGTCGCAGCACCCAGCTGACAAGGATTGTTATGAAAGCCCACGCCGAACAAGCAGTATCCCCACCACCGTCCAATGGCATCTACCCGTTTGTCGAGTTGCCACTGAGCCTTGGATTCCCGTCCATGGAAGATTTTCAGATCGTCGCTAGCCCTCAGGCGAAGGCAAAAGCCGTTTGCGCTCTACGGGAGTTTCCACGTCTGAGTCGAATCTGCCGGGTTTCCGGACATCTATTGCCCTATCGCTGTCGACATACCCGACAACTGGCGCCGGGCATTCATGTGTACGACCCACGGTTCTGCGGATTGCTCAGCCACGCCTGCGACCCCAACACCTTTCTCGACATGAGTGAGTTGTGGTTGTGGGCGTTGAAGGACATCAGGAAAGGCGATCGGCTAACGATTGATTTAGCCATGACCGAAGACAAGCTGCAGCGGCAATTCGCCTGCCGCTGCGCCTGTCCCTGCTGCCGAGGCTGGATCACCGGCTACGACGAAGCACCGAATGTCGATGGCCAGTTGTTTTTCCAGAATTGGCGTCGATGACGCCTGTGCTGATGTTATTTACAGCGGCTCGAACGGACGCAGGCGGTACTGCGGCGGCAACTGCTCGAAACCACTGATGGTGGCGTTCAGGCTCTTCCACCGACCGTCCTTGATGCCATAGATGCAGCCGTGAATCGACAGTTTCTGCCCGCGGTGCCAAGCGTTTTGAACAATGCTGGTGTGCCCGACGTTGGCCACTTGCTGGATCACGTTGAGTTCGCAGAGGCGATCAACCTGCTCCTCCTCGGTAGACAGTTTGGAGAGCTCTTCACGCTTTTCGTAATAAAGATCGCGAATAGAACGCAGCCAGCCGTCGATCAAGCCAAATTGGCGGTCTTGCATCGAGGCTCGCACACCACCGCAGCCGTAGTGGCCAGTGACGAGGATGTGTTTGACCTTGAGCACGTCCACCGCGTACTGAATCACCGACAGGCAGTTGAGGTCGGTGTGCAGCACCACGTTGGCCACGTTGCGGTGGACGAACAGGTCGCCGGGCAGCATCCCGACAATCTCGTTTGCCGGCACGCGGGCGTCGGAGCAACCGATCCAGAGGAATTCCGGCGTTTGCTGACGGGCCAGTTTGGCGAAGAAATCAGGATCTTCTTTGGTGATCGCGTCAGCCCAGCGCTCGTTGTTATCAATCAGATCTTGTAAGTCGTTCATGCAATGAAGCCTCGAGAATGATGCGCTGCTTTGACAGACAACCGCCCGTCGGGGTCACGCGCGAGATGCAGATTGCCGCTGATGCATATTACCGGGGTTCCATTCCGGCTGAATTCTGAGGAGCTCAGTGGGTCCACCCTAGTAAGGCCCACAGTATGAGGAATTGCCATGACTGATTCACGACGCCCGTACGATGCTACACAACCCGAGCCCATCGACGACAACGAAGACCGCATGGGTTCGATGCATGAGCTGGATTTCGACGAGGAAGAACCCAGCGCGAAAATCGGCGACGAGCTGACGCAAGCAGAACGTGAGCGACTGATGCCCCGCGAGCGCGTGCTTGAAGCCGGCAAGACCGGCGCCTCGACCGCTGACCATGAATCCACAGACGATGACATGAGCCCGGAAACGTTGATCCATGAAGACGGGGCGCGAGATGCGCACGAGGCGGGGGAAGGTAATCAGGCCGATTGGGATTTGAGTGTTGTCGATGCAGACGACATCGGCGGGGGCAATGGTCTGGATGAAGAGGAATTGGCGCGGCGGGATCCGATGGATGGTAATCGGTGATTTTGTAGCGCCTGACAGGACGCTTTCGCGGGCAAGCCCGCTCCCACAGGAATTAGGTCATACACAAAATGTGTGAATGCCATGACTCCCTGTGGGAGCGGGCTTGCCCGCGAAGCTTTCAAGGCTCAATCCACCAAAGTGCAGGCCATGACTACCGCATCTTCGCGCCCACCCACCGCCGGATAATAATCCCGACGCCGGCCAATCTCGTTGAACCCATACCGCTCATACAACCGGAACGCCGACCGGTTACTGTCGCGCACTTCCAGAAAACACTCCCGCGCCTCGGCCTTATAGGCAATCGACATCAAGTGTTCCAGCAACGTCAAACCCAGGCCACGGCCCTGATTTTCCGGTTTGACGGTGATGTTAAGCAAATGCGCTTCATCCAGAATAATCTGCACCACGCCGTGCCCGACCTGCTGCGACCCTTCAAACATCAGCCAGATCTGGTACTTGCCCAGCCCATCGAGAAAAATCCCGCGGGTCCAGGGATGGCTGTACGCCGCGAATTCAATTTTCAGCACAGCGTCCAGGTCCGCCTCGGTCATCGGGCGAAACGATACAGCGTCACTCATTCGATTCTTTCCAGCGCGCCATCAGCCGACGCATGGCTTGCCAGACATCAGCCTTACGCTGTGGCTCTTCCATTAATAATTCCAGACCCGGCAGGGCCCAGACCGCGCCCAGGCCTTCGACCTCGAGTTCACGGTTGAAGGATTCGGCGTTGGCCTCGCCGGCAAAACGCACTGCCGGCAGGCCGATCAACCACACGCAGACGCACGGTGCATCTTCCAGTCGGGCCGAGAGAAAACCTTGTACGAAGTCACGAGCCGCTTCCGGGCCTTGATCCATGGTGCCGCGAGCCAGCAGCGGCCAGCGCACCGGTTCGCCGACAATTTGCGGGCTGTCCGGCAGACCGGCGGCGCGCAGCATGTCTTTGAGCAATAAATAGGCAGGATCGCGGGTCTGGAAGGTTTCGCCTGTGGGTAACTCCACCAGCAGCAGGCAACGACCGGCGCGCAGCAATTGCAGGGCGAAGCGCGGAGGAGGCACGACCGGCGCCTTGACCGCGACCGGTGCCTCTACTTCTTCGACCTTGGCATTGGTACGCGTACTGGCCAACGATGGCCGCGGCACCTCGATTTTTACCCGTTCGGCCGGTTTGACCACAGGTTCTGCGGGCGCATCGACCACTGGCGCCGGCACCACCGGGGCGACAACCAACGGCTCGGGCATCTCCAGCAGTTCGGGCCGCGAAGGCGCGGCAAAGGGCAATTCGGTGCGCGGCAGCCAGTTGACCACCTGCATGGCGGTCAAATAAGCGCGGCGACGGGACTCGATTAGCAAAGGTCGGCCACTTGTGGATAACTAAAGTGCGCTGATTCTACCGCCCTTCGCTCAAGATCGCCCGCTGTTGATCGATACTCTTCCCCATAGAAACAGCGACAGCCCGTCCCGAGAGTGAATCGCAACGGGCGTGATGCAGTACAATCGCTGCTTTTATTCGACAACCAGCCGGCCATTCCGATGATCGAACCCAAGCGCGTCTTGCGCGCCCTCGCTGAACACTGGGCACTTCTGGAGCCACTGTGCGAGCACTTCGACCAAGGCACCCTGAGCCTCAACGAACTGCGCACGCAACTGGCCGCCCAGCAACTCGACGGCACGCCGCAGGACATCACCAGCCTGCTGGACGTGTGGATCCGCCTCGACATTCTGGTTCCCGTGGCGAAAAGCCCGAACCGTTTCGAGCTCAACGCGCAGATCCACGACTTCCTCGCTTACCTGCGCCGTGAGCACCGCCTGGGCCTGTGCCTGGAAATCGAAGCCTATCTACGCCACCTCGAACGCCTGGCCGGTTACATCCAGGACGCCTTCGACATTCGCGATGGCCACGACCTCGCGCGCCAATTGCGCCTGCTCGACATGCGCGTACGCGATGTATTGAAAAAACTCGCCAACGACGAACAGGCCCTGGTGGCCGTCGCCGAACGCGCCAAGACCAGCGACCGGCAGATTCCGCTGCGTCAGCGCTACGCTGAAGTACTGGCGACCTGGGACGAATACGTCGAACCGATGATTCAGTTGGTGAACGCCGACGGCGCCTTCGAGCAAGGCGTGCGCAAGGTCGAAAACGTTCTGTTGAAGATGCTCACCGAACAGCAACGTCTCGGCCACCTGGTCGATGACGACATGCTGCTGCGCACCCACGCGCGCATCCTCGAAATGCAGACCAGCGCCCAACTGACCTTGCGTCATGCCCGCGAATTGCTCCTGCCGCTGCGTGAAGAGGCCCGCCGCCACAACGCCGTGACCCGTGGCGCGGCGCTGGCCTTGGCGGCCATCCGTCGCAAAGGGATCGATGCGGTGCCGCAAGCGGCAATGCCGATGTTCACCCGGCCGCAAAGCACCTTCCTCGGCAGCGCCAGTCAGGTCGAAGCTTACGTTTACGCCCTGGCCCGTTTCGAGCCAAAACCGGCACGCTTCCCCAAGGCCCACAAGACCCAAAAAGGCGAAGCACCGCGCGCGCCACGCACGGTTCGGGAAATGCTCGAACGCTGCGAAGACGCCCTGCCGATGCCGGACCTGATGACCTGGCTGCTGGAGCAGGAACCGGACGGCGCCACCGACGAATTGCTTTATTGGTTCTCGCGCCTGTCGCGGGAGAAACGCTTCAAACGCGAGCGTCTGGAACGCCGCGATTACCACACTCATGAGCACCAGGTCAGCCTGCGCTCCTTCGCCCTGCTCTCGGCCCGCGACACCGCCGCCGAGGATTCTGCGAGCATCCCAAATGCATCTTGATCTATCCGAACTGTCCCAGCTGGCGCCGATCTTTCGCGAGCTGTTCAAGGGTTACCACGTCAGCCGCCGTGACCCGGAGCTGTACGCGCAACTGTCGAACTTTCAGGACCAGTACCGCACGCTGTTCAAGGCGTTGGGTTTTGAACTGGTCTGCGACACCCGTGGTTTCTATTACTTTGTGCCGGACCTCGCCGCTGCTGCGGTGAACAAGACCGCGCAGCGGCTGGCGCTGTTCACCTTCATCCTGGTCGAGCATCTGGCCGATCAGGGCCGTGACCCGATTGCCGTGCTCGACGGCGGCAGCCTCGGTCGCGATGAATTGCCGTCGTTGCTGGAGAAGTACCGCGACCTGTTCATCCAGGCCGAAGTGCAGACCGTCGAAGAACTCGAAGAAAAAATCATGCGCCGCATGACTCAACTCGGTTTTGCCGGTGAAGAAAACGGCATCTACCGTTTCCTGCCGCCGATGCACCGTTTCCTCGACGTGTGCCTGTCGGTTCAGCAGGACCGCGACCTGGCCGCCAGCCTGCACAGCGTGTTGCCGCTGCCGGTTCCAGTGTTGATCGACGACGATAGCGACGAAAAACTGCTGCAAACCGACGATCCGCTGGACCTCAGTGACTTCGAAGAAGAAAGCGAAGAAGACGCCATGGCGCGCGCCATTGCCGAAGAACAGGAGACCGACGCATGAGCAAGGAACGCTACGGCATTCGCCGCTTTGCCCTATTGAACACCGCCGGTTACAGCCTCGGCCTGTTTCCGCTGGAAGAACCGTTGTCGGTCTACGGCGCGAACAACCTCGGCAAATCCGCCTCGATCAACGCCTTGCAGTTCCCGATTCTGGCGCGCATGTCGGACATGAGTTTCGGCAAGTACAGCCTGGAACAATCCCGGCGATTCTACTTCGCCTCGGACACCAGTTACATCCTCGTGGAAGTCTCGCTGCCCCACGGCCCGCACGTGATTGGCGTGGTCGGTCGCGGCCCCGGCGGTGGTTTCGGTCACCAGTTCTTTGCCTACGCCGGCAAACTGGACCTGGCGCATTACCAGAAGAACGACACCTGCCTGCGCCAGAAAGAACTGTTCACCAACCTTGAGCGCGAAGGCCTGAAAGCCTACGAACTGAAGCCGGATGAACTGCGTCGCTTGCTGGTCGGCGGCCACACCTCAATTCCCCTGGACCTGACGCTGATCCCGCTGCGCTCCACCAGCGAGCAGAGCCTGAAGACCTTCCGCGCATTGTTTATCAACCTGCTGCACATGCGCGAAATCACTGCGGCCAAGCTCAAGCAATTGTTCCTTGATGCGTTCGAACACAGCCTGCGTTCCGGCAGTGTCGATTACATCGCCGCGTGCGAAGAAGCGTTCCGCGATGTACGACGCATGGAACAGGACTACAACTCACTGGTCACCGCCGGCCCGTTGGTTGAAGCGCTGGCCTCTGGCGTTGCTCAGCGCAATATTCTGCGCGGCAAACTGCACCGGATCTCGCCGCTGCTCGACTCGTTGCTAGGCACCTGGTCGGACTACGCCAGTGCGCGCAAGGAAGAGCTGACCATCCAGGCCGAGCACTACCGCAGCGAGCAGGACGCGCTGCAAAACGATCAGCGCGGCGGTACTCAGGAACTGATGCGCCTGGAGCGGGAAATCACCGGCATCCAGCGCTGGCTCGGCGAGTTGTCGGTGCTCAAGCATCGCTTCGCGTTGGTCACCGACGTCAAAGTGCTGGAGCAGCAACTGCTCGCGGCCAAGGATGCTCACGATGAACTGGCCGGTGCGTTGGCACAGTCGCGGCAGTTCTCTGCCGAAGACCTGGAAGAACGTCTGCGGGATCTGGAAAAACGCCTGAAGTCGGTCAAACAACAACTCGATCACGCCGACAACAACAGCTACGCCCGCCTGCGCGAAGAATTTTCACAGCAGGATGTCGAGCGCCTGATGCGTCTGTTCAACAGCGCGCTGTTCAGCCTGCCACTGGGTGAACACGGCATCACGCTGGACGAGGACGGCCAGTGGGTCAAATCTCTGGAGCTGATTCTCGATGGCTTCAAAGGTGAACGTTTCGACGTGCCGGGGTTGTCGATCGACATCTCCCACATCGAGCCGCCAGCCCTGCAAGCTCTGGCCGACCGTGCCGCGTTGCGCGATCAGAAAGAGCGTCTGGAAAAAGAACTCAAGCAACTGAAAACCCAGGCCGCCGTGGTCGCTGACCGCGCGGCGAGCAAAACCCAGACCGAAGCGCTTTACCAGCAAGTGCTGGATGCGCAGAAAGCCCTGGAGGATTTCCGTCGCGCGCAAACCCTGAGCGCCGAGGAAGACGACAAGCTTGAGCAACTGGCGCAAATGGAAGCGGCGCAGGAAGAATTGAAACGTTCCAGCGACGCCTTCACCGAACGCGTCCAGCAACTGTCGGCCAAGCTGCAACTGGTCGGCCGGCAGATCGGCGACATGGAAGCCAAGCAACGCACCCTCGACGACGCCTTGCGCCGCCGCCAGTTGTTGCCGGCAGATATGCCGTTCGGCACACCGTTCATGGACCCGATCGACGATTCCATGGACAACCTGCTGCCGCTGCTCAATGACTATCAGGACAGCTGGCAGGGTTTGCTGCGCAGCGATGGCCAGATCGACGCGTTGTACGCTCAGGTACGCCTCAAGGGCGTCGCCAAGTTCGACAGCGAAGACGATATGGAGCGTCGCCTGCAACTGCTGATCAACGCGTACGCGCACCGCACCGATGAAGCGCTGACCCTCGGCAAGGCACGTCGTGCGGCGGTTACCGACATCGCCCGGACCCTGCGCAACATCCGCAGCGACTACGACAGCCTCGAACATCAACTGGCGCTGTTCAACCGCGAGATCAACAAGCGTCAGGTCTCCAACCTGCAGAGCTTCCGCATCGTGCTGGCGCCGAACAAGGAAGCGCTCAAGCACATTGACCAGATCATTCACAGCGCCGGCCAGTACGAAGAAGGTGAAACCCTCTCCGTATTCGACCTGAGCCAAAGCGCCGATCAAGACAACAAGAACGAAGAAGCCAAGGAATACCTGGCGCGGCTGGTAGCGGCGAACCACAACCAGCTGGGCCTCAAGGACTTGTTCGAACTGGCATTCGAGATCACCAAGGTCAATGGTCAACCGGTGATCCACACCGACATTGACGGCGCAGCCTCCAACGGCACCACCATGACCATCAAGGCGCTGACCAACATGTACTTGTTGCTGCACTTGATGGACCGCGACCAGGCCGGTCGCGTGCGCCTGCCGTACTACCTCGACGAGGCGGCGGACATCGACGAAAAAAACCAGGCAGCGCTGCTGGAAACCAGTCTGCAACTGGGCTTCGTGCCGATTCTGGCGAGTGTGAAGCCGCAGGTCTGCGCCAGCGTGGCGATTGACCTGGAAGGTGGCAGTGGGCCGAACGGGATCTACATTGATGAGGCGGACTGGAAATACATCCGTCGCCACGATGAGGTGAAGGCCGTGGTTAACGTTGAAGCGGATGAGCCGGAGCTGGATGCGGTTTGATCGGCGTTAATCGAAGGCAATAAAAAGGCCGCGATCCAAATGGATCGCGGCCTTTTTTATGGCGTGGGATTTTTAGTGAATTTTAGGGCCATTTCGCGGGCAAGCCCGCTCCCACAGTGACCGCGTTCTTTCATGGGAATGCGATCAAACGTGGGAGCGGGCTTGCCCGCGAAGGCGTCCTCACAGACACCCAATCAAGTACCAGCTATTTGCCGAGGGGAATCTTCGGCGCCCAGGTCAGCCATTCATCTTCAAACCTGTCGAACAACGGGAACGTCTGTTCGGGCCGTGCCGAACTACCCATACGGTCCCCATCCGGTGTGGCGAAAGCGATACCACCCTGAATCAGTGTCTCCAGCGACTCAGTGCGCACCGTCGCACCTTTGAACAAACCGTAGTCGAACCCGAAACCGCTGGTGTTCCAGAACCGGGTGCCGCTGCGTACCAATGGCGCATATTTTGGTTCGATCAGGATGTGTATCAGCACACGGTCAGCGGTTTGGCCCAGTTCATAGCCCGTCACCTTGCCCACAGTGACTTCGCGGTACGTCACCGGCACGCCGGTTTTCAACGAGCCGCGGCGAGCGGCGCTCAGCACCAGACTTAAACCGGCTTCCTGTTTGGCAGTTTCCGGGGGATTGGCCAGTGCTACGAAGTTCTTCTGCGCGCCGAGGTTTTTCGCGGCCGGCTGTACTTCGATGTATTGGCCGGTCACCAGGGTTTCCAGGTTCGAGGTCTTGATCAGCCCCAGCTCGGGTTTGACCACCCAGAACTGACTGCCGACCCGGGCGATACGCTCCGGCACTTCGGTGATCCGCGCGGTGAGCATCACCGATTGCAGGTCATCCGTGAGGTCGACGTCTTCAATCTTGCCGACATCCAGGCCTTTGAATCTCACCGGTGTGCCGCTACGCAAGCCATCGGCACGATCGACCTTGATCGTGACCACAGTGCCTTTCTGGTTGGCCTCGTCATGGTTGGCGAACAGACGGAAACGCGGGATTTTCTTTTGCAGCGGGGCTTTGGCTTCCGGGGTTTCGAAGGCAATGCCGCCGGCCATCAGGCTTTGCAACGATTCACTCTTGACCTGGATTCCGCCGGTCAATCCGCCCGTGAGCGTAATGCCGCTGGCATTCCAGAATCGGGTCGAGGCGTTGACCAGCCCTTCGTATTCCTTCTCGATGTGTACACCAATCACCAATTGTTTTTTGGTGCGCGAGAACTGATAGCTCTGGACCGAACCGACCTTGACCTGTTTGTAGAGAATCGGGCTGCCGACTTCCAGCGAACCAAGATTTTCGGTGAACAACACCAGGTGCAGGCCCGGCGAACGCAAATCCAGCGGCGGCGCCTTGGGCCGTGCCACGAACTCACGTTGCGGCGCAGCGCCTTTATCGCCGGGACGCACGGCGATGTAGTTGCCTTTGACCAGCGCCTCAAGCCCGGTGATACCGGCGAGGGAGATCGACGGTTTGACCACCCAGAACTGAGTGCCTTCGACCAGGTAATCTTCGGCCAGTGGATCAAGGGTCAGTTCAGCGGTAGCACCAGACAGATCGGGATCGATCTTCAGGGCTTTCAGATTGCCGACCTGAATGCCTTTGTACATGACCGGCGTGCGGCCGGCCTGCAGACCTTCGAAATCGCTGAGTTTGACCTTGACCCGAATACCGGCGGCTGCCGCATCGAAGTCTTCATAGAGACGAAACGGCAGGCTCGGGTCGGTGGGCGGGCTGTCCTTGCGGTTTTCCGGGGTGGCAAACGCGATGCCGCCGGCGACGATGCTGGCCAGGGACTCACTGCGCACTTTCACACCGGACAGGTTGGCGTCGATGCTGATGCCGCTGGCATTCCAGAATCGTGTGTGTTTGCGCACAAGCTTGGCGTAGGTGGGTTCGATGAATACTTTAAGCTCAACCGTACTTTGGTCTTCGGACAGCAAGTAACTTTTGATCTGGCCGACTTTGATCTGCTTGTAGAACACTGGGCTGCCGCGGTTCAGCGACCCAAGACGGTCAGCCTTGATGGTCAGGTGCAACCCGGGTTTGGCATCCGACAGCGGCGGTTCTTCGGCCAGGGCCTTGAATTTGCGTGTGGGCTCGCCTTCCCCCGGACTGATCGCGACATAGTTACCGGAGACCAGGGTTTCCAGCCCCGTGATACCGGCCAGGGTCACGCTCGGCTTGACGAGCCAGAAGCGTGTGCTGGTACGCAAGTATGGCTCCACGTCCTTGTTCATCTCGACGGTGGCAATCACCCCTTTGGAGGCGCCTTCGTCGTCGAGCGTGAGGGTTTTCACCTTGCCGACCGACATGCCTTTGTAGACGACTTCGGTCTTGTTGGCCTGAATGCCTTCACCGCTTTCGAAACGCACCTGAATCTCGATGCCAGTCTCGTTGTAGGCACGCCAGCCGAGCCAGCCACCGATGATCAAGGCGATCAGGGGCAACACCCAAATGGCTGACCAGTTCGAGGCCGGTCGGGTTTTCGCTGTAGGCAAATCAGTCATGGTCGTCGTCCGACTCCGTGTTATCCCAAATCAGTCGGGGATCGAAAGTTACTGCGGCAAGCATCGTCAGAATCACCACACTGGCGAAAGCGATGGCGCCAAGATTGGCTTCGACACTGGCAAGCCGTCCAAAATTCACAACCGCCACCAGGATGGCAATCACAAAGATATCGAGCATTGACCAGCGACCGATAAACTCTATAAAGCGGTACATCCAGATCCGTTGGCGAGCCGAAAGCGGCTGGCGGCGCTGCACCGAAAACAGCAGCAAGGCGATGCCGACCAATTTAAAAGTGGGCACAAGGATACTGGCGATAAAAACTACGGCGGCGATGGGAATCATGCCGTGTTGAACCAGCTGGATCACACCGGACATGATGGTGCTTGGATCACCCTGACCGAGAGAGCTGACAGTCATGATCGGCAGCACGTTGGCTGGAATGTAGAGAATGGCGGCGGTGACCAGCAAGGCCCAGGTACGAACGAGACTGTTCGGGCGGCGGGCGTGAACCACCGCACCGCAGCGGGTGCAAACCTGCGAGTCGGTGTCAGCTTCCTGCTTGTTCAATTCATGGCATTCGGTGCAAATCAGAATGCCTGCATCAATCGCCCGCATGGGCATCCTCTCCTGATAAAGCCTGCCAGATCTGATGAGGCGACATCACAACCTCCAACCAGACCTGGACCAACAACAAACTGATAAAACACGCCAGGCCGAGACCGACGGTGATTGCTGCCATATCTGCCAGTTTGACGATCGCCACCAGTACGCCCATGAGGTAAACCTCGAGCATTCCCCAATCGCGTAGATGGTGATAAATCCGATAGAGCAACAAACCGTAACTACGGCCGATATCAAAACGAATACTCAACAGCACGGCCAATTGGCAAAGCAGTTTAAGCAGCGGGATCCCCATGCTGCATAGAAACACAATCACCGAGACACCTTGCATACCGGTATCGAACAGGCCGACAACGCCGTTCCAGACAGTATCTTGCGACGACTGCCCGAGTAGATTGAGCTGCATGATGGGTAAAAAGTTCGCCGGAATGTACAACAACAGCGCGGCGATGACCAAGGCGAGACTGCGTTGCACAACATTGTGCCGATGGGCATAGAGCTCGTAGCCGCAGCGCGGACACAGGGCTTTCTCACCATGGGCGAGTTCGGGTTTGCGCATCAGCAAGTCGCACTCATGGCACGCCACCAAGTCGTCCAGCGGTAATTCTGACAGCCCGGGGGCGTCAACCGGATCTGGCATAAAGGCACTGACTCCGAAAAAGTTGGACCTATTCTAGTGTCATGAGTCGAAAATAACTGTGCAAATTTGTGCTCGTCCAGAGCGTGCTTTTATTCCGGACAAAACAAAACCCCTACCTGCATACGCAGATAGGGGTTTCGGAATTTAAT
>NZ_JBJGXN010000034.1:0-202 GCF_045447035.1 Pseudomonas sp. O230 | reverse complement strand
CGATTTCAAAGCCTTGCACGGCGATGGCAACGGCACCGAAACCTTCCAGTACACGCTCACCGATGCCGACGGCGACACCAGCACCGCCAACCTGGTCTTGCAGATCCATAACAGCCCGGTGACCCTCAACGGCCTCGACGTAGAGGGCGGCGAGCTGACCGTCTATGAAAAAAACCTCACCTACGGCACCGACCCGGATGCT
>NZ_JBJGXN010000033.1:0-212 GCF_045447035.1 Pseudomonas sp. O230 | reverse complement strand
ACCATCACCGGTTACAACCCGGCGACCGGCGTGGTCAGCTACAGCTACACGCTGCGTTACGACAGCGACCACCCGAATGGCGGCGGTGCCAACAGCATCTCCGAACACTTCGACGTGGTGGCCAAGGACACCGACGGCAGCACCGCGACGGGGCAGATCAACGTCAACATCGTCGATGACACGCCGAACGCCAACCCCGATGCCACCTCGGT
>NZ_JBJGXN010000032.1:0-236 GCF_045447035.1 Pseudomonas sp. O230 | reverse complement strand
AGCGAAAAATGCTTGTTGTCTTCCTTGGCTAACGGGTCCGGGTTTTCGAAACCGATGACCAGTAAACCCATCGTGGCTTTACCGGCCTGACTGACCGACGAGTGCTGGGTGGCGGCGGCCGTGACGGTTTCCCAAGGGACGATCCAGTACTCACCATCATCGCGAGGGACACAGACCTCTCGGCGCTGGCGATTGAAGCGCACGGGTAAGGGGACTTCGCGGAAGAGGCCTTGGAT
>NZ_JBJGXN010000031.1:0-557 GCF_045447035.1 Pseudomonas sp. O230 | reverse complement strand
CGACGCCCAGGGCAACGCTGAATACCACAGCTACCCGAACGGCGTGAACGGTCCCGGCGCGACTGACGTGTTCACCTACACCCTGCGCGATAACGACGGCGATCAAAGCACCACAACCATCACCATCGACGTCAACAACAGCTGCATCAAAGCGGTCAGCGACAACGATGTGACGGTCTACGAAAAAGCCCTCGACCTGAGCAAGGACGGCCAGGACCTGGCGCCCGGCACCGTCATCGGCAGCCAACCGGGCCACACCGGCGAAACCGCCTCTGGCACCTTGGTCGGCTCGGTCAGCGGTGCGGCGGGCGCGATCACTTACGCGCTGGTTGGCAGCGACCACGGCGCGTATGGCCAGATCCTGCTCAACCCCAACGGCACGTACACCTACACCCTGACCTCGCCGGCCAGCACCACGCCGCATGCGGATAACGGCGCCAATACCCTGAGCGAAACCTTCACCTATCAGGCCACCGATTCGCTGGGCAATACCGTCACCAGCACCATCGTGGTCAACATCGTTGATGACGTGCCTAAAGCCGTCGATGACAGCAACA
>NZ_JBJGXN010000030.1:0-727 GCF_045447035.1 Pseudomonas sp. O230 | reverse complement strand
CGTTGCTGTCATCGACGGCTTTAGGCACGTCATCGACGATGTTGACCACGATGGTGCTGGTGACGGTGTTGCCCAGCGAATCGGTGGCCTGATAGGTGAAGGTTTCGCTCAGGGTATTGGCGCCGTTGTCCGCATGCGGCGTGGTGCTGGCCGGCGAGGTCAGGGTGTAGGTGTAGGTGCCGTTGGGGTTGAGCAGGATCTGGCCATACGCGCCGTGGTCGCTGCCAACCAGTGCGTAAGTGATCGCGCCCGCCGCACCGCTGACCGAGCCGACCAAGGTGCCGGAGGCGGTTTCGCCGGTGTGGCCCGGTTGGCTGCCGATGACGGTGCCGGGCGCCAGGTCCTGGCCGTCCTTGCTCAGGTCGAGGGCTTTTTCGTAGACCGTCGCATCGTTGTCGCTGACCGCTTTGATGCAGCTGTTGTTGACGTCGATGGTGATGGTTGTGGTGCTTTGATCGCCGTCGTTATCGCGCAGGGTGTAGGTGAACACGTCGGTGGCGCCCGGGCCGTTCACGCCGTTCGGGTAGCTGTGGTATTCAGCGTTGCCCTGGGCGTCGAGGGTCAGGTAACCGTAGGTGCCGTTGATCTGTTGATTCAGCCCGCCGCTGACCGGGGTCGAGGTGTCCGAGCCGGCGCGCACGCCGACCACGCCACCGCCGAGCAAGGGACCATCGGCGCCGGCGACGTCGTTCCACAACACGTTGCCGCTGACCACGCCGCCCTCGGC